>JBJMWE010000263.1:0-11519 GCA_045810285.1 Vitreoscilla sp. | reverse complement strand
GATGGCGTCGAGCACGGCCTCGGCCGTGGCCGGCGCGCGCAGCGGCGGGTCGCACTTCTCGGGGCCGCAGGCCGCGCAGGCGTCCTTGATGGCCAGCAGGGCGGCGAAACCCAGCAGCAGCGGCGGCTCGCCGACGGCCTTGCTGCGGTGGATGCTGTCCTCCACGTTCGCGTTGTCGAACAGCGCGACGTTGAACACCGGCGGGCAGTCGTTGGCGGTCGGGATCTTGTACGTGCTGGGCGCGTGCGTGGCGAGCATGCCCGTCTTCGGGTGCCAGACGAGCTCCTCCATCGTGAGCCAGCCCATGCCCTGGATGAACGCGCCTTCCACCTGGCCGATGTCGACCGCCGGGTTCAGTGACCGGCCGACGTCGTGCAGCACGTCGGCACGCAGCAGCTTCCACTCGCCGGTGAGCGTGTCGACGACGACCTCGCTCAGCGCGGCGCCGTACGCGAAGTAGAAGAACGGCCGGCCCTGCAGCCTGGCGCGGTCCCAGTGCAGGCCGGGCGTGGCGTAGAAGCCGTCCGACCACAGCTGCACGCGCTCCTCGTAGGCGGCGCGCGCCAGCTCGGGGAACGGGATGGCGTGGCCGTTGACGTGGCAGGTGTCGTTGGCGAAGCGCACGTCCCCGGCCTCGCCGCCGTGGCGTTGAGCGGCGAACGCGGCCAGGCGCTCGCGGATCTGGCGCGCGGCGTCCTGCGCGGCCTTGCCGTTCAGGTCGGCACCGGTCGACGCCGCGGTGGCCGAGGTGTTGGCCACCTTGGTCGTGTCCGTCGCCGTGGCGCGCACCGTCTCGAAGCTCACGCCGAGCTCGTGCGCCACTACCTGGGCGACCTTGGTGTTCAGGCCCTGGCCCATCTCGGTGCCGCCGTGGTTGACCAGCATCGTGCCGTCCGCGTACACGTGCACCAGCGCGCCGGCCTGGTTGAAGTGCTTGACGTTGAACGAGATGCCGAACTTGACGGGCGTCAGCGCCAGCCCCTTCTTCAGCACCGGGCTCGTCGCGTTGAAGGCGTCGACCTGCGCGCGTCGTTGCACGTAGCCGGCCTTGGCGGCGAGCTCGTCGGTCAGCGGGCGGATGACGTTGTCGACCACGCGCTGGCCGTAGGGCGTGACGTCGCGTTCGCCCACGCCGTAGAAATTGGCGCGCCGCACCTCGAGGGCGTCCTTGCCGAGCGTGCGCGCGATCGAGTCGAGGATGACCTCGGCCGCGAACGCGCCCTGCGGGCCGCCGAAGCCGCGGAACGCCGTGTTGCTCTGCGTGTTGGTCTTCGCGGCGTAGCCGTGGATGGCCACGTCGGGCATCCAGTACGCGTTGTCGAAGTGGCACAGCGCGCGCGTCATCACCGGGCCGGACAGGTCCGTCGAGAAGCCGGCGTTGGAGACCATGTCGATCTCGGCGCCCAGCACGCGGCCGTCGTCGTCGAAGCCGACCTCGTACGCATACTCGAAGCCGTGGCGGCGCCCGGTGATCATGAAGTCGTCGTCGCGATCGGGCCGCACCTTCACCGGCCGGCCCAGCTTGCGTGCGGCCACCGCCGCGATGCACGCGAAGAGGCCCGACTGCGATTCCTTGCCGCCGAAGCCGCCGCCCATGCGCCGGCACTCGACATGCACATGGTGCGACTGCAGGCCCAGCGCATGCGCGACCAGGTGCTGCATCTCGCTCGGATGCTGCGTCGAGCAGTGCACGCGCATGCCGTCGCCCTCGGTCGGGATCGCATACGAGATCTGGCCCTCGAGGTAGAACTGCTCCTGGCCGCCGAGGCTGATCGTGCCCTGCAGGCGGCGCGGGGCGCGCGCGAGGGCGGCCTTCGCGTCGCCGCGCGCCAGGTGCATGGGCGGCAGCACGTACTGCCGTGCGGCGTGGGCCTCGGCCGCGGTGATGAACGCGGGCAGCGGCTCGATCTCGAGCGCCTGCTTCGCCTGGCCGGCGGCGCGGCGCGCGAGATCGCGGTCGGTGGCGATCACGGCGAAGACGGGCTGGCCGAGGAACTGCACGAGGCCGTCGGCCAGGATCGGGTCGTCGTGCACGATGGCGCCGCAGTCGTTGAGGCCGGGGATGTCGGCCGCGACGATCACGTCGACCACGCCCGGCAGCGCGCGGATGCTGTCGATGTCGAATGCCTTGATGCGCCCGTGCGCCACCGGCGACAGGCCGAGGGCCGCATGCAGCGTGCCGGCCAGCTCGGGCATGTCGTCGATGTAGGTGGCCTCGCCGGCCACGTGCAGGTGCGCCGACTCGTGCCGGCGGCTCACGCCCACGCGGGCGCCCTCGCGCTGGCGCGCGGCCTCGCCGTCGACGTCGATGCGCGCACGCGTGTTGTGGTCGTAGTCGGCGTACGCGAGCCCGGGCTCGACCAGGAATGCTTCGGCTTCCTTGTTCATGCGATCTCCTCAGGCGGCGGGCGCCGCGTGCGGCATCACGTCGAAGACGTTGAGGCGGCGCGCGGGCAGCGGGGCGACGGGGCGCGTCTCCAGCCACAGCCGGCGCAGCAGGTTGGCCGCGACGCGCGCGCGATGCGCGGCGCTGGCGCGCATGTCGGTCAGCGGCGTGAAGTCGCGCGCCAGCGCCGCCATCGCCGCCTCGACGGTGGCCTGCGTCCAGGGCTGGCCGAGCACGGCCGCCTCGGCGTGGGCGGCGCGCTTGACGGTCGCGGCCATGCCGCCGAACGCGAAGCGTGCGCTGCGCACGCGCTCGCCGTCGAGTTCGATCGCCAGGCCGGCGGCGACGGCGGAGATGTCGCAATCGAAGCGCTTGGACAGCTTGTAGGCGCGCACCGCGGCGGCGGGCGCCGGCAGCGTGACGTCGAGCGCCTCGATGAACTCGCCGGGCTGCAGCGCGTTCTTCATGTAGTCGAGGTAGAAGTCCTCCAGGCGCAGCGTGCGCCGGGTGGCGCCGCGGCGCAGCACGAGCGCCGTGCCCAGCGCCATCAGCACCGGCGCGCTGTCGCCGATGGGCGAACCGTTGGCGATGCTGCCGCCCAGCGTGCCGGCGTTGCGCACCGGCAGCGAGGCGAAGCGCAGCCACATGTCCTGCAGCGCGGGGATCTCGGCGGTGAGCGTCGCCCAGCCGTCTTCCAGCGACGCGCCGGTGCCGATGCGCAGCACGCCGTCGCGCCGTTCTATGCGCTTGAGGGCGTCGACGTTGCCGATGTAGAGGATGTCGCCGAGGTCGCGAAACTGCTTGTTGACCCACAGGCCGATGTCCGTGTTGCCGGCCAGCAGGCGGGCCGCGGGATGCTGCTCGCGCAGACCGGCGAAGTCGTCCCGCGTGCGCGGCGCCCAGAAGCGGTCGCGGCGCGGCCCGGCGTCGGTGCGCACGGCCGGGTTCGGCGCCTCGTAGGCGAAGCCGGCCGGCGCGTCGATGGCGCGCAGCGCGTCGACGATGGGGGCGGTGTCCAGCCGCGCGGCGGGCAGGTCGAACATGCGCTGGCCGGCGTCCAGGATCGGGCGGTAGCCGGTGCAGCGGCACAGGTTGCCCGAGAGGTCGTCGGCCAGTTGCTGGCGGCTCGGGCGCGTGCCGGCCTCGCAGTGGCGTTCGTAGGTGCCGGCCAGCGTCATCGCGATGCCGGGCGTGCAGAAGCCGCATTGCGAGCCGTGGCACTCGACCAGCGCCTGCTGCGCCGGGTGCAGCGCGCCGCCGCCGATGCGCTTCAGATCCTCCACCGTCAGCAGCGCCTTGCCGTCCAGCGTGGGCAGGAACTGGATGCAGGCGTTGACGGTGCGCAGCGACAGTCCGCCCACGACGGTGGCGGCGGCCGAGGGCGTGCCGACGCTGGCCGCGCGTTCGGCCAGCTCGGCCACGATGACGGTGCATGCACCGCAATCGCCCTCGTTGCACCCTTCCTTGGTGCCGCTGCAGCGTGCGTCCTCGCGCAGCCAGTTCAGCACGGTGCGCGTGGGCGCGGCCTCGCTCACCTCGACGACTCGGCCAAGGCGGTGGTGGAAGAAGCGGATGGGCCGGGTCTGCATGTTCTGGCGGGCGATTCGTGGCGGGACAGCACCAAAGTTACTCCGATCCGGCCTCCGGGTGTATATGTCCGGATAGATAGCAACCATGGAGATTCTTGTATGGCAGAACCGAATTCTTTCGACAAGATCGAGCTATCTCTCGTCAGGCTGTTCCACACGGTGATCACTGAAAGAAGCATTTCCCGGGCCGCGCTGCGACTGCAGACGACGCAGCCCGCGGTGAGCGCCAAGCTCAAGCGGCTGCGCGAGCTGACGGGCGACCCGTTGCTCGTCCGTGCCGGCCACGGCATGGTGCCGACGCCGGCGGCGCTCGCGCTGATGGAGCCGGCGTCCGAACTCCTGCGCAGCGCCCAGCTGATGTTCGGCTCGCGCTCGCGCGGCCTCGATTTCGACCCGGCCACCGCCACGACGCATTTCCGCATCGCCGCCAGCGACTGGCTGGACCCGGTGCTGCTGCCGGAGGTCGTCGGCCGCATCAAGGCCCAGGCTCCGCGCGTGACGCTGGAGATCCTGCCGCTGACCGATGAGTACGACTACCGGCTGCACCTGTCGCGCGCCGAGGTCGACCTGGTCGTCGGCAACTGGCTGCAGCCGCCCGGCGAGCTGCACATGGGCCAGTTGTTCACGGACGAGATCGTCTGCCTCGTGGCGGCCGATCACCCGGCGGTGCGCAATCCGCGCTGGTGGACGTCCGAGCGCTACCTCGAGAGCGAGCACGTGGCGCCGCGGCCGCTGCATGCGGGCGCGCCGGGCGTGATCGACGAGCATCTCGCCGGCCAGGGCCTGGCGCGCAACATCACCGTGCGCACGCCGCACTTCGCGCTGGCGCCGCTGATGGTGGCGCGCTCGCACCTGGTGCTGACGACAGGCCGCCGCTTCTGCAGCCGCTACGTCGACACGCTGCCGGTACGCATCGTGCGTTGTCCCATGCGGCTGACCTCGCTGAGCTACTACCAGCTCTGGCACGAGCTCAGCCACCACTCGGGTGCCGGTCGCTGGCTGCGGACGCAGGTCCGCGAGGCCACCCAGTCGCTCGTCTGAACCGGATGCTCCAGGACCCCATGACCACCGCTTCCCGCATCGCCCTGCGCGGCGACCTGCTCGATTTCACTGCCGACCCCGGCTTCGCCGCGCCCGCCAGCGCCGGCGGCGTGCGCTTCCGCCCCGACCACTGGCTGCTGGTGGAGGACGGCCGCATCGTCGGCGCGCAGGCCGACGAGCCCGCCGCGGACTGGCAGCGCATCGACCACCGCGGCCGGCTCGTCCTGCCCGGCTTCGTCGACACCCACGTGCACAGCCCGCAGCTGGACGTCATCGCCTCGTACGGCACCGAGCTGCTGGAGTGGCTCAACACGTACACCTTCCCGGCCGAGGGACGGCACGCCGACCCGGTGGTGGCCGTCGCCGGCGCCGAGCGCTTCCTCGACGCGCTGCTGGCGCACGGCACGACGTCGGCCGTCGTCTTCCCCACGGTGCACAAGGCCTCGGCCGACGCGTTGTTCGCGGGCGCCCAGCGGCGCGGCATGCGCCTCATCGCCGGCAAGGTGCTGATGGATCGCCACGCGCCCGACTACCTGCGCGACGACGTGAAGAATGCCGAGCGCGATTGCGTCGACCTGATCCAGCGCTGGCACGGCCGCGATCGCCTCGCCTACGCGCTGACGGTGCGCTTCGCGCCCACCAGCACCTCGGCGCAGATGCAGATGGCCGCCGCGTTGATCCAGGCGCATCCGGGCACCTACATGCAGACCCACGTCGCCGAGAACCGCGACGAGGTGCAATGGGTGGCGGAGCTGTTCCCGCAGGCGCGCAGCTACCTCGACGTCTACCAGCGCCACGGGCTGCTCAACGAGCGATCCGTCCTGGCGCACGGCGTGTGGCTGGACGACACCGACCGCGTGCTGCTGCGCGAGACGGGCGCGCAGATCGCGCACAGCCCCAGCTCCAACCTGTTCCTGGGCAGCGGCCTGTTCGACTGGCTCGCCGCCGAAGGGCAGGGCGCGCACGTGTCGGTGGCCAGCGACGTCGGCGGCGGCACCAGCCTGTCGATGATCCGCACGCTGGCCGACGCATACAAGGTGGCCGCGATGCGCGGCGTGAAGCTCACGGCGTGGAAGGCCCTGTACGGCGCCACCCGCGGCGCCGCCCGCGCCCTGCAACTGGATCACGAGATCGGCAGCCTCGAGCCTGGTCGCCACGCCGACATCGCGGTCTGGGACTGGGCGTCGACCCCCCTGATGCAGCACCGCGTCGACCTGGCGCAGGACCTGCACGAGAAGCTCTTCGCCTGGATGACCCTGGGCGACGAACGCTTGCTGGAGTCGGCCTACGTCGCCGGCGTGCCGAGATACCGCCGGGATTGAGAGACCCGTCCCGGTTCAAGCGAACCCGCAGGCCAGCGCACGCCAGATGCGCCCCCGGGCATCCCCATGGAAGCGATGCAGGAGACAACATGCATTCCACGACCCCCACCGCCGCGGTGGCCCCCGAGGCCGCTGCACCCCCCATTGCCAGGCCCGCGCCGGCCTGGATCGAACGGCTGTTCGAGCTCACCAAGCACGGCAGCACCGTCAACACCGAGCTGCTGGCCGGCCTGACGACCTTCCTGACGATGGCCTACATCGTCTTCGTCAACCCGTCCATCCTCGGCGACGCCGGCATGCCCAAGGGCGCGGTGTTCGTCGCCACCTGCCTCATCGCCGCGCTCGGCTCGCTGATCATGGGGCTGTACGCGAACTACCCGATCGCGCTCGCGCCGGGCATGGGGCTGAACGCCTATTTCGCGTACGTGGTGGTGCTGGGCATGGGCATGAAGTGGCAGGTCGCGCTCGGCGCCGTCTTCATCTCGGGCTGCCTGTTCCTGCTGGCCACCGTCTTCCGGCTGCGCGAGCTGATCATCCAGGGCATCCCGCAGTCGCTGCGCATCGGCATCACGGTGGGCATCGGCATGTTCCTGGCGATCATCGCGCTCAAGAGCGCCGGCATCGTCGCGCCGTCCAAGGCCACGTACGTGACGCTGGGCGACCTGCATGCACCGGCGACCGTCCTCGCGGTGATCGGCTTCTTCGCCGTCGTCGTGCTGGACCGGCTGCGCGTGCGCGGCGCGATCCTGATCGGCATCCTGGCCGTCACCGCGCTGTCGTTCTTCTTCGCGGGCAACAAGTTCGACGGCGTCGTGTCGCTGCCGCCGTCGATCGCGCCGACCTTCATGCAGCTGGACATCAAGGGCGCCCTCGGCGTGGGCGTGTTCAACGTGATCCTGGTGTTCTTCCTGGTGGAGGTGTTCGACGCCACCGGCACGCTGATGGCCGTCGCGCGCCGCGCCGGCCTGGTGACCGACGGCAAGATGCACCGCATGAACAAGGCCCTGCTGGCCGACAGCAGCGCCATCTTCGCGGGCTCGCTGCTGGGCACCTCCAGCACCACGGCCTACATCGAGAGCGCCGCGGGCGTGCAGGCCGGGGGCCGCACGGGCCTGACGGCGGTGGCCGTGGCGGCGCTGTTCCTCGCCTGCCTGTTCTTCTCGCCGCTGGCCGGCGTCGTGCCGGCGTACGCGACGGCGCCCGCGCTGCTGTACGTCGCCAGCCTGATGCTGCGCGACCTGATCGACCTCGACTGGAACGAGACGACCGAGTCCGTGCCCGCGGTGGTGACGGCGCTCGCGATGCCGCTGACCTACTCGATCGCCAACGGCCTGGCGTTCGGCTTCATCACCTACGCGGCGTTGAAGCTGTTCACCGGCAAGTGGCGCGACGCGCATCCGATGTCGTGGATCATCTGCGCCGTGTTCCTGGTCCGGTTCATCTACGTCGGCGGGCACTGAGCGCCGCCGCGTCGCGCGTCCTGCGGGCGGGCGTGGCGCCTTTGGCTGCCGGCACGCGTGGAGTTGACGAATCGCAGATGTCTGACTAAAGTCAGATAAATGGATGCCGAAGCGATCGCCCGCGTGCGCCGATTCAACCGCGCCGTCACCGTCGAGGTGGGCGCGCTCGATACCTCCTTCCTTGGCCGCGGCCGGCCGCTGGGGGCGGCGCGCGTGCTGAACTCGATCGGGCGCGGCATCTCCGACGTCGCCCGCCTGCGCGAGTCGCTGGGCCTGGATTCGGGCCTGGCCAGCCGGCTGCTGCGTGGCCTGGAAGAGGAAGGGCTGGTCGAGACCCTCGCGCATCCCGACGACGCGCGCCGACGCGTCGCGCGCCTCACCCGCGCGGGCCAGCGGGAATTCAAGGCCTACGAGAAGCTGTCGGATGCGCAGGCCGGAGCGATGCTGGCGCGCAATCCCCGTCCCGAGGCCCTGCTGGCCGCGATGGATCTCATCGCCGCCGCGCTGCAGCGCGAACGGACCGTCGTCGAGCCGGCCGACCCACGCAGCGAGCCGGCGGTGGCCTGCCTGCGCGCCTACTACGGCGAGCTGGCACGGCGCTTCGCGGCCGGCTTCGATGTCTCGCGCTCGCGCGACCCCGACGCCGCCGACATGGTCCCGCCGCGCGGCACCTTCCTGCTCGCGTGGTCGGACGGCCTGCCCGCCGGCTGCGTCGGCCTCAAGGGCGACGGCAGCGGCGCGGCGGAGGTCAAGCGGCTGTGGGTGTCGCCGGCGGCGCGCGGCCAGGGGCTGGCACGCCGCCTCATGGGGGCCGTCGAGGACGCGGCGCGCGACCTGCACATCCGCGTGCTCCGCCTGGACACCAACAGCGCGCTGCCCGAGGCGATCGCGCTCTATCGCAAGACGGGCTGGACCGAGATCCCGCGCTTCAACGACGATCCCTACCCGGACGCGTTCTTCGAGAAGCGGCTGGCCTGAGCGACTGGCGCGTCCGGGTGGATTCGAACCACCGCCCACGACCTTCGGACGGTCGTGCTCTCGCCGCTGACCTACGGACGCAGGAAGAGGGCAGGGGCAGCAGGATTCGAACCTGCGTGCGCTGAGTCAAAGTCAGCTGTCTGAGCCACTCGACGACGCCCCGGCTGCCTGGTTGGTCCCCTCGGTCCGAGTCGAACGGACATGTCTTGCGACCCCGGCTTCTGAGACCGGTGCGTCTGCCAATTCCGCCACGAGGGGACGGATGAAATGGTCTCGGCGGCAGGGTTCGAACCTGCGACCCTCTGCTCCCAAAGCAGATGCGCTCCCAGCTGCGCTACACCGAGTGAATGGCTCCCCGACGTGGCCTCGAACCACGGACCTCCTGGTTAACAGCCAGGCGCGCTACCGACTGCGCTATCGGGAAATGCGGTGGCGCCTCGTGCACGATTCGAACGTGCGGCCTCCGGCTTCGTAGGCCGGCGCTCTGGATCCAGCTGAGCTAACGAGGCGAAAGGAAAGGGGCCCGGACTCTTGCGAATCCGGGCCCCTGGAAAGAGGTTGGCGAAGGCGCGCGGTCAGGCGCGGGCTTCTCCCGGAAGGCGTTGTCGTTGCGGTCGCTGCAGGGCCGGTTGTCGCGTCACGCGCGCGAGCGCGAGCGGTCGCCGGGCGGCGAGGGCATTGCGTTGCGATAGGCGGTGGTTCACGATGTTTCCTGGCGGGTGCTGCGAATCAGCGAATGAGCGGACTGTAAAGAGTCTTTACTGCTTTGGCAAGCGAAGCCTGTGCGACGTGTTGCGTGCGTCTCACGCAGGCCAGGCCGTCGTCCTGCGCGAAGCGGGGCGATGGCTGCTTGCGTGGATCCTGCGACTGCGCGCAGGATGACAGGGGTCAAGCCGTCATCCTGCGCGAAGCGAAGCGGAGTCGCAGGATCCACCTTCTGCAAGGCGCCGCTGTTCAGGGCCGGGTGTCTGCTCGCGTGGATCCTGCGACTGCGCGCAGGATGACAGGCGTGGCGCTCCGCGAGGCGTGGCGGTCCGCGAGGCATGGCGGTCCGCGAGGCGTGGCGCTCCGCGAGGCGTGGGGGTCCGCGAGGCATGGCGCTCCGCGAGGCATGGCGCTCCACGAGGGTGGCGGTCCGCGAGGCGTGGCAGTTCGCGAGGCGTGGCGGTCCGCCAGGCGTGGCGGTCCGCGAGGCGTGGCGCTCCGCGATGCGAAGCCGGCCGAGCCGTCATCCTGCGCGAAGCGAAGCGGAGTCGCAGGATCCACCTCCGCCAAGGCGCCGCTGTTCAGGGCCGGGTGTCTGCTCGCGTGGATCCTGCGCGAAGCGTCACCCCGCGCGCGGGACGACCTCCGCTGGCTCACGGCTGCGGCGTCAGGTCGCAGATCCAGTTCACCTCCCACGTGCGGCCCCAGTCCGGCGACAACGACTGCTCGAAGTGCGCGCTGGTCGGCGTCGGCCGCGTCCACACGTAGCGCACGACGATGGGCCGGCCGTTGAAGTCCTCCGCGTCGAAGAACTCGCCGCGGCCGTCATGGAACGCGCCGACGGTGGGCGGGCCGTCCAGCTTGCCGTGGGCGGCGTCGGCCAGCCAGATGTTCCACAAGCCGGTGCCGGGGTCGTACAGGCGCAGCGTCTGGGCGTCGATGGCGGGACGCTTCGCGGCCGCGGGGGTGTGCGCGTCGCGCGCGATCACCGCCACCTTGAACTCCTCCATGTTCGCGCGGCCGTCCCAGACCTTGCCCATCACCGATGTGCCCTCGTACTCGATCCAGGTCGTCGAGCCGGTCAGCGGATCCACGAGCTTGCGCAGCTGCACATGCCAGTGGCCCATGAGGAAGTCGAAGTCGTGCAGGCCGTCGTGCGCGGGCGCGTTCTGCGCGTGCAGGGGCGCCGGCGCGAGGACGGTGGCCGCGCACAGGGTGGCGCAGGCGAGGGCGGCGGGCGTGGGGGTCATGGCGGGGCTCCAGTCGTTGCGGAGCCCCGATGCTGCGCGGGGAAGTCAGCCAGCGCGTGTCATGTTTTCCTCAGCCCTCGTAGGCCGCCAGCCGACGCTGCTCGTCCGGCGTGAACAGCCGGTTGCGCAGCGCCGCCATCGCGGCGGCGTGCGCGGCGTCGTCGCCGGGCGTGGCCAGCAGCGCGCCGCGCTGCGCCTGGTAGCCGGCGATGCGCGATTTCCAGGCGGCTTCCTCGCGATCGACCTCGGCCAGGCGGTTGGCGGCCTCGGGCGACGTGGCGGCGGCGCGCATGCGATACACGTCGTCCTCGCTGCCGCCGGCCGTGCGGATCCGCTGCGCGGCCTCCTCGAGGTGGACGACCGACAGCGACGCCGCGCGCGCCTCGCGCACGCTCGCGGGCAGGGCGGCGTCGAGCGCGGCCAGCCGCTGCGCGCGAGTGGCCGCGTCGAGCGACGGATCCTGCTCCACCGCCATGCGCGCGAGCGCGGCCGACGCCTCGGCATCCTGCGGCCCGAACAGCGCCTGCGCCTCGCCCTCGCCGAAGTACGACGCGCGCAAGGCCAGCATCCGGCGCAGCCCGTCGCGCAGCATGTCGACGCTGCGGCCGACCGGCCTGGCCGGACGCTGCGCCTTCAGCGCCTCCTTGAACTGCACGTAGCGGGCGAACACGTCCTTGGCCTGGCGCGCGGCGCGCGGGCCCAGGCGCCCGTCGAGGTCGCGTTCGACCTGCGCCCGGATCGACGCGATCGGCGGTTCGCCGACGGTGGTGAGCCAGTAGTCGAACAGG
>JBJMWE010000262.1:0-7247 GCA_045810285.1 Vitreoscilla sp. | reverse complement strand
GGCAGCGCGGCGCGGCGCCCGTGCCCGCGTCCGCGTCTGCGTCTGCGTCTGCGTCTGCGTCCGCGCCGCGTGCGAATGCGTCGCGCCTTGCCGCGGCGTCGCCCGTCGTCACCGGCGCCGCCGCCGACGCGTCGACGCTGCAGTTCTTCAAGCGCACGTGGTCGCGGCTGTCCGCCGAGCAGCGCCTGGCGCAATCGCGCGCCGCGCTGCCCGACAACGCCGGCCCCCTGAACTCGCAGCACCTGGTGCATCGCACGCTGGTGCTGATGCGCGAGCTGTCGCCCGAGTATCTCGAGCACTTCGTGGGCTACATCGATGCGCTGCAGTGGCTGGAGCAGGCCAACGAGGCGGCGACGCAGGAGCTGACCGCCGCGCGCGCCGCCCAGGCGCGGCCGCGCAGCCTGCCGGCGCGGCGCGGCTGAACGCGGCGCAAAGTCAGCTCGATGCGGCGGACGCCGCGACCGGCGCCTTCGCCGGCATCGGCGCGACCGGCAGCCCGTCGCGCTTCGCGTCGGCGTCGATCCCGGGACGCTCGCTGCGCGCCGCCGCCAGGTCTGCCCAGGCCTTGTCGGCCTGGCCGAGCCCGAGCTGCACCTGGCCGCGGCCGTACAGCGACCACGCGCTCTTCGGGTTGATCTCCAGCGCGCGATCGAAGTCGGCCAGCGCCTTCCTGGACTTGCCCAGGCGCAGGTAGGCCCAGGCCCGGCTGTCGAGGTAGCTGGCGTTCTTGTCGTCCAGGTCGATCGCGTCGTCGCAGTCGGCGAGCGCCTTGTCCAGCTCGATGCCCGATTGGACGCGGCTCCAGCAGCGCGCGTTGAGCGCGGACCCGCGCCCGATGTCGTGCAGGTGCACCGGAAGCCACAGGTTCCATTGCGCGATCGCCTGCGCCGGCATGTGCATGTCGGAGAACAGCAGTGCCATGCCGCGCCGGATATCGGAGGACGGCGGCAACGTCGCGTCGAGCGCCGCGAGGTCTTCCAGCGTGCCCTCGCGTTCATGCGCGGCCTCGCGCAGTCCGGCGCGCAGGACGCGGGCCTCGGCGAGCTGCGGGGCGAGCTCGAGTGCCTTGTCCAGGTCGGCCCGGGCCGCCGCGATGTCCTTCATCGCCAGGTGCACGCGTGCGCGCGCCCAGCGATGGCTCGCGTCGCCGGGCTCCATCGCGCTGGCCTGGTCGAGGTCGGCGAGGGCGCTGGCGAGGTTTCCGCGCGACAGCGACGCCTCGCCGCGGCGCGCCAGCGCGTCCGCAGTCATGGCCGCCGCGCCGGAAGCCGCGGCGTCGGCGGCCGCCGTGTCGACGAGCGTGCCCTTGTTGAGCGCGAATACGGGACCGCCCGCATAGGTGAAATACATCTTCGACTGCTGCTTGGACACATAGACGTGGTGCGCCAGAAAGAAGTCGACACCCACCAGCATCTCGTCGTCGGTCACGTCGTAGTCGACAACGAGGAGCTGGTTGTTCATGATGGCCTCGCCGCCGAAATCCACCTTCTCGATCCGCGCCGTCCAGGACGGCACGCTGTCGGTGCCGATGCCGTAGTGCCTGCCGTTGGGAGTCAGGTCGGCATCCTTGAGACCAGCCCGGTGCGCCGCACGCAGGGACAGCAGCGTGCTGGCGCCCGTGTCGAACAGGGCCTTCACGATCTTGTCGTTGACCTTGACCTTGGCGCGTATCGGCGGCGCCTGGTCATGGAACGCGTGCAGCAGCGGCAGCTCCGCCACCTGCATGCCGGCGGCCCAGTAGGCCATGTTGGCCTTCTCGCAATCGTCGCTCGGCACCACCAGGTGGATCATCCCGTGTGCCAGGTCGTATTCGGTGTCCGCGAACGAGAGGATGTTGCGACCCAGCAGGCCCATGGTGCCGGCGACGTCCTCGTTGCCGCCGACGATGAAGTCGACGTTCGGGATCACGTCCTTGGCCAGCTGCAGCCGGTCGACGGTCGCCATCTGGGCCACGGCCTGGCCGGCCAGTCCCCGGATGACCATGCCGCCGGGCAGCGGGTGCAGCTTCAGGTGCAGCGCCGCCGCCGCGGCCGGGGTCAGCATGCTGAAGAAGGCGCCGCTGTCGACGATCAGGGACACCCGGGTGTCGTCGATGCCCAACGTGGCGACGGCGCGCGAGCCCACCATCCGGACCGGCAGCTCCATGTACTTGAGGCGGCAGCCGGCGGCCTGGGCGCCGCCTGGGCATTGCAGGCCGAGCGCGGCCAGCGCGGCCGCGAGCAGTGCGCGGCGCGCGCGTCTTCCTGGATGGCTTCCCATGGCGTCCAATTCCGCTCCCTTCGTTGTGGCTCGACTTTACGCGACGCGCACCACGCGAGAATGAGGCCTGCGCCAACCTTAACCGCCGCCATGACCGACACCGCCTCCGCCGTCCGCGACAACGTCGCCGCCCACCGTTTCGAGAAGATCGTCGATCGCCACGCCGCGGTCGCCACCTATTCGCTCGCCGGCAACGTGATCACCTTCGAGCACACCGTCGTGCCCGAGGCGCTGCGCGGCCGCGGCATCGCGCGCGAGCTCGTCGAGTTCGCGCTCGCCTCCGTGCGCGAGCGCGGGCTCAGGGTGGTGCCGCAGTGCGAGGTGTTCGACGCCTGGATGCGCAGGCACCCCGAGACGCACGACCTGCTGGCCGACCCGCATCGCTACGACGCCGCGCCGGCGTCGGAGTGACGCGCGCGCCGCGCGCCGGTGCATCCGTCGGCGGCAGCAAGTCGCGCCCCGCCGCGGGCGCGTCGAATGCCTGGATCGGGCCATGGCGCCCGCGTTCGGCGCGAAGGAGTCCGGCATGTCCACCCCGTCCCCCGTACCGGGCCCGTCCGCGAGCACGCGCGGCGCGGGCCGTCCGCTCACCGTCGTCGAGCTGACGATCGTGCTCGAGGAACTCGATCGCGTCGTCGCCGAGCTGGAGGCCGCGCTGCTCGAGGTCGCGATGCCGCTCGACGAGCCGTCGCGCTGCGCCATGCGCGACGCCATCGCCGCTGCGCGCTGACACTAGCGTGATTGCGCTGGTCAGTTCAACGCCTCGATCGGCTGCAGCGCCAGCGCCTGGCGCACATGGCGCAGGCAGGCCGCCGCGGTGACGAGCAGGGTGGCGGCCAGCGCTGCCAGCAGGGGCGTCGCCAGCCCCGGCAGCCACGTGACGCGATCCTGGAAGCCGTCGAGGTAGCGCGCGCCGATCCAGGCCGCCAGCGGCAATGCCACCAGCGCCGCCCCCAGCAGCGGCACGCCGAACTCGGCGGCCACCTGGCGCGCGATCGCCGCGTCGCCCGCGCCGTGCAGGCGGTGCAGCACCAGCTCCGTGCGGCGGCGGCGCAGGGTGTCGGCGACCATGGCGTAGGCGCCGATCATCGCGACGCCGACCGCGAGAAGTGCGACGACGGAGACGGTGGCGGTCATCTGAGCCTCCTGGCGATACACGTTGGCTCGCTGGTCGTCGGCCCACTGGAGGTCGTAAGGCACCTGCAGTCCGTGTGCCTTCCAGGCGCCTTCCAACGCGGCCTGCAGCGCGCCCGGGTCCGGGCCCGTGGCCGTCACGACCCACTGCGGAGTCCCCATCAGCCAGAACGCCTGCGGCATGCGCGGGCCGCGCGCCGACTCCAGGCTGACATCCTTGACCACGGCCACGATGCGACGGGTCTCGGTGCCCTTCTGCAGGTAGGCGCCGCCGCCCTGGACGATGGCGCCCACGGCGGCCTGCGGCGTCGGGAAGCCCAGCAGACGCGCGGCCTTGGCGTCGACCACGATGTGCGACGCGCCTTCGGAGAACCGCGGCTCGCCGGCCAGAACGGTCATGCCGTAGGTGTCGAAGAAGCTTGCGCCGACCGAGCTCATGCGCACCTCCACGGTGTGGCCGCCCGCGCTGGTCATCAGTTCGCGCGAACCGGGGTCGTCCACGTCCGCCGCGGGCGTCATGAAGCTGTACGACCAGTGGCGGACGGCGGGATCGTGCGTCAGCGCCGCCGCGAACGCCTCCAGCGGCGGGATGCGGTCGGGATCGGTCTCCATGCGCAGCACGAGACGGTTGCGCGTGTCGAAGCCACGGTCGACGTCGAGCATGTGGGCTTGCTGGATGGCCAGCACGCCGCCCAGCGACAGGAGCAACAGCGCTCCGCCGATCTGTACGCCGAGCAGGCCCTGGCGCACGCGCCGTCCCCACGGGCCTTCGCTGGTGGTGCGGCCCTGCAATGCCGAGGCCGGCAAGCGGCGCAGCGCCGCGCGGGCGGGCAGGGCGATCGTCAGTGGCAGCAGCGCCAGCGTGACCGTGGCCAGCCCGGCGAGCGCGCGCAGCGGCATCGGGTCGGCCAGCGGCAGGGCGTCGGGCAGCCGCAGCCAGTTGGCGACGGTCGGGGCGACCCACCACGCGATCAGCAGCGCCCCGGCCGCGCTCGCCAGCAGCGGCACGCAGGCCTCCAGCGACCACAGCTGCACCAGATGCCATCCGCTGGCTCCCAGCCCACGGCGCAGCGCGGTCTCGCGCTGGCGCTGCAGCATGTGGGCGGCTTGCAGGCTCATCGCGTTGAAGACGGCCAGCGCGAGCAGCAGGACGCAGGCCGCCGCCACCGCGCCCAGCACCCGCCAGCGCAGCTCGTTGGCCGGCCCGTCGAACGGGATGTCGGCGAGCGCGACGCCGCGGAAGTACGCCGCCTCGCGCCCGTTGCGCCAGGACGGCGGCAGCTCCTGGTACTTCGGGCTGGAGAGGAAAGCGTCGTGCATCCAGCCGCTCACTTCATCGATGCGCGTTCCGGGCCGCAGCCGTGCGAACACGCGGCCCGTCATGAGGAAGATCGCCTCGCGGTCGCTGGCGCTCATGTCGTTGGCCGGAGAATCGAAATTGGCCATCGCCATCGCATGGCCCACCAGTGGACTGGCGCCGTACAAGGGACTGCGCGGATCCGTGTCAGGCACGATGGCGGTGACGGTGTACCAGCGGCCGTGCGATTCGACGCGGTGACCGACCACCGCCGCGGGAGCGACGTCGCCCCAGAGCTTGTGCATCAGCTCCGTGCTGATCGCGATCGTGTCCGGTCGCGACAGCGTGGCCCGCAGGTCGCCCGCCAGGCTGCGCAGGTTCAGCACGTCGACGATCTCGGGATCGACGGCCAGCAGCACGGCGGGATCGAGCCGGTTGCCGACCGGGAATTCCATGCCGCCATAGGTCATCCGGCTGATGAGGTCGAGCGGTGCATGGCGCTGCTTCAGCAACGGCCCGAAGGCGACGGGCGCGACGCCGAACCACGGGTTCGGCGCGCCCGGCGGGTTGCCCTTGAAGTCCAGCATGATCGTGCGCTGCGGGTCGACGATGTCCGGATCGGGCGCCGCCAGCGCGATCGCGAACAGCGCCACCAGCAGGCAGGCCGCCAGGCCGATCGTGAGGCCGGCGACGGACACCGCCGTGGCGCGTCCGCGGCTGCGCACGTCGCGCAGCGCGTCCAGCAGCTGGGCCTTCACGACAGCTGCTCCGCGTGCGCGTCGACCAGCACGCGGCCATCGAGCAGGCGCACGGTCCGCGACGCGTGCGCGGCGTGCTCCGCGCTGTGCGTCACCATCACCAGCGTCGTGCCTTCGTCGTTCAATTCGCGCAGCAGGCGCATCACCTCCTGGCCGTGCGCGCTGTCGAGGTTGCCGGTGGGCTCGTCGGCCAGCAGCAACGCCGGCCGGCCGGCGATGGCGCGCGCGATGGCGACGCGCTGCTGCTGGCCGCCGCTGAGCTGGCTGGGATGGTGCCGGGCCCGATGCGCGAGCCCGAGGCGCTCCAGCACCTCGGCCACCCGCGCGCGCTGCGCCTTCTCGGGCTGCCCGCCGTAGCGCAGCGCAAGCTGCACGTTGTCGTGCACGCTCATCTCGTCGACGAGGTTGAAATTCTGGAACACGAAGCCGATGCGGCCGCGTCGCAGCGCCGCGAGCTCGCGCGGGCTCTTGCCGGCCACGTCCTCGCCCTGCAGCCGATAGCAGCCCGAGGTCGGCCGATCGAGCAGCCCCAGCAGGCCGAGCAGCGTGGACTTGCCGCAGCCCGACGGCCCGGTGACGGCCACGTATTCGCCGGCCTCGATGTGCAGGTCGATGGCATCGAGGGCGGTGGTCTCGATGTCGCCGGCGCGATGGCGCTTGGTGAGCTGGTGCAGGGCGATCATGGCAGGGCGAGTGTCGCGTTGTCGGCGGGCGGTTGGGAGATCAGGACTTCCTCGCCGGCGCGCAGGCCGGCGAGGATCTCGACGAGGCCGGACGCGCGGCGCCCCAGCGTCACGTCGCGGCGATGCAGTTCGCTGCCCTGGCGAACGTACAGGCGCGATTGGACACCGGGCCCTTCGGGCAGCAGCAGCGCCGCGCCCGGCGCGCTCAGTTGCAGGCGGACGTCGACCGCCTGGCCGGCGCGCAGGCTGGCCGGCGAGCGGCCTGCGGGCCAGCGCAGCAGCACGCGCACCTTGCCCGCCTGCACCTGGGGCAGCGCCTGCGCCAGGACGAGGTCGCCGGCGTCGCTGGCGACGGCCTGCCCGGGCTGCAGGCGCGGCAGCCAGTACTCGTCGACGTCGGCCACCAGTTGCACGCCGCCGGCCGGATCGTCGATGCGGCCGAGGCGGTCGCCCGCCCGGACGCTGGCACCCACCTGCAGCGCGAAGCCGCTGAGCGTGCCGGCCAGCGGCGCGCGCTGCAGCAGGCGCTCGCGCGTGCGCTCGAGCAGCTGCAGCCCGCGCCGCAGGCCGTGCACGGCGTCGCTCATCTCGGCGATCGATTGCGCGCGGATGGCGGCCTCGGCGCGCTGGTCGGCCTCGGCCTGGTGCAGCAGCCGGTCGGCCAGCGCCTTGTTGCGCACCCCTTGTTCGACGGCCGCCGGCGCCACGAAGCCGGCATCGGCGAGCTGCTGCTGGCGCCGCCAGTCGGCATCGGCCTGCTGCGCCGCCGCCTGCAGCTGCGCGAGTTCGCGCCGGTTCTGCGCCAGGCTCGCGGCCTGCGCGGTGCGTTCGACCGACACGTTGGCCATCTGCTGCGCCACCTCCGAGCCCCGCTGCATCAGCAACTGCTCCTGCTCGGCGCTCTGCAGGCGATACAGCGGCGCGCCGGCGGCCACGCGCTCGCCGTCGTGCGCCAGCACCTCCTCGACGCGTCCGGCCTCCGCGGCGTCCAGCTGCACCGAACGCAGCGGCTCGACGCGCGCGCGCAGCGCCACCTCATCGCGGAACATGCCTGCGCGCACCGTGGCCAGCTGCGGCGAGGCCGCCACCGGCAGGCGCGGCGCACGCGGCCACGCG
>JBJMWE010000261.1:0-17414 GCA_045810285.1 Vitreoscilla sp. | reverse complement strand
CGCGGGGATGGCGACGGGTGAGCGCGAATGCGACGACGCGCGGGGATGGCGACGGGTGAGCGCGAATGCGACGACGCGCGGGGATGGCGACGGGTGAACGCGAATGCGACGACGCGCGGGGATGACGACGGGTGGGCGCGACGCGACGACGCCGCGGCCCTGCTGGTGGAGCGGCGCCCGGTCGCGGGCGCCGCTCCACCAGCGGCGAAGGAAGCAGGCGAGCCCACCTTCACCCTCATTCGTCCGCGTGCAGCGGCGCGGCGACCACCGGCTGCACGCCGAAGCCGCCGACATTGGCCGCGGGGCCGTGGTCCGCGTTCACGCCGGGCGCCTCGACGTCGTGGGGCACCTGGCCGTGCTGCTTGAGCTGGCGGTTGCCCGTCAGCGCACGCAGCAGGACGTAGAACACCGGCGTCAGGAACAGGCCGAACGCGGTCACGCCGATCATCCCGAAGAACACCGCCACGCCCATCGCGTGCCGCATCTCGGAGCCGGCGCCGGTGGACAGCACCAGCGGCAGCACGCCCATCACGAACGCCATCGACGTCATCAGGATCGGACGCAGGCGCAGCCGGCTCGCCTCGATCGCGGCGCGCAGCGGCGTGCGTCCCGCGAACTCCAGCTCGCGTGCGAACTCCACGATCAGGATCGCGTTCTTCGCACTCAGGCCCACCAGCACCATCAAGCCGATCTGCGTGAAGACGTTGTCGTCGCCGTGCGTGAGCCACACGCCGGTCATCGCGGCGAGCAGGCCCATGGGCACGATCATCAGGATGGCCAGCGGCAGCGTCAGGCTCTCGTACTGCGCGGCCAGCACCAGGAACACGAGCAGGATCGAGATCGGGAAGATCAGCACCGCCGAATTGCCGGCCAGGATCTCCTGGTACGTCAGGTCGGTCCACTCGTAGGTGACGCCCGGAGGCAGCGTCTCCTTGGCGATGCGCGCGATGGCGTCCTTGGCCTGGCCCGACGAGTAGCCGGGGGCCGGGCCGCCGTTGACGTCGGCGGCCAGGAAGCCGTTGTAGCGCATCGCGCGTTCCGGGCCGAACGTGGGCGTGACCTTCATCAGCGCCGACAGCGGCACCATCTCGCCGGTGGACGAGCGCACCTTGAGCATGCCGATGTCCTCGGCGCGCGCCCGGTAGGCGGCGTCCGCCTGCACGCGCACGGAGTACGTGCGGCCGAACTTGTTGAAGTCGTTCGCGTACAGGCTGCCCAGGTAGATCTGCATCGTGTCGAAGATGTCGGTCACCGGCACGCCCAGTTGCTGCGCCTTCGTGCGGTCGATGTCGGCGTACAGCTGCGGCACGTTGACCTGGAAGCTCGAGTACATCCCCGCGAGTTCCGGCGCCTGGTAGGCCTTGGCCATGAAGGCCTTGAGCGCGGCGTCCATGCCGGCGATGCCCACCGAGCCGCGGTCTTCCAGCTCCAGCTTGAAGCCGCCCGTCGTGCCGATGCCCTGCACTGGCGGCGGCGGGAACATCACGACGAAGGCTTCCTGGATCGCGCCGTACTGCTGGTTCAGCTGCTGCGCGATCGCGCCGGCGGACAGGTTCGCGGCCTTGCGCTTGTCGAAGTCCTGCAGCGTGACGAACACGATGCCCGAGTTCGAGCTGTTGGTGAAGCCGTTGATCGACAGGCCCGGGAACGACACCGCGTGCTCGACGCCGGGCTGCTTCAGCGTGATCTCGTCCATCTTGCGGATGACCGCCTCGGTGCGATCCAGCGTGGCGCCGTCGGGCAGCTGCGCGAAGCCGATCAGGTACTGCTTGTCCTGCGGCGGCACGAAGCCGTTGGGCACGGCCTTGAACACGCCCAGCGTCGAGGCCGCGAGCAGCAGGTAGACGCCGAGCATGACCGCCTTCTTGGTGATCGCCTTCGTCACGCCGCCCGAATAGCGCTCGGCGCCGCGCTGGAACACGCGATTGAACGCGCCGAAGAAGCGGCCGAGCACGCGGTCCATGCCGCGCGTCAGCGCATCCTTGGGCTCGTCATGGCCCTTGAGCAGCAGCGCGGCGAGCGCGGGCGACAGCGTCAGCGAGTTGATCGCCGAGATCACCGTCGAGATCGCGATCGTCAGCGCGAACTGCTTGTAGAACTGACCGGTCAGGCCCGTGATGAAGGCCAGCGGCACGAACACGGCCACCAGCACCAGCGCGATGGCGATGATGGGGCCCGACACCTCGCGCATGGCGCGGTACGTCGCCTCGCGCGGCGTGAGGCCGTTCGAGATGTTGCGCTCCACGTTCTCCACCACCACGATGGCGTCGTCGACGACGATGCCGATGGCCAGCACGAGACCGAACAGCGACAGCGCGTTGATCGAGAAGCCGCCCAGGCTCATCACCGCGAACGTGCCCACCACCGCCACCGGCACCGCCAGCAGCGGGATGATGGACGCGCGCCACGTCTGCAGGAACAGGATCACGACCAGCACGACGAGGGCGATGGCCTCCAGCAGCGTGTGCACCACCGATTCGATGGACGCGCGCACGAACTGCGTCGGGTCATAGACGATTTCGTACTTCACGCCCTCGGGCATGGACTTCGCGAGCTCGGCCATCTCGGCGCGCACGCCGTTGGAGATGGCGATGGCGTTGGAGCCCGGCGCCGCGAAGATCGGCACCGCCACGGCGTCCTTGTTGTCCAGCAGCGAGCGCAGCGAGTAGTCGGACGCGCCCAGCTCGATGCGGGCGACGTCGCGCAGGCGCGTGACGGCGCCGTCGGCGCTCGTCTTGACGATGATGTCGCCGAACTCCTGCTCGTTCGTAAGCCGGCCCTGGGCGTTGACGGACAGCTGCACGTCGATGCCGTGCAGGCCCGGCGAGGCACCGACGATGCCGGCCGCGGCCTGCACGTTCTGGCCGCGGATGGCGGTGACGACGTCGCTCGGCGACAGCCCGCGGTTGGCGACCTTCTGCGGGTCGAGCCACACGCGCATCGAGTAGTCGCCGGAGCCGAACAGCTGCACGTCGCCCACGCCCGGCACGCGCGCGAGGCGGTCCTTGACGTTGAGCACCGCGTAGTTGCGCAGGTAGGTCATGTCGTAGCGGCCGTTGGGCGACAACAGGTGCACCACCATCGTGAGGTCGGGCGAGCTCTTGATGGTGGTGATGCCCAGGCGCTTGACCTCCTCGGGCAGCCGCGCCTCGGCCTGCGAGACGCGGTTCTGAACCAGCTGCTGCGCCTTGTCCGGGTCGGTGCCCAGCTTGAAGGTGACCGTCAGCGTCATCAGGCCGTCGGTGGTGGCCTGGCTGCTCATGTAGAGCATGCCCTCGATGCCGTTGATCGACTCCTCCAGCGGCGTGGCCACCGTCTCGGCGATCACCTGCGGGTTGGCGCCGGGGTAGTTGGCGCGCACGACGACCGAGGGCGGCACGACGTCGGGGTACTCGGACACGGGCAGGCCGCGCACCGCGATCAGGCCGCCGAGGAAGATCAGCAGCGACAGCACGCCGGCGAAGATCGGCCGGTCGATGAAGAATTTGGAAAGATTCACGAGGTGCTCCCGGGAGTTCTGGGAATGCGGCGGCCTCGCGCCGGCTGGGCGGCGCAGGCTGCGGAGGGGCTTCTTGTGCTTGTTGCGGGCTCAGTTCTTGGCGCTGGCGCCGGCGTCGTCGGCGGCGCGCATCGCCACCACCTGCGGTGCCACCAGCGCGCCAGGGCGCACGCGCTGCAGGCCGTTGACCACGATGCGCTCGCCCGGCTTCAGGCCGGAGGTGACGATGCGCAGGCCGTCCACGTTGGCGCCGAGCGTGACCTCGCGGTACTGCGCCTTGTCGTCGGCGCCCACCACCATCACGAACTTCTTGCTCTGGTCGGTGCCGACCGCGCGCTCGTTGATCAGCAGCGCCGCGTCGGGCTTGACCTGGCCCATGCGCAGGTGCGCGAACTGGCCCGGCATCAGGTTGCCGTCGGTGTTGTCGAACACGGCGCGCACGCGCACGGTGCCGCTGCGGGCGTCGACCTGGTTGTCGACCAGCTGCAGGTGGCCGGAGATGGGCGTGGCCGTGTCGGCGACCGTGCCCATCTGCACCGGGATCTTCTCGATCTGCGCCCGCGCGCTCGCACCGGGGGGCAGCTCGCGCAGCGCGCGCGCCACGACCTGCTCGTCGGCATCGAAGCTCGCGTAGATCGGGCTGACGGAGACCAGCGTCGTGAGCACCGGCGCGCCCGGGCCGGCGGCCACGAGGTTGCCGGTGGTGATCTCGAGCTTGCCGACGCGGCCGGACACCGGTGCGCGCACCTGCGTGTAGCCCAGGCTCAGCTTCGCGGACTGCGCCTGCGCCTGCGCCGCGCGCAGGTTGGCGTCGGCCTCGGTCTGCGCGTTGAGGCTGTCGTCGTACTCGCGCTGCGAGATGGCGTGCTCCTCCAGCAGCGGCTTGGCGCGCGCGTAATTGGTCCTGGCGTTGGCCAGGCGTGCCTGCGCGGCGAGCACCTGGGCCTCGGCGCGGTCGACGTCGGCCTGGTAGGGCGCCGGGTCGATCGTCAGCAGCAGGTCGCCGGCGCGGACCAGCGCGCCTTCGCGGAAATGGACGGCCTGGACGGTGCCCGCGACGCGCGAGCGGATGTCCACGCGCTCGACCGCCTCGAGGCGCCCCGAGAACTCGTTCCAGGTCGCGACCTCGCTCTGCTCGACCTTGGCGACGGACACCGGCATGGCTTGCGCGGCCGGCGACGGGGCGGCCTTGGCGGGGCCGGTTTCCAGCATGAAGGCGCTGGCAACGGCGGCGACGATGGCCGTCAGGGTGGTGCCGGCAACCCAGAGGCGACGGCGGGTTTGGAGCGGAACCTGGCTCATGGGAACTCCTGAAGTCAACGCGAATCGAAGAAGTAAGTGCTCGAGAACTTTTGACGATGCAGCGGCTGAACCCGGCATTGCCGGGCTTCTCGCGACGGGATCGGGAAAGTTTTATCGTAGCGATCGCTACGACATATGGCACAATGTAGCCAAGCCACAAGGGCACGTCAACAGATTTTATTAGCGACCGCTATGAAAAAGACGAATGAGACACCGGAAGGCGATGGCGCCGGCCTGGCCACCATCGTCGACGCCCCCGAATGCAAGGCGGCCAAGGCCCCGCGCAAGCCGCGCGGCCGCCCACTGTCCTTCGACCGCGACGCCGCGCTCGAGACCGCGATGCACGTCTTCTGGGAACGCGGCTACGAGGCCGCCTCCATCTCCGACCTCACGTCCGCGATGGGCATCACGCCGCCCAGCCTGTACACGGCTTTCGGCGACAAGGAGCAGTTGTTCCTCGAAGCGATCGAACGCTATGCCCTCGGCTACGGCAGTGCCGGCGTGCGCGCGTTGAAGGAAGAGCCGAGCGCGCGCGGCGCCATCGAGCGCTGGCTGCTGGAAGCCGCCAACGAGCTCACCCAGCCCTGCCATCCCAAGGGTTGCATGGTGGTGATGGCCGCCACGAACTGCTCCGCCGCCGCGGAGCGCGTGCAGGACGCGCTGCTGCTGCGCCGCACGGAAGCCATCGCCAACGTCGGCCGCCGCATCCAGGGCGGCATCGACGACGGCGAGCTGCCGCCCGACACCGACGCGCAGGACCTGGCCAATTTCTACGCCACCATCTACCAGGGCATGTCGATGCAGGCCAAGGACGGCGCCACGCACGAGAGCCTGCTGGCGACGGTGCGCACGGCGATGAGGTCGTGGCCGCGCGCGTGAACGCGAAGGTTCTCGAAGCGGGCTGCCTTTCGCAAGTGCGCGGCGCGGCCAGGGGTCTGGCCTTTCCGGAGTCCGCGCAGCATGTCTCCGAAGCGAATGGCCCGCCCGCGGACGATGGACAGGCCTGACCCCGATCGTGAGCCGGGGCCGGGGTCAGGCCTGTCCTCGAATCGCGGGCTGCGCGTTCGCTTGCGGCGCCGCTCGTGCGCGACCCTCGGAAAGGCCAGGCCCCTGCGGCGCGGCCACGCGACTTGGCCCGGAGCGGCAACGTCGCCGGAGACGCACCAAAGGAAAAGCCCTCCGGGGAGGGCTTTTGACTTCCGGGCAACGTGACGGATCACGAAGACGGTGTGCAGCTACCGGGTGACGGGTTCCCGTTGCTCCGCCCAATGTGCGGTCGGTTCTGTACCTGCGATGGATGCATCTTAATCCGGTTCCGTGACAGTTTCGTGTAGGACGGGGCCGGGTCTTGATCGCGATCAACCGTGGCGCGGCGGCCCCTCCTCGCGCTCACGCGGGACGCCCATGCGCCCGCAGCCGTGCGATCGCGCGCGCGTAGTCGTCCGAGCCGAAGACGGCCGAGCCGGCGACCAGGGCGTCGGCGCCCGCGTCCACCGCCTGCCACGCGTTGTCGCCGTTGGTGCCGCCGTCGACCTCGATGTACGGGTCCAGCCCGCGCGTGTCGCACAGGCGGCGCAGCGCCGTGATCTTGGGCAGCACCTCGGGCAGGAACTTCTGGCCGCCGAAGCCGGGGTTGACCGTCATCACCAGCACCACGTCGCACAGGTGCAGCACGGGCTCGACGAAGGCGACCGGGCTGCCGGGGTCGATGACCACGCCCGGCTTGGCGCCGAGCTCGCGGATGCGCGAGAGCACGCGGTGCAGGTGGATCGTCGATGCGGGCTCGCACTGCACCAGCAGGTGGTCCGCGCCGGCCCTGACGAAATCCTCCAGCATGCGCTCGGGCTCCACCATCATCAGGTGGACGTTCAACGGCCTGGTGGTCGCGCGGCGCACGGCCTCGATGACCACCGGGCCGAACGTGATGTTGGGCACGAAGCGGCCGTCCATCACGTCGACGTGGATCCAGTCGGCGCCGGCGGCGTCGACCGCGCGCACCTCCTCCGCGAGGCGGCCGAAGTCGGCGGACAGGATGGACGGCGCGATGACCAGCGGCTTGGCCATGTCCCGTCGATCAGCTCGGCGACGTCGCCGTGAGCCGGGCGACCTTCTCCTCCAGCCCGCCGAGCAGCGAGCGCCAGGACTTCGCGAAGGCGTCGCCGCCTTCCGACTGCAGCCTGACGGCCAGCGCCTCGATGTCCACGCCCTGGCGCCGGATCTCCTCGATGGTCTGCTCGCAGAAGCCGCCGTCGCGCGGCATCGTCGCGCCGACCTTGCCGTGCTCGGCGAAGGCCTTGAGCGTCTTGGACGGCATCGTGTCGACCGTGTCGGGCGCGGCCAGCGCCTCGACGTACAGCGTATCGGGCGCCTTCGGATCCTTGGTGCCGGTGCTGGCCCACAGCAGCCGCTGCGGATGCGCGCCCGCGGCGGCGAGCTTCTTCCAGCGCGGCGATTCCAGCAGCTCGCGATAGGCCTTGTACGTGCGCATGGCGATCGCGATCCCCAGCTTGTTCTGGTAGTCGGGCGACACCGTGTCCTTCACGCCTGCGTCCCAGCGGCTGACGAACAGCGAGGCCACCGATTCGACCACCGGCGACTTGCCGTCGTTGAGCCGCCGCTCGATGCCCTTCATGTAGGCCTCGGCCGCGGCCAGGTACTGCTCGCGGGAGAACAGCAGCGTCACGTTGATCGGCACGCCGGCGTAGATGGATTCCTCGATCGCCGGGATGCCCGCGGGCGTGCCCGGGATCTTGATGAACAGGTTCTTGCGGCTGGCCTGCCGGGCCAGGCTCGCCGCTGAGCGCATCGTGGCCTGCGTGTCATCGACCAGCAACGGAGACACCTCCAGCGAGGCCCAGCCGTCGACCCCGTCGCTGGCCTCGTGGGCCGGCAGGAACAGGTCGGCGGCCTGTTGCAGGTCCTCCACCGCCAGCGCGAAGAACAGGTCCTCGATGGAGCGGCCGTCGCCCGCCATCTTCGTGATGGCGTCGTCGTACGCGTCGCCCTCGCTCATGGCCTTCTCGAAGATCGTCGGGTTGGACGTGAGGCCGGTCACGGCGTAGTCGGCGATCAGCCTCGCGAGCGTGCCGTCGCGCAGCGTCTCGCGGCTGATGTTGTCGATCCACAGGCTCTGGCCGAGGTCGTGCAGTTGCTGGGTGGCTTTCATGATTCGCTCCTGGAGGGGATCCATGCGGCAATATTCGTGCGTGCGAGTTCGCCGATGCGCGCGATGGCGACGTCGGGCGGCGGATGCCGGGCGATCTCGGCGGCATCCAGCGCGTAGTGGCCCTGGCGCGGGAACACGGTCGTCACGCCGGTGCCCCACGCGGCCTTGAACGCGCCGAGGATGCGCGGCTTGTCGTCGACGATCGCGTAGTGGCGCGCCGGGAAGATGCGCCGCACCTCGTCGAGCATCGTCTCCTTGTGCACGTGGATCAGCACGCGCCCGCCGACGGCGTCCCACAGTCCCGCGCGCTGCACCTTGCGCGGCTGGAAGACGACATCGCCATCCGACAGGATCACCGTCGGCCCGAGGCGGCCCATCTGCGCGAGCGCTTCGAGTGCGCCGGGGAACACGCGCTCGTGGAACGGGTAGTCGACGAGGAAGCCCGACATCTGCAGCAGCGCGTGCGCCGCCACGCCCCGGTGTTCGACGTCCTGCCGGTACAGCTGCAGCGCGCCGAGATAGTCCGCATAGCCCAGCTGCGCGCGCAGCTGCTCGAAGCGCGTCCAGTAGACCTGCGCGCAATCGGCGCCGAACGTGCGCACCAGGTGCTCGCGCAGGTCGGCGACGATGCGGTCGTTGTCGAGCAGGGTGTTGTCGACGTCGACCAGGAAGACCACGTCGTGAGGAGATTCTGCAGCCATCGGGAGCGCGCTCGCTGGAAGAGGATCGAGGGCGTCCCGGCGCGGGCAAGCAGCTTGCCGCTCCAGTCTCCGGTTCGCATCCCGGCGGAGCAAGGGCCATACCCGGCCGCGCCCGCCCCCATCGAAGGAACATGATGTCCGACTCGCTCGACCAGCAATGCATCGCCACGCTGCGCTTCCTGTCCGTGGACATGGTGCAGAAGGCCGACAGCGGCCACCCCGGCCTGCCGCTGGACGCCGCGCCGATGGCCTACGTGCTGTGGACGCGCTTCCTCAAGCACCACCCCGCCAACCCGCTGTGGGCCGACCGCGACCGCTTCGTGCTGTCGGCCGGCCACGGCTCGGCGCTGCTGTACAGCCTGCTGAACGTGACGGGCTACGGCCTGACGATCGACGACCTCAAGCAGTTTCGCCAGTGGGGCAGCCGCACGCCGGGCCATCCCGAGCGCGGCCACACGCCGGGCGTCGAGGTGACGACCGGCCCGCTGGGCCAGGGCCTGGCCAACGCGGTGGGCATGGCCATCGCGGAGGCGCAGCTCGCCGGCACGTACAACCGCGACGGCCACGCGGTGGTGGACCACCGCACCTGGGCCATCGTCAGCGACGGCGACCTGATGGAGGGCGTCGCCTCGGAAGCGGCGTCGCTCGCCGGCCACCTGCAGCTGGGCAAGCTGATCTGCCTGTACGACGACAACGAAGTCACCCTGTCGGCCGGCTCGGAGATCACCTTCACCGAGGACAAGGCCAGGCGCTTCGAGGCCTACGGGTGGCAGGCGATCAAGGTGGCCGACGGCAACGCCGTCGACGCGATCGACCGCGCACTGCGCGAGGCGGTGGCCGACACCACGCGGCCGACGCTGGTCCTGGTGCGCACGCACCTGGGCTACGGTTCGCCGCTGCAGGACAGCTTCAAGGCGCACGGCTCGCCGCTGGGCGACAAGAACGTCAAGGCCACCAAGGACAAGCTCGGCTGGCCCGAGGCGCCCGACTTCCACGTGCCCGAGGCGGCGGCCCGCAAGTTCGGCGAGGCGCAGGCCACCGGCGAGCAGGCCGAGGCCGAGTGGAACCGGCGCATGGCGGCCTACGCGCAGGCCTTCCCGAAGGAGCATGACGCACTCCAGGCCCGCCTACGCGGCGAGCTGCCTGCGGGCTGGGACGCGGACATGCCCGTGTTCCCCGCCGACGCGAAGGGCATGGCCACGCGCGTGGCCGGCAAGCACATCCTCGCGGCCATCGCGCCCAGGCTGCCCGCGCTGGTGGGCGGCTCGGCGGACCTCGATCCGTCCACGCACACCAACCTCGTCGACCAGGGCGACTTCGGCCCCAGGCCGGCGGCGGACGCCAAGCCGGTCGAGGGCGCGGACAAGGGCGGCACGAGCCCGGCCGGCCGCAACGTGCACTTCGGGGTGCGCGAGCATGCGATGGGCGCGATCGTCAACGGCATGGCCGCGCACGGCGGCTTCATCCCCTACGGTTCGACCTTCCTGATCTTCTCGGACTACATGCGCCCGGCGATCCGCCTGGCCGCGCTGCAGAAGCTGCACGCGCTGCACGTGTTCACGCACGATTCGGTCGCGCTCGGCGAGGACGGCCCCACGCACCAGCCGATCGAGCAGCTCGCCAGCCTGCGCGCGATCCCGGGCCTCACGGTGATCCGGCCGGCGGATGCGAACGAGACGGCCGTCGCCTGGAAGGTCGCGGTGACGATGAAGGACCGGCCCGTGCTGCTCGTGCTCACGCGCCAGGACGTGCCCACGCTCGATCGCGGCAAGCACCCGGGCGCCGACGGCCTGGCGCGGGGCGCGTA
Source organism: Vitreoscilla sp. (assembly GCA_045810285.1). Lineage (GTDB taxonomy): Bacteria > Pseudomonadota > Gammaproteobacteria > Burkholderiales > Burkholderiaceae_C > Scleromatobacter. The sequence continues at coordinate 6,939 of JBJMWE010000261.1, read as the reverse complement.
CGTGATCGGCGGGGCCGAGCACGACGCGCCGGACCTGGTGCTGATCGCCAGTGGCTCGGAGGTCGGGCTCATCGTCGCGGCCGCCGAGACGCTGGGCCGGGAGGGCCTGCGGGTGCGCTGCGTGTCGATGCCCAGCTGGGACCTGTTCGAGGCGCAGACGGCCGCCTACCGCGATTCGGTGCTGCCGCCCGCGGCGACGAAGCGCCTGGCCGTCGAGGCAGGCTCGGCGATGGGTTGGGCGCGCTGGGTGGGCGCGGCCGGCGACGTGATCGGCATCGACCACTTCGGCGCGTCCGCGCCCGCCGGGCTGCTGCTGAAGGAGTTCGGCTTCAGCGCCGACAACGTCGTCGCGCGGGCGCGCCAGCTGCTCGGTCGCTGATGGCCGACGTCGCCGGCGGCAACGCAGGCTCGCGCACGGCCGTCTGGGCCGCGCTGGTCGGCAACGTGCTCGTCGCGGCGACCAAGGCCGGGGCCGCCGCGTTCACGGGCAGCTCGGCGATGCTCAGCGAGGCGGTGCATTCGTTCGTCGACACCGGCAACGAGGTGCTGCTGCTGTACGGCATGCGGCGCGCGCGGCGGTCGCCCGACCGCGACCATCCGGCGGGATACGGCCGCGAGCTGTACTTCTGGAGCTTCGTCGTCGCGCTGCTGGTGTTCGCGCTCGGCGCGGGCGTGTCCATCGTGCAGGGCGTGCAGCGCGTGCGCCGGCCCGAGCCGATCGAGAACGCGCTGGTCAGCGAGGTCGTGCTCGCCGCGGCGTTCGTGTTCGAGGGCTGGTCGTGGCTCGTGTCGGTGCGCCAGTTCCGCCAGGCCAAGGGCGACCTCGGCTGGTACCAGGCCTTTCTCAAGAGCAAGGATCCACCGCTGTTCATGGTCGTCTTCGAGGACAGCGCCGCGCTCGCGGGCATCGCCATCGCGGCGGCGGGCACCGTGCTGGCGGCGCACTTCGACCTGCCGCGGGCCGACGGCGTCGCCTCGATCCTGATCGGCGGCGTGCTCGCGTGCACGTCGACGCTGCTGCTGCGCGAGAGCAAGAGCCTGCTGATCGGCGAGCGGGCCGACGGCGCGTTGATCCAGTCGATGCTGGACATCGCCAACGCGGCCTGCGGCAGCTCGCGCGCCAACGGCGTGCTCACGCTGCACCTCGCACCCGACCAGGTGATGGCCGCGATGAGCTTCGAGTTCGACGACGCGCTGACCGCGCCGCAGATCGAACGCATGGTCGCCGACATCGAGCGCCGCATCCACGAGGCCCATCCCGAGGTCACCTCGCTGTTCGTCAAGCCGCAGGATCCCGGGCAGTACGCACGGGCGGTGCGAGACCGGTTCGGCGAGAACACGGCCGACGCGACACGCGCCCCGCAGACGCCGGTGGCCAACGCGTAGCGACATCCGCGGGCCGTCGCCGGAGCAAAGTCTCCGCAGATGGACTGGCGCCCGTTGGTCCTGTGGACGGCATCGCCATCGAGCACGCGAGCTATGGCGACGCGACCTGGATAGCGCGGGGCGACGTCGTCGCGCCCGCAGGCGCGGGTTCCAACGGTGGCCCGCGCCCTGGGCGCTCCCTACAATTCGCCCATGCAGTTGTTCGCCGCAGAACAGGAAGTATTCGCGCTCGAAACGTCGCTGGCGGCGCTGCGCGGCGACGAGCGCGTGGCGGCCACGGTCGCCCTCGCGTGGCACCTGCGCCAGCGTGACAGCGCGCGCGCCATGCGCCTGGCGGGCGGCGTGCTGGCGCCATCGGGCAGCGCGCCCGCCGAGGCCGCCCCGACGCCCATGCCGCATCGTGCGCGCGCCGCGCTCGCGCTGTGCGAGGCGAAGGCGCTGCTGTGCGAGTTCGAAGCCGCGGAACGCTGGCTCACCGAGGCCCGCGTGCACCTCGATCCCGGCTCCGACGCGCAGGCCGAAGGCGACGCCTTCCTCGTCGAGAGCCTGCTCGCCAAGACACGCGGCCAGCGCGAGCGCGAGCTGGCCGCCTTCGAGCAGGCCATCGCCTTCTACGCGGCCAACGGGGCGCCGGAGCGGCTTGCCATCGCGCGCATGTGGGCGAGCTACGAGCGCTCGTTCACGCAGCCCGAGCTCGAGTCCACGCTGGGCCTGGAGCCGCCGGGCCAGGCGTGGCCCGCGGCCAGCGTCGCCTGGGATGCGCTGTGGAGCGCCGCGCGTGCGCTGGGGCTGTCGTTCCGCAACCCGTCCACGTCGGCGGCCGTCTTCCAGCACGCCGCCGACCAGGCGCGCCAGGTGGGCATGGTGCGGCTGGAGATCGTCGCGATGATCAACGCCGGGGCCGCGCGCCAGGGCACCGGCGACATGGACATGGCCAGCGACTGCTTCGACCTCGCCGCCACGCGCGCCCGCGCCACCGGCTGGCCGACCTTGATCGGCGCGGCCGACACGCGGGTGGGCGAGCTGCTGCAGACGCTCGGCGCCCTCGACGAGAGCCGCGCGTTGCTCAGCGAGGCCATCCTGCAGTTGTCGGTGGTGCCGCGCAGCGTGCACCTGGCCATCGCCTGCGCCGCGCTGGCGCAGACGCTGCTCGCGATGGACCGGCCCGTCGAGGCGCTGGAGCCCATGGGCGAGGCCATCGCGATGTACCGCGAGGGCGGCTTCAGCCACAACCTCGCGCTGAACCTGATCTTCCAGGCCCGCGTGCTCGCCGCCGCGGGCCGCGTCCAAGAAGCGCTCGCCGTGCTCGACGAGGCGCAGGAGATGATCACGCGCTACGGACTCGACTCGCTGCACGTGGGCGTGACCGACGTGCTCGCCGACCTGCACCACCGCTTCGACCTACCTCCGCCCGCCGGCATGGTCCTGCCCGGCGGTGCTCTCCACTTCGCCGAGGCCACGCTGGCCAACGGCCTGGCCATCGACGGCTGGAAGGCGCCGGCCCGCCTCTACGCGTTCCTCGCGGAGCGCTGGGCCGAGGCGGGCGACCATGCGCGCGCCTATGCCCACGCGCGCCAGGCCCTGCAGGCCAAGGAGCAGGAGTCGACGCAGAAGATGAACTATCCGCTGGCGCTCGCGCGCCTGCGCCGGCGCACGGCGCGCGCGAGCGACGCCGAGTCCGGCCCCGCGGTGGCACCGGCAGCGGGCGAGGACCGCGAGCGCCGGCAGGCGGGCAAGTCGCTGACGCCCAAGGAGCGCAGCATCCTGCTGCTGCTCGCCCGCAACTACTCCAACAAGGAGATCGCCAAGGCCATCGCGATGAGCGACGAAACGGTCAAGTGGCATCTCAAGAACCTGTTCAACAAGCTGGGCGCCGGCTCGCGCAAGCACGCCGTGACGCGGGCCCGCACGCTGGGATTCATCAGCTTCAGCGCGTAGGGCGGGTTAGCCCGCAGGGCGTAACCCGCCGTTCGCCGGCGTCCCGGCCCGCCTTGTCTTCGAATTCCCGGTGTTGCGGATGTCGACGGGGGTTGTAGCGCGCCGGCGAACGGCGGGTTACGCCCTGCGGGCTAACCCGCCCTACGAACCGACGTGAGCGGCCAGCGCAGCCTCACACGCCGCCGAAGGCGTTGCGGAAGGCCTCGCCGATGGCCATCACGTCGCTGCTGTCGACGAAGCCGTCGCCCACCATGCTGTGGCTCGCGTTGACCCAGCCGTCCAGGCCCCAGGACAGCGCGACGCCGCCGAGGTCGATCGCATCGAACTCGGTGTCCGCGTCGGCGTCCGCGTCGATGACCCAGGCGACACCCTCCGCGTACTGCAGCGGATCGGCGTTGCTGACGACCGTCATCGAGTGGAAGCCCCAGGCGGTGTCCGGCGACCAGCTGCCGTCCGCCGAGATGCTGCCCCCCACGTTGCGGAAGCCGCGGCTGTTGAAGGCGCCGGCGCTGCCGCCGGTCTTCCACTTCACGCTGGTGTCGGTGGCGTTGTGCACCTCGGCGGCCAGGTGCACCGTCGTGCCCATCGCGACGATGGGCATGCGCGTGAACACGCCGTTGCCGAAGGTGTTCAGCGGCCCGCCGCCCGGGTGCACCACCGGGAAGTCGATGCGCACGCGCGGCGTGTCGGTGGCGCTGCCGACGTTGATGGCCGCGAACGCCTTCATCACCGCCGCGACTTCGGGCGTGCCCGGGCCGTAGTCCTCCGTCGCCGCGTTGATGGCGGCGTTGCGCGCGTCGGCGTACTTCGACAGGGGCGTCAGCCACTCGGTCATCGCCGTGTACCAGATGTGCGCGGCGCGGTCGTTGCCGATGCCCTTCATGCCCTCGGGCAGGTACGGGCTGTACGCGTCCGAGGCCGGATCGGACGACGCGCCCTGCGACAGGAAATAGAAGAAGCGGTTCAGCGGGCCGCTGCTGAAGTGCACGTCCAGGTACTGGATGCCGGCGTACCAGTGGTCGGCGCTCACGCCGTCCACGCTCGGGTGGATCATCGAGCGCAGCGGGGAGTCGGAGATCTGCGCGCCCATCAGCCAGTCGGTGCCGGTGTCGGGGATGATCCAGTCGGCGCCCGGCAGGCGCGTGGCCCAGGCCTCGACCATCGAGCCCATGATGTCGGACGTCGCCTCGTTGAGGCCGCCCGATTCGCCGTCGTAGTCCAGCGCGTCGGAGTTCGCGGTGACGCCATGGGTCATCTCGTGGCCGATGATGTCGATCGAGGTCAGCGTGTCGAAGCCGGCGGGGTTGGGCGCGGTCGGCAGGCCGGTGTTCGGGTCGACGCCGGGGTTCTTCGTGCCGTCCGAATAGAACATGCCGAAGACGAAGTCGCTCCAGTACGCGTTGTCGTAGTAGTCGGCCTGGTCGTCGACGACGTGCACCACCGAGATCGGCGACGTGCCGAGGTTGTCGATGCCGTTGCGGCCGAAGACGTTCGCGTAGAAGTCCCAGGTCAGCGCCATGCCGTGGTAGGCGTCCACCGCCGCGGTCTGGCCGTTGGCGCTCGTCTCGCCGCCGTACGGGAACATCGCGAACTGGCGGCCGTCGCCCCAGGTGTCGGTCGGGTTGCCGTCGAACCACCAGTTGTCGGTCACCCAGCTGTCGCCGAAGCCCTGGTGCGTCTCGGTGATCGACTGCAGGCCGATCACCGAGATCGGGTGGCCGTCGGGTGCCAGCACCTGGTTGCCCTGGTCGTCGTAGAAGTCGTCGTGCAGGTACGGGTTCCAGCGCGAGCCGCGGGTGCGGTCGATCATCTGGAACGTGCCGTCGGCGTGCATCGTGGTGTCCAGCGCCACGACGCCGCTCCACTGGCTGTAGCCGGTGCCCACGGCGGCGACATCGTCGGGCAACTGCAGCGGCGGGTTCATCGGGGCGAGGGCCTGGCGGCCGTCGCGCACGTGCAGCAGGGCGCCGGTGCGCGCATCGACGACGTAGGTCATGTCGCGCACGCCGTCCGTGCGGTTGTCGGCGAACAGGTGCACCTCGTACGCCCACACGTACGGATCGGCCGGGCGCACGGCCATCACGCTGTTGGCGCGGTCGAATCCGTAGCGGTGCGTCGACGCGCTCCAGGCGATGTGCACGTCGCCGGTGTATCGCGTCGGGAACACCACCAGCTCGACCTTCGGCGGCGCGCCGCGGCCCTTGAGCCCGATCGCGCGGCGCGCGACGGCGACGGCCTGGTCCTGCGTCAGCCGGGGCGTGCCGGCCGGCGCGACGTCCGTTGACGCGGTGCTGGCGGCGATCGTCGACTTGCCCGACCTGTCCGCGCGCACCACCACCGACGAGCCCCAGACGCGATGGCCTTGCCAGGCCTGGCTGGCGCGCACCACCGTCTGGCCCGACCGGTTGACCAGCGAGGTGCGCGCGAGCAGCTCCACGCCGGCGCGCTCGTGCGCGGCGGCCAGGGCCTGCGTGACGCGGCGCGCGTCGGGCGCCTGCGGCCGCGTCGCGGCGCCGGCGCCCATCGCCGACAGCGCGAGGCCGATGCACAGTGCGAGCGGACGCAGGCGTCGGGGGCGGCGCGGCACGGGAAAGGAGGCGGAGTTCATGGATGCAGGCTCTGGTTGAAGGTCACAGGATGCGCGGCGCGCGGCGGTTCGCAGGCAGCAGGGGATGCGCCGCGGCGGACGCGTTCGGGGCGGCGGCCATGGCGGGGCCGGCACGCACCTCGGCGTGGCGGCGCACCCGCAGCAGCGCCAGGGGATAGCTCATCTTCTGGGCCGTCTCGCGCTCCTTGGCCGCGAGGGCGCGGCGCGCGTAGCCGTAGGCACGCTCGTGGTCGCCCGTCTCGGCCCAGCGTTCGGCGAGGAAGTCCAGCAGCGTCGCGCGCGGGTTCCAGCCGGTCAGGCGCTGGCCGTGCGCGAGCGCGGCCTCGCCGTGGTGCAGCGCGGGCGACGGCAGCGTCATGCCCTCGGGCCGCGCGAGCGCGAAGCGGTGGTGCAGGTCGGCCTCGGCCTGGTGCAGCGCGGAGCGCATGGCGTCGAACCCGCGGGCGTCCACGAGCAGGCGCGCCTCGGCCAGCGCGTCGATCGCCCGGCCGGGTTGCGACGCCGCGGCCAGCACGCGGGCGTGCACGATCAGCGCGGCTGCGAGGTCGCGCTGGCCGTCGCCGGTGCGCAGCAGCGCCATCGCAGCGTCCATCTGCGCAACGGCCTCCGCGATGCGCTGCGTGGCCAGCAGGGTGCGCGCGAGCGCGGCGTGCGCGCCCGCCAGGAAGGGGCCGCGCGGGAGCGCGGAGAGCGACTCGATGCAGGCCTCGAGCGTGCGCCGGCTCTCGTCGAAGGCGCCGAGGTCGCACAGCAGCGCGCCGAAGTGCGTGTCGCACAGGACGACCAGCAGCGGCCAGCCCGTGGCGCGCGCCCGCAGCGCGGCGGCGTCGAAGCAGCGCGCCGCACGGTCGTAGTCGCCCAGGCCGTGGATGGCGGCGCCACCCTCCAGCATGCACAGCAGCTCCAGCAGCACGAGGCCGCGCGCCTGGGCGACGTCGGCGGCCCAGGAGAACAGGCGCGACGCCGTCGCCGGCTGGGTGCACGACAGCGCCAGCGCCTGCGCCGCG
>JBJMWE010000260.1:0-11157 GCA_045810285.1 Vitreoscilla sp. | reverse complement strand
CGGGCGGCCGCGGCGTCCGACGCGCTGCTGGCCTCGACGATGACGCGCGCGCGCACCGCCGCCGGCGGCGTGCCCGAGCGCGGCAGCGTGGCCACGGCGCACCGCCGCCGCCTGATCGTCGGCGGCCTCGAGCGCAGCTACCTCGTGCAGCCGGCGCCCGGCGGGCGTGGCGCGGGCCGCCTGCCGGTGGTGGTGCTGCTGCACGGCGGCACGCAGACGGCCGCCGACATCTGGGGCGAGACCAGCCTGCCCACCCTCGGCGCGCGCGAGGGCTTCCTCGTCGTCGCCCCCGAGGCGCTGGCCCGCCACTGGAACGACCAGCGCAACCCGACGGCCACCGTCGACGACGTGCGCTTCCTCAAGGCGGTGATCGCCGAGGTCGTCGCGCAGGATCACGGCGACCCGTCGGCGGTGTTCATGGTCGGCTCGTCGCACGGCGGCTTCATGACGATGCGCTTCGCCTGCGACGCCGGCGAGACGCTGCGCGCCGCCGCCAGCCTGCTGTCGACCCTGCCCGACGCGCTGGCGCGCAGCTGCAAGTCGCCGCGGCCGCTGCCCTGGCTGGCCGTCAACGGCACGGAGGATCCCTCGGTGCCTTTCGGCGGCCAGGTGGACGGCACCGTGCGCCGCGGCGAGATCCAGGCCGGCCTGCGCTCGGCCGACGACACCTTCCGCTTCTGGGCCGACCGCGCCGGCTGCGCGGCGCCCGTCGCCCGCGAGGCCATCACGGAGCAGGCCGAGGATGGCCGCCATCGCTGGGCGGAGCGCATCGTGCGCGGGCACTGCGTCGGCGGCCAGATGTCCCAGCAGGTGGTTCTTCACGGCAGCGGGCATGTCATCCCGGGCCCGGCGGCGGACAATCGGCTGGCCGAGCGCGCCGTCGGACCGGCGGCGCCGGAAGTCGACGGCGGCACGCTCGTCTGGATGCATTTCAAGGCCACCCTGCTCAAATAGCCGGGCATCCCATTTGCTGTCGAGCAGCATCGCCGGCAAGCCATCGCAAGGAACCCTCATGAACAAGCTCCCCGCCCTCATCGCCCTCGCCGCCCTCGGGCTATCCGTGCACGCGTTCGCGCAGGACAACGGCGACACCGGCCGCCAGCAGCGCATGGACGACGCCTACGCCAAGTCGCAGAACACGCAGGTCGCCGACAGCAGCGTGCGCGAGGACGTGCACAAGGCCGGCCATGCCGTGCATGAAGGCGTCAAGGCCACGGGACACGCGGTGCACACGGGCGTGAAGGCCACCGGCCACGCCGTCCACCAGGGCGTCAAGGCCACGGGCCACGCCGTCCACGAAGGCGTGAAGGCCACCGGCCATGCGATCCACAAGGGCGTGGACGCCGTCACCAAGTAAGGCGCAGGCGCGTCAGGGGCCGGTGTCCTCGGTGAACCGGAACGGCGCGTTCGTCCTTTCGATCGCGACGAAGTCGAACGGCGAGTAGGGCCGGCCCTGGCAGGCCTCGCCCTTGCGCGGCTTGCGTGCGCGGTAGTGCACCACCGAGACGATGCCGTCCTGCGTGACGGACGTGATGTCGACACCCGTGCAGCCCGTGGGGCGGGTCGACAGCATCACCCCGACGACGATCTCCTTGTCGAAGTCGACGGACGCGAGCACGTCGCCCGCACGCCGCGCCGCGGCGAGGCTGGCCGTCGGGTTCAGCGCCGTCGCCAGGTCGTCCGCCGTGTGGATCACCAGGAACGCGTTGCCGCTGGTCGCTTCGGACGTCATGCCCTTGGCCACGTGCCGCAGCGACGCCGTCGGGGCAGCCGATGCCGCGCCGCAGGCGGCCGCGAGCAGCCAGGGCAGGATGACGCGTGCTGCAGCAGAGGCCATGCCGGTTCCTCGGGGCGTTGACGTCGTCCCGGTGGCCGATGCTACTGCGGATGGGCACGACGCGGGCGCCGGCAGCGCGCCGGCGACGCGGACCCCTGCTTTACAAATGCCGGCCGGGCTCGCGCGGCACAATGGGCGCGATGCTCGAAGGCCTCGCCCCCGTCATCGCCGCCGACACGCGCCTGGTGATCCTCGGCAGCTTTCCCGGCGCCGCCTCGCTGGCCGCGCAGCAGTACTACGGGCATCCGCGCAACCTCCTGTGGCGGCTGCTGTCCACGCTGTGGCATGAGGATCTCGTCGCGCTGCCGTATCCGGCCCGCCTGGCGGCCCTGCGCCGGCATCGCGTCGGCCTGTGGGACGTCTACCGTTGCTGCGAGCGCGAGGGCAGCCTCGACAGCGCGATCCGCGCGCCCGAGCCGAACGACCTGGCGCGGCTGACGGCGCTGGCGCCGGGGCTGCGCGCGGTCGCCCACAACGGCGCCGAGTCGGCCCGCTCGCGCCGGCTCGTCCAGAAGCTGGGCGTGGACGTGCATACGCTGCCGTCCACCAGCCCCGCCAATGCGTCCTGGAGCTTCGAGCGCAAGCTGGCGGCCTGGCGCGACGTCTTCTCGCGCTACGATCTGGCGCCTTCGCCGATCCTGACCCCGACACCGTGAACCGACCGCGCCAGACCTTCGAACCCGCCACGATGTCCGAGCAGGACGGCGTGCGCTACCTGCACCTGGGCACCCCGTGGGTGCAGGGCGCGATGCGCGTGCGCAAGCCCCAGGCCATCGAGCTCGAGTACGTGCAGCGCATGATGGCCTGGATGCTGTGGCGGCCGCAGGACGAACTCGACCAGGGCCACGCCGTGCAATTGGGCCTGGGGGCGGCCTCGATCACCCGCTTCACGCACAAGGCGATGCGCATGCGCACCACGGCCGTCGAGCTCAACCCGACCGTCATCAGCGCGTGCCGGCTGTGGTTCCAGCTGCCGGCCGACGACGCCCGGCTGACGGTGCTGGAGGCCGACGCCGGGGCCTGGGTGCGCGACCCGGCGAACCTGCAGGTGGCCGACGTGCTCAGCGTCGACCTCTACGACCACGACGCCGCCGCGCCGGTGCTCGACTCCGGCGCCTTCTACGCGTCCTGCCGCGGGGTGCTCGCGCACGGCGGGCTGATGGCCGTCAACCTGTTCGGCCGCGACGCGAGCTTTGCTGCCAGCGCGGCGCGCATCGCCTCGGCGTTCGGCAGCGACCAGGTCTGGAGCCTGCGGCCCACGCGCGAGGGCAACACGGTGGTCATCGCCGGCCGCGGCGTCTCCGTGCCGGATCGCGACACGCTCGTCGCCCGGGCGGATAACATCGAATCGCGCTTCGGCCTGCCGGCGCGCAAGTGGCTGCGCATGGTGCGGCCGCTGTCCCTCTGAGAAAGCAACCATGTCCGCAACGCCCCCCGTCAAGTCCGCCGCCGCGCCCGCCATCCGCCACGTGGCGCCGCGCGGGCGCCTGGAGCTGCGCCAGCTGCTGAAATGGCTGCGCGACGACGGCGTCCTCGCGCACGACGAGGCCGACAAGCTGCTGCGCCGCTTCGGCAGCAGTGCCTCGGGCCTGCACCCGCTGCAGCGCCTGGGCGGCGCGAGCCTGGTGGACGTGCGCGACAACCGCGTGCTCGACACCGACGCGCTGGCGCGCTGGCTGGCCGCGCGCTTCGAGCTGCCGTACGCGCGCATCGATCCGCTGCGCGTGGACGTGGGCCGCGTCGCGGAAGTGATGTCGGTGGCCTACGCCGAGTCGCGCCGCGCGCTGCCGGTCACCGTCAATGCGAAGGAGGTGGTGATCGCCACGGCCGAGCCGTTCGACGTGGCCTGGGTGCCCGAGATCGAGGCGCTCGTGAAGCGGCCCGTGCGGCTCCAGCTGGCCCATCCCGAGGACATCACGCGCTACACGCCCGAGTTCTATTCGCTGGCCGCGTCGGTGCGCTTCGCCAACAAGACGACGGGCGCGTCGGCCGCCAACAGCTTCGAGCAGCTGGTCGAGCTCGGCAAGACCAAGGACACGCTCGACGCCAACGACCAGGGCGTGGTGCAGGTGGTCGACTGGCTGTGGCAGTACGCGTTCGAGCAGCGCGCCAGCGACATCCACCTGGAGCCGCGCCGCGACATGGGCGCGATCCGCCTGCGCATCGACGGCGTGCTGCACACGGCGCACCAGGTGCCGCCCGCGGTGATGAACGCGATGACCGCGCGCATCAAGCTGCTGGCGCGCATGGACGTGATCGAGCGTCGCCGCCCGCAGGACGGCCGCATCAAGACCAAGCGCCCCGACGGCGCCGGCGGCATGCCGGGCGCCGAGGTCGAAATGCGGTTGTCGACGCTGCCCACGGCCTTCGGCGAGAAGGTGGTGATGCGGATCTTCGATCCGGGCACCGTCGACAAGGCCTTCGACGCGCTCGGCTTCAACGCCAGCGAGGCCGAGCGCTGGCAGGCGCTGATCTCGCAGGCGCACGGCATCATCCTGGTCACGGGGCCCACGGGCTCGGGCAAGACGACCACGCTGTACTCGACGCTCAAGAAGCTGGCCACCGAGGAAGTCAACGTCTGTACCGTGGAGGACCCGATCGAGATGATCGACGCGGCCTTCAACCAGACGCAGGTGCAGCCCGCGCTGGACCTCGACTTCGCCGCCGGCCTGCGCTCGCTGATGCGCCAGGACCCGGACATCATCATGGTGGGCGAGATCCGCGACCTGGAGACCGCCGAGATGGCGATCCAGGCCTCGCTGACCGGCCACCTCGTGTTCTCGACGCTGCACACCAACGACGCTCCGTCGGCCATCACGCGCCTGGTCGACCTGGGCGTGCCGCCGTACCTGATCTCGGCCACCGTCATCGGCGTGCTGGCGCAGCGCCTGGCGCGCACGTTGTGCGCCTCGTGCAAGGCGCCCGACGAATCGGCCGAGACGGTCAAGTTGATCGAGGAGCTGGCGCAGCCCTGGAAGCTCGGCGGCCGCCTGCGCCCGATGAAGCCGGTGGGCTGCGGGGCCTGCCGCAACACCGGCTACCGCGGCCGCGCCGCCCTGTACGAGCTGATGCCGGTCAGCGAGCCGCTGAAGGACACCATCCACCCGACGCTGGACGTGGCGAAACTGTCGCGCCAGGCCATGCTCGAAGGCATGCGCCCGCTGCGCCTGGCGGGCCTGATGAAGGTGGCCGAGGGCCTGACCACGATGGACGAGGTGCTGCGCTGCACCCCGCAATGGATCAGCGGCCGGACGAGCTAGGGCGGGTTGGCCGCAGGCGTAACCCGCCATGGGGCGGTGTGTCGCGACGCCGGCGAACGGCGGGTTGCGCCTGCGGCTAACCCGCCCTACCGGCCGTCCGACGATGGCCCGCGAACGGGGCCTTGCCGACGCGCGATCCCACGCCAGCGCCGCGCCACGTATGCTGGCCCATGGCCTCTGAATCCACCACGACGCCAACGCTCGCCACGCTGGACACCACCACCCCGGTGCCGCGCCCGCAACGACTGTGGCCCGGCCTTGCGCTCGCGACGGCCGGCTCGATCGCCTTCTCCGGCAAGGCGATCATCGTCAAGCTCGCCTATCGCCACGGCGTCGACGCGGTGACGCTGATCATGTACCGCATGCTGTTCGCGCTGCCACTGTTCGCGGCCATCGCGTGGTGGGCGGGACGCGGCAGGCCGGGGCTCACGGCGCGCGACTGGCGCGTCGTCGCCGGGCTCGGCTTCTCGGGCTACTACCTCGCGAGCTTCCTCGACTTCGCGGGCCTGGCCTACATCAGCGCGGGGCTGGAGCGCCTGGTGCTGTACCTCAACCCGACGCTGGTGCTGCTGATCGGGCGCGTGCTGTTCAAGCGCCGCGTCGAGCGCGCGCAGCTGCTCGCGCTGGCGGCCAGCTATGCCGGCGTGCTGCTGGTGTTCGGCCACGAGGCGCACATCGGCGGCGGCAACGTCGCGCTCGGGGTGGCCCTGGTGTTCGGCAGCGCGATCAGCTACGCGACGTACATGGTGTTCAGCGGCGAGGAGGTCAGGCGCCTGGGCTCGCTGCGCCTGACCGGGCTGGCCAGCACCGTGGCCTGCGGCCTGTGCCTGCTGCAGTTCGCGCTGACGCGCCCGCTGTCGGCGGCCGCCGTCGCGCCGCAGGTGCTGTGGCTGTCGGTGCTCAACGCCACCGCCTGCACCGTCGCGCCGGTGCTGATGGTGATGATGGCCATCGAGCGCGTGGGCGCCACGGTGGCGGCGCAGACGGGCATGGTCGGGCCGCTGAGCACGATCCTGATGGGCATCGTGATCCTCGGCGAGCCGTTCACCGTCTGGATCGCGCTCGGCACCGTGTGCGTGCTGTCGGGCATCTGGCTGCTGGCGCGGTCCAAGCCGAAGACGTGAGAATGGGCGGGTCTGCGAAAGGCCCTCCATGAACTTCGACTGGCACAACCCCTACGCCACCGTGCGCAGCCCCGTGTTCGCGCGCAACGTGGTCTCGACCTCGCATCCGCTGGCATCGCAGGCCGGCGTGCGCATGCTGCTCAAGGGCGGCAACGCGATCGACGCGGCGATCGCCGCCGCGGCGGTGCTGACCATCGTCGAACCGGTGTCCAACGGCCTGGGCAGCGACCTGTTCGCGATCCTTTGGGATGGTGATCGCCTGCTCGGGCTGAATGCGTCGGGCGTGGCGCCGGCCGCCTGGGGCCGGGCGTACTTCGAGCGGCGCCACGGCGGCGCGTTGCCGGTGCGCGGCTGGGATGCGGTCACGGTGCCCGGCGCGGTGGCGGGCTGGGTGGCGTTGTCCGGGCGCTGCGGCCAGCTGCCTTTCGCCGACCTGCTGGAGCCGGCCATCGAGCTGGCGGAGCGCGGCCACGGCGTGGCCTGCATCGTGGCCGACAAGTGGGCGCGCCAGGTGCCCTTGCTGCAGGCCCAGCCCGGCTTCGCCGAGGCCTTCATGCCGCGCGGGCGCGCGCCGCTGCCCGGCGAGCGCTTCGTGTTCGAGGCCGCGGGCCGCACGCTGCGCGCGATCGCCGACACGCGCGGCGAGGCCTTCTACCGCGGCGAGGTGGCCGCCGCACTGGTCGCGCACGCGGCGGCCAACGGCGGCTCGATGGCCGCGTCCGACCTGGCCGCGTTCCAGCCCGAGTGGGTGGAGACCATCGCCACCGCCTTCGCCGGCCACACGGTGCACCAGATCCCGCCCAATGGCCAGGGCATCGCGGCGCTGATGGCCCTCGGCATGCTGGAGCAGCTGGACGTCGTGCGCCTTCCGGTCGACAGCGTCGAATCGCAGCACCTGCAGATCGAGGCGATGAAGCTCGCCTTCGCCGACACCTATCGCTGGGTGGCCGACCCGCGCGCGATGACCGAGGTCACCGCCGCCGACCTGCTCTCGCCCGCGTACCTGCGCGAGCGCGCGCGCCTGATCGTGCCCGGCCTCGCGCAGGACTTCGCGCACGGCACGCCGCCCGCAGGCGGCACCGTCTACCTGACGGCCGCCGATGCGCAGGGCCGCATGGTCAGCCTGATCCAGTCCAACTACATGGGCTTCGGCAGCGGCGTGGTGGTGCCCGGCACCGGGGTGAGCCTGCAGAACCGCGGCCAGGGCTTCACGCTGGACGCCAGGCACCCGAACGTCGTGGCCGGCGGCAAGCGGCCGTTCCACACCATCATCCCGGGCTTCCTGTGCCAGGACGGCCAGCCCCGGATGAGCTTCGGCGTGATGGGCGGCAACATGCAGCCGCAGGGCCACGTGCAGACGCTGATGCGCATGCTGCGCCACGGCCAGCAGCCGCAGGCCGCGTGCGACGCGCCGCGCTGGAAGGTGGCTACCGGCCTGGCCATCGACTTCGAGCGCACGATGGCGCCGGGGCTGGTGGCGGGCCTGCATGCGTTGGGCCACCGGTCGGAGGCCACCGCCGACGCCTACATGGACTTCGGCTCCGGCCAGTTCATCGGGCGCCTCGGTGACGACCTGGCCGACGGCTACGTCGCCGCCAGCGACTCGCGCCGCGACGGCCAGGCCGTGGGCTTCTGAGCGCCGTCCGAGGGCCCGCCAAGGTCAAGGCCGGCGTGCTACAACGTCCCGTTCCACTTCGACGCGCAGGAGGGCCCTCGTGAGCAAGGCGATCCAGATCACCGAATTCGGCGGCCCCGACGTGCTGCGCCTCGTCGACGTCACCCCGGGCGACCCCGGGCCCGGCCAGGTGCGCGTGCGCCACCACGCGTGCGGCATCAACTTCATCGACGTCTACCAGCGCACCGGCCTTTACCCGAACCCGCTGCCGCTGACGCCGGGCGGCGAGGGCGCCGGCGTCGTGGAGGCGGTGGGCGAGGGCGTCGCGCACCTGGCCGCGGGCGACCGCGTGGCCTATGCCGCGCCCAAGCCCGGCAGCTACTGCGAGGTGCGCGTGCTCGACGCGACGCACGTGTGCCGGCTGCCCGACGAGATCGACCTGGCGACCGGCGCTGCAATGATGTTGAAGGGCCTGACGGTCGACTACCTCTTGCGGCGCACGCTGCCGGTCGAAGGGCTGGCGCCGGGCGACTGCATCCTGTTCCACGCGGCCGCCGGCGGCGTCGGCCTGATCGCCTGCCAGTGGGCCAGGGCGCTGGGACTGGAGCTGATCGGCACCGCCGGCTCCGACGAGAAGTGCGCGCTGGCCAGCGAGTACGGCGCCGCGCACATGATCAACTACCGCCGCGAGAACTTCGCCGAACGCGTCAAGGAGATCACCGGCGGCAAGGGCGTGAAGGTGGTCTACGACTCGGTGGGCAAGGACACCTTCGACGCGTCGCTGGACTGCCTGCGCCCGTTCGGGCTGATGGTGGTGTTCGGCAACTCCTCGGGCGCGCCGGCGCCGCTGTCGCCGGGCGTGCTCGCGGCCAAGGGCTCGCTGTACCTGACGCGCCCCACGCTGTTCACGCACCTGGCCACGCGCGAGCGCACGCAGGCGATGGCCGACGAGCTGTTCGAGGTCGTGCGCGACGGCACCGTCAAGATCCGCATCGACCAGCGCTACCCGCTCGCGCAGGCCGCGCAGGCGCACCGCGACCTCGAGGCGCGCAGGACGACCGGCTGCAGCGTGCTGCTGCCGTAGGGCGGGGTAGGGCGGGGTAGCGCGGGTTAGCCGCAGGCGCAACCCGCCGTTCGTCGGCGCGCTGGCCAGCCGGGCCTCGTCGATCCGAAACGGCACCGCACCGCCGGCGTTGCAAGCGGCAGTGTCGCGCCTGAAGCGGGCATTGTCGAAATCCACTCGCTCGAGCTTTGAAGCAGCGGCCTTCGAGTCTGCTAACGACCCAAAGCCGAAATCGCTCGGCCAAGATTCGTGGACGCAAAGCCGACATCAGCGACGCTGGCGCGCCGGCTCTCCCGCCACCGATCAGATTAGTCGCGCACTGCGTAGCCGGGCGACCGAGTTGGATCGTCAAGGTAGCCAATCATGTCCTGACCTAGGAACGGGTCAGGGTCAAGCTTCGCCAGTTGCCTGAGATGCTCGACTTGCCGCCTTGTTGGCCCCATGCGCAGCCACCAATGGAAGGCACCGTTTCGGTAGTGCTCCGGTGCCCGCTCGTCACCTGGTTGGTAGTGCTCGATCTGAATCTGAGCAACCTGCTGCGGATACATGCCGAGCGTGTCCCACTCTGCGGGGAAGTGCATCAGCTTCAAGAATTCGTTTCTCGTCATGAAGAAGTCGCTCACGTATCGACTCTGAAGCGGACATTCGCGGCCGTCCGTTCCTGGCCGATTTCCGCTGCTCATCGTCTCACGCTGGCAGCAGGCCAGACTTTCGGTACCAGCGGACGCAGGCACCCTCGAGCAGCGCGTACGAGATCATCCCCGAAATCGTGCACCAGGGCCAAACAGCGACGGCGGCGCATTGTGGAGCAACGACGAACCAGCAAGCGAGCTTGTAGCCAAGGGGTAGCGACCTGTACCGCATTCTCTTTTCAGGGCTGCGATCGAACTCGCGCCGGTTCAGTATCGCGACGCCGCCTAGCACCGCGGCATAGGCGAGAAGAAGAATGACCAGTTCAGAGAGACGGGGCATCGCTCGTCCAAATCAAGGATCCAAAAAGCGGACAGTCCTCAACGGCTGCTCCTGGCCGCGTGCCGCCGATTTGCGGTCGGACCCTCGACCGAGAACCAGGCTGGGATGAGCTCAACTCCCGAAATGGGAATCGCTGACTCCGACTTGTGGTTCTGGCACGATGCGCGCCAGACGAGGCCCCGGAGCGCTCCGCTCACCGAACTGTCGCGATTAGGACGGCGAACACGACGCCCACGCCGAGGAAGACTTTGCTCCGCCGAGCCAGCCGGACGGCGAGTTCGTCACCGGCCTTAGGCAAGTTCCTTGATATCCCTATTCGACAGCTCCCGGGCGTGTTGTCGTTGGATCCTGACCTTGAGCGACAGCATCCAGATCAGGCCGAGAAACAGATACAGGAGGAATGCGATGGAGATGATCGATGTCATGATAATTCACACCGATGCGGCGATCGATGCATCCTGAAAGCTGACTTTGGCGACGGTCTGGTTGTGGCCGGCATGAGCCGCTCAGGCGACGTCCCAGCCCGCTGCTCTCGCCTCTGTCGCCGTCGCAAATGTGACGACCTTCGGCGCGAACCGTCCGCCGGTCGTCACCAGGCACTCCAAGGTGGCGTCCTGGAACGTGAAGACGAAGTGCTC
The DNA here is from genome assembly GCA_045810285.1 of Vitreoscilla sp. Taxonomy (GTDB): domain Bacteria; phylum Pseudomonadota; class Gammaproteobacteria; order Burkholderiales; family Burkholderiaceae_C; genus Scleromatobacter. Next base: position 648 of record JBJMWE010000260.1, on the reverse strand, counting down.
CTTGTCGACGAGGTAGGTCACAGCGTTGTGCCTGGGATGAACCGCGTCGGCCTGCTGGAGCTCTAGCAGCCGTGAAGATTTCTTGATGCGGTGTACCGAGTAGAACTGCAGACCACGGGCGTACAGCGGGTGCGAGGTCATTGCCTCGTCATTGGGGTGGCCGTAGATCAGGCGGTGACACAACGTGAATTCCAGAGCCGCCACCTCGTCGTTTCCCGTTACGTAGGTGACCCTGAGAGGCCCGTCACCCGTTCTGATGCGTGGCGCCCCAATACTAGATGGTTGCGGCCAGTCGGCCACCAGTTCGACGGTGTCTTGCATTGTCATCACGCTGGGCATTTCCTCGCCTTGGCTCGACTTCGAGCCGCGCCACGATGGTATGCGAACGGCGTCGCGTGGTGGCCCGATGAACCACCCGTTACCGGTCGTTGCCGAAGGTCAGCAACTGGCCGGCGGCAGTCCTATCGCGTCTCTTCGTCGGCAGTCGATCCATGTCTCCAACGAAAGCGGTTAATCACGACCGGCAAGATACCTAGCGGCACTGTCGCGATGGTGAGGCCGGCCGCGAATGCTCCCAAGGCGTTGAGAGTCATGCGCCATAGGTCAATGTGGCTGTTTTCGGATTAGATTCGTGTAGGGTAATTGTGT
>JBJMWE010000259.1:0-7592 GCA_045810285.1 Vitreoscilla sp. | reverse complement strand
CCGGAAAGGTTGATCGAGAGGCATCTCTTGATCTTGGAAGAGGCGGTGCTCGACAACCGCCTCTCTTTTTTTGGGTTCATCGCCGTAGTGCGGGGACAGCGTCCGTCCGGACATGGTGTGGGACGCTGCCCGGAACGTCGATTCTTTGCCCGGTCATCCTGCGCGCAGTCGCAGGATCCACCCCTGCCAAGATGTCTCGTCGGTCATGTGCGGCTGCCGCGAGCAGCGGGGTCCATGACGCACGCGGCAGCCCCGGCAGCGGTGGATCCTGCGACTGCGCGCAGGATGACAGGGTCAAGGGATGAGCCTGTCCGTGAGGCGATGCCCCCGCCCCGCCAGCCACGTTGCCGGCAGCCTCCCCGCAGATCGGCGATGAACCTTTTTTCTGATGCCATCCAGTCAGACCGTGCCTGGTCTCGCAGGTCGCGCGTCCAGCGGCTCGGCGTCGTGGAGAGTCCCGCGCGCGACCTGCGAGACCTGGCACCGGATTCAAAAAAAAGAGGTGAGCCGAGTTTGACGGCCCACCTCCACCCACCGGACTGGAACAGCACCCGCTATCGACTTCGGGTGGGCGGACCCACTCGTCCGCCATCGCTCCAGATGTCGCGAGCGGGCCCTCAGGACTCGCAACCCGCTCTCCGCGCGACATGACACCAATGTACTACCACTTGCGGTCGTGGTTATAGGTGCTAACCCGATCGGCCTGCAAGACTCGAGATTCCACTGGTCTGCATGCAAAAGATGGCAGCGCTTTCAGCAGCGACAGCCGCGGTGGCTGCATGACCCCGCCCGGCCCACGCCATGAAAAAGAGCGCGGCGCCTTGCGGCTGCCGCGCCCGAAGCGGAGACCGGTGGTCGCTCAGAGCGAGAGGCGCATGCCGAGGTAGAACTGGCGGCCGTTCGAATACGAGCTGAGCGGCTGGCTGCGGTCCGTGCCGTAGTACTTCAGCTTCGGGTTGTTCAGGTTGAGCGCGTCGAACGTGAACTCGAGGTGGTCGTTGAACTTCCAGTTCACCGAGGCGGCGAGGTCGCCTTCGTTGTCCATGTGCTGGATCGACGCGTTGTTCAGGCCGGCGAGGAACGACGAGCGGTAGGTGTAGGCCAGGCGCGCGTTGAATGCGCCGTCGTCGTAGAAGGCCACGACGTTATACGTGTTCTTCGAGTTGCCCACCATGGGGGTGCCGTCGGAGACCTTGCCGTCGGTGTACGTGTAGTTCAACTCGCCGCCGACCACGCCGAAGGTCTGCTGCCATCCGAGCTCGATGCCCTTGTTGGTCGCCCCGACGTTGGTCGGCACGGACAGCGTGTAGGTGGCCACCAGCGGCGGCTGGCCGGGCAGCGTGTGGCTGCGGTCGACGTAGTCGCGCTTGATGTTGCCGTAGGCGACATAGGACGACATGTCCATGTAGAACAGGCCGACCGACAGCAGCGCCCGCGGCGCGTAGTACCACTCGAGCGACAGGTCCGAATTCGTGGACAGGATGGGCTTGAGGTCGGGGTTGCCGCCCGAGCCGGTGTGCAGGTTGTCGTCGAGATTGACGGCGCTCACGAGTGCGCCGTAGTCGGGCCGCGACATCACGCGCGCCATCGACGCCCGCGCCACCAGGTCCTTCGTGAGGTCGACGCGCAGGTTCGCGCTCGGCAGCACGTTGTTGAAGGTGTGCTCGGTGGTCACCGGCACGAACGGGCCGTTCTGGTTGTTGACGCCCTGCGGCGCCTGGCCGGGGTACAGGTCGGCCGGCAGGTTCGACGTCGACGACTCGTGCGTGCGCACCAGCCGCACGCCGACGTTGCCGCGCCACTTCGAGCCGACGAGGTTGGCCATCGCGTAGGCGGCGCTGTCGCGCTCCTTCAGGCGCATCTCGCCCGTCCACACCTCGCTGGTGTCGGACGGCTGCAGCGGGTCGTACTGGTTGGCCCAGTTCAGGACGTCGCCGCGGCTCAGCTGCCAGACGTCCTTGAGGATGTCGCCGCCCAGGCCCTTGCCGAAGTTGCCCGGGTAGGTCTGGCCCGACCAGTTGGGCAGCGGCGCGTTGGTGCTGCCGTCGCACACCGAGCAGCCCGAGGCCTGCGGCAGCTCGACGCTGCGCTGGTGGCTGGCGAAGCGCGCGCCGAATTTCATCGAGTCCAGCACGCCCTTGTCGATCGCGAGTTCGGCGTCGACCTGGCCGTAGGTCTCCTTGTCCTCGGTCTGCACCTTGGAGCCCCAGGCCGCGCCGGTCGTGACGTTGGCCGCGCTGAAGTGCGCCGGGTCGCCGCCCGGGAACGCGACGGTGGCGATGCCCGGGCCATTGAGCTGGTAGGTCATGCCGGAGTTGAGGAAGTCGGCTTCGTAGCCGATGTCGCGCGGCGTGCGGCCCTCGCCCTTGGTCGTGCCGATCAGGCCGTCGAGCTTGAGCATGTCGGTGACGCGCCACTGGCCGCTCAGGTCGAGGTAGCTGCTCGTGGCGCTGGCGCCCGGGCGGTAGATCTGGTCGACGGTGGCCGGCGCCTTGGCCCACAGGTCGGGATCCTGCGTCGCGCTCGGCACGGGGTAGGTCGACTTGTCGAACGTCGCCTGAACCAGCGTGCCGTTGACCACCTTGTAGCTGCTCGGCACCAGGCCGATCATCAGGTTGTTCAGCGGCTGGTTGTAGAAGCTGCGGTTGTAGTTCGACGCGGACAGGTGCGAGTAGAAGCCGTTGAGGTCCAGCGTCAGGTCCTGCATCGGCTTGAGCTGCAGGTCGACCAGGCCGCCCTGGCGCTTGCGCGTCTGCTCGAACAGCGCGGAGTTGATGCCCGAGGGCACGTTCACGCCGGCGAGCGACGGGTCGGCCACCGCCGCGGCCCACGTCGGGTCGATGGCGCCGTAGCCGAAGATCTCCTGGCCATCGCGGCGCTCGTGGCGCGTCTCGCTGAAGACCTGCAGCAGCGCGCCGAACGTCGAGCTCTGGTTCTTCCATGCGACGAGCGCGTTGGCCTGCGGGTCCGTCCTGGCGGGCAGGTCGCTGTAGATCGCCTGGAGGCTGCCCTCGACGGTCAGCTGCTTCTTGAAGTCCAGCGGACGGCGGGTGATCATGTCGACCGCGCCCGCGACGCCGCCTTCGACGAGGTCGGCCGTCGCGCTCTTGTGGACGACGGCGCTGCCCAGGATCTCCGAGGGCATCAGCGCGTAGCTGACACTGCGGCCCAGCGAGCCGCCTTCCTGGTCGAGGACGAACCAGTCGCCCGACGAGATCATGTGGCCGTTGACCAGCGTCTGCGTCAGGCTGGGGCTGGTGCCGCGGATCGACACCCGGTCGTTCTCCGAGAAGCCGCCCTCGCCGCCAGCCGACGATGCGATGTTGACGCCCGGCACGCGCTGCAACGCGTCGGCGACGTTCTTGTCCGGCAGCTTGCCGATGTCGTCCGCGGTGACGACTTCCACCACCGAGTCGGCGTTGCGCTTCTGCGCCAGCGAGCGCTCCAGCGACGCGCGCAGGCCGGTCACCTCGACACGCTGGACGTCCTCCTTCGGGGCGGCCGGCGCGGACGCGGACGTGGCGGGGGCGGGCGCGGCCGCATCGGCGGCTTGGGCGAGAACCCGCGCTGGCGCGAGGGCGCCGAGCAGGGCCAGGGCCGCGGCGGCGGCGATCGGATGACGTTGGAGCTTCATGCGCCTTTACCCTCAAATCAAATGAGTTGACTTAATGGATGATACGAGCGTCCCTGACGCCGCACGCGCTGGTTTTCACTGAGGCGTGGCGAGCTTCCCGTCCCGATGGCTGACGGTTCGGCGGCGGCGAAGCGGGACGGGGCGCGGATTGCGCACCTGGACCTGCGGCGGACCCGTGAAACCGCATCAAATGCGGCGCCGGGCGCGTCGTCCGACACGCGTCCGCTCGCGGCGACACGACCGGCGCCGCTATGCTTGCGACTGGCCTCCACGACGCGCGCGCAGCCCCCTCTCCGATGACCGAGCCCCTTTCCCCGCTACCCGAATGGCACGGCGTCACGCGCGAGCGCTTCGAGCAGGAGATCGCGCCGCTCGCCCGGCCGGCCATCCTGCGCGGCGTGGTGGCCGACTGGCCTGCCGTCGCAAAGGCGCGCGAATCGGCGCTGGCCGTCGCGCAGTACCTGGCACAGGTGGACAACGGCACGCCGGTCGACGCGATCATGACGCGCCCCGAGGAGGCGGGCCGCATCTTCTACGACGCCACCATGGCGGGCTTCAACTACCTGCGCACCGAGCAGCCGGTGACGCGCGTGCTGGAACAGGCCCTGCGCTACGCCCAGTTCGAACACGCGCCGGCGGTGGCGATCCAGAGCGCGCTCATCGCCCGCTGCATGCCCGAGTTCAAGCGCACCCACGTGCTGCCGCTGCTGGAGGCGGACATCGAGCCGCGTGCGTGGATCGGCACGGCCATCGTCACGCCCGCGCACTTCGATGAATCGCACAACATCGCCTGCTGCGTGGCCGGCCGGCGGCGCTTCACGGTGTTTCCGCCGGAGCAGGTCGCCAACCTGTACGTCGGCCCGCTCGATCACGCGCCCACCGGCACGCCGATCTCGCTGGTGGACTTCGCCAAGCCGGATTTCGCGCGCTTCCCGCGCTTCGCGGAGGCGCTGGCGCATGCGTACGTCGCCGATCTCGAGCCGGGCGACGCGATCTACCTGCCGCCGCTGTGGTGGCACCACGTGCGGTCGCTGGAGCGCTTCAACATGCTGGTGAACTACTGGTGGGTGAAGACCGCGCCGGGCTGGGCGCCGCCGCCGTCGGCGCTCGACGCGCTGCTGCACGTCGTGGCCACGCTGCGCGCGCTGCCGCCGGCGCAGCGCGCGTCGTGGCGGCACCTGTTCGAGCACTACGTGTTCGATGCGGAGCGGGACGTGGCCGGTCACGTGCCGCCGGAGCGGCGCAGCCTGCTGGGCGCGCTGTCTGCCGAGGAGCAGAAGGCGCTGCGCGCGCTGCTCGTGCAGCGCATGAGCCGCTGAGGTCGTCTCGGGGGAGGCGCCGGCACACCAGGGCCCCGCGCGGCCCCAGACCTTACGGGCGAAATAAAGGTTCTTCGCTGATGCGCGGGGAAGCCACGCCCTGTCATCCTGCGCGAAGTCGCAGGATCCACGCCTGCCCGGGCCTGCGGCGCCTTCGGCGCTGCGCCTCGCGGGCAAGGCCAGCGCCATGACAGATGTGGATCCTGCGACTTCGCGCAGGATGACCGAGATTTTTTCCGTTGGGGCAGAAAGGCGTCGCCCTTCCCCGCTCATCGGCGATGAACCAAAAAAAAGGACGACCCGAAGGTCGTCCCCGTCGCAAGGACCCGCCAGGCGGCGGGCCATCGCGGGATCACTTGAACTCGTAGCTCGCCGAGACGTAGTACTGGCGGCCGTTCGAGTAGATCGCGCGCGGCTGCGACTCGTTCAGGGCGTAGTACTTCAGCTTCGGGTTGTTCAGGTTCCGGGCATCGAAGTGCACCGCGAACTGCTTCGTGATGTTGAAGTTCAGGCTGGCCGACAGGGCGCCGACCGCGGCTTGCGAGAAGGCCGTCTGGCGATCCAGGCCGCTGTAGAACTTCGAGCGATGGTTCCAGCCCAGGCGCGCGCTGAAGAGGTCGTTCTCGTAGTAGCCGCTCAGGTTGTAGGTCAGCTTCGAAGCGCCCACCAGGGCCTCGCCGTCGGCCGTGCTGTACGACAAGGCAGTCAGGTTGGCTTCCGCGCCCAGGCCGCCCCAGATCGGCTGCTGGTAGGCCAGCTCGACGCCATGCACCTTCGCGCTGCTGTTGACCGGGGTCGTCAGCGTGTAGGTGATCGGCGTGCCCAGCGGGTGGTCGTGAGTCTGGGTCTGGTACACGCCCGTCGTGTGGCCCAGGCTGACGTAGTTCGTCAGGTCCATGTAGAACAACGAGGCTGACAGCAGCGCGCGGTCCGCGAAGTACCACTCGAGGGTCGCGTCCAGGTTGTTCGACGTGATGGGCTTCAGGTCCGGGTTGCCGGCGCTGCCGCTGCCGATGCCGGTATCCGTAGCCGGCGGCGACAGGCTGGCCGAGCCGGCCAGCGCGGTGTAGTCGGCGCGGGTCATCGTGCGTGACGCAGCGACGCGGGCGATCAGGTCCTTGCTCAGCTCGAAGCGGAAGTTCGCACTCGGCAGCGGATCCGTGTACGAGTGGTTGACCGCTTGCGGCAGCCACCAGCCCCACGCGGAATCGATCGCGCCGGCCGACGGACGCGGGGAGTTGGGATCGCCGCTGCCCGAGGTGTAGAACAGCACGCTCTCGGTCGTGCGCACGAGGCGCAGGCCGAGGTTGCCCGACCACTTGTTGCCTTCGAAGTTGGCCATGACGTAACCAGCCGTCGTCGTCTCGTGCACCGAGTAGTCGAAGCCCGGGTAGTTGCGGCTGGTGGGGCTGTTGGTCGAGCCGTCGCCCAGGTTCTGGTATTGCGCGTCGAAATCGGCCAGCTGCGCCGGCGTGAAGTACCAGATGTTGGCAGGAATGCTGCCGCCCAGGCCCTTCCCGAAGTTGTTCGGATAGTTCGAGACCGGCGTCGGCCAGGTGGACGGATCCCAACCGCCCTTGGCACCGGCGTTGACCGCACCCAGCGCATCACGCTTGTGCTGGTTTGTGCGCGCGCCGAACTTGATCGAGGCGAGGATGCCGGCGTCGGCCGAATAGTCGCCATCGATCTGCTGCCACGCCTCGCTGTCCTTCACCTTGACGTTGTTCGCGCCGAAGATCCAGTCCAGGCCATAGTTGGCCGAGGTCGGGGCGGCGGACGGAGTCACGCCCGGCAGCGAGAAGCTGGCGGCGTTGTTGACGCCGTTGAGCTGGTAGGCGCCGCCCGTGTGGATGATGTCCGCCTCGAGCACGTTCTGGCGCGGGGTGACGCCCAGGCCCTTGGAGGTGCCGGCCTTGGCCGACAGCTTCAGGGCGTCGCTGATGCGGAAGTCGCCGTCCAGGTCCAGGTACTGGGTGGTCGCCCCTTCGCCCGGGCGCGAGATCATGTCGTAGATGCCGTGCTGCGCGCCGTTGTTCGCGAAGGTCGCGGACGTGAGCGTGCTGACGCCGTTCTGGGTGCTGACCACGTAGCCCGGGTCAGGCGCCTGTCCGGGATTCGCGACCGTGCCACCCTGGTTGATGAAGTGCGTGTTCCAGAGCAGGTAGTTGCGGTTGTAGTTGCTGGCCTCGAGCTTCGAGTAGAAGCCGTTCAGGTCCAGGCTGACGTTGTTGTTCGGCTTGAACTGGAAGTCGAGCAGGCCGCCCTTGCGGGTGCGTTCCTGTTCGAACAGCGCGGCGCCGATGGCCGTCGGATACCAGACGTTGGCCAGGTCCGGGTTCGAGATGGCGACCGGGCTGCCGGCCTTGATCTGCTCGTAGCCCAGTTCCTCAACGCCGTCGCGGCGCAGATGGCGCTTCTCGAAGAACACCTGGCCCAGCACGCCGAAGGTGCCCGCCTCGTTGCGGAAGTTCATCAGCACGTTGGCCTGAGGATCCGTCTTCTTGGGCAGGTCGGCATAGACGCCGCCCAGCGAGACGGCCATCGAGAACGGCTTCTTGAACTCGAGCGGCTTGCGGGTGATGATGTCCACCGAGCCGACCACGCCGCCTTCGACGAGGTCCGCCTCGGAGGACTTGTGG
>JBJMWE010000258.1:0-4231 GCA_045810285.1 Vitreoscilla sp. | reverse complement strand
CGCCGACGCCCTCGCCGGCTCGCCGTGCGAATCGTGCGGGCCGAACACCTCGCGGGCGGCCTTGTCGACGATGCCCCGATCGACCCGCGCCTTGCCCGTGGCGTAAGCGCCCAGCAGCGAGCGGTCGCACAGCAGGTTGATGCGGCGCGGGATGCCGCGCGTGAGCTGGTGGATGCGCGCCAGCGCGCCGGCGTCGAACGGCAGCGCGCCCTTCAGGCCCGCCACCGCGAGCCGGTGCGCGATGTATTGCGCCGTCTCCTTCTCGCTGAGCGCGTCAAGGTGGTAGCGCGCGATCACGCGCTGCGCCAGCTGTTCGAGCTCGGGGCGCGCCAGCATCGTGCGCAGCTCGGGCTGTCCGATCAGCACGATCTGCAGCAGCTTGCGCTCGCTCGTCTCGAGGTTGGTGAGCAGGCGCAGCTGCTCCAGCACGTCCGACGAGAGGTTCTGCGCCTCGTCGATGATCAGCACGTTGTTCTGGCCGACCGCGTGCGTGCGCAGCAGGTATTCGTTCAGGCCGTCGACGTAGTCCTTGACGCCCGGCGCCGTGCCGGCCGCCGTCAGCGCCGGGAACCGGATGCCGAACTCGTGGCAGACGGTGATCAGCAGTTCGAGCGCCGACAGCTTCGGGTTGAAGATGTAGGCCACGTTGCAGCGCGCCGGGATCTGCTCCAGGAAGCAGCGGCACACGGTCGTCTTGCCCGCGCCGATCTCGCCGGTCAGCAGCACGAACCCGCCGCCGCCCTGCACGCCGTAGAGCAGGTGCGCCAGCGCCTCCCGATGCCGCTCGCTCATGAAGAGGTAGCGTGGATCGGGCGCGATCGAGAACGGCTTCTGCTTGAGGCCGAAGAAGGGCGCGTACATGGCCATAAGGCCGCAAGCATACTTCGGCGCGGTGAAGCGGCGCCGGGGTGCACGGGCTGCGCCCGATGCGCGCCCTTCGCCTGTCGCCCCGGAACCGGGCCCGCCACCGGGAACCGCCTGGCGCGCATTCCAGCGTAGCATCTCCTCGCCACAAGCCGCCCCGCCCGATGACCACCGCCTCCGCCGCCGCGCGTGCCCACACCGACTGGATCGACATCCGCCGCGATCCCGACACCGGCATCGAGACCGTCCACGCGCACTTCCGCGGCCATGCGTACGACGCGCACGACCACGACGAGATGCTGGTGGGCGTCACGCAGCAGGGCGTGCAGCGCTTCCGCTGCAAGCGCGCGCACCACACGAGCACGCCGGGGCGCTCCATCCTCATCGAGCCGGGAGCCGTGCACGACGGCCATGCGCCCGAGGCCGGCGGCTTCACCTACGTCATGCTCTACCTGCCGCAGCCGTGGGTGGCGCGGCAGCTCGCTGGCGCGGGACTCGCGCGCGCGCCCGACGTGCTGCCGGCCTTCCGCGCCACCCTTTGCGAAGACGTGCGGCTGGGCACCGCCATCCAAGGCGCGTTCGACAGCCTGCACCACCGGGAAGGCCGGCTCGCGCGCGACCAGTCCCTGGACCGGATGATGGCCGCGCTGTCGCGCCACACCGAAGCCGCAGGCGCGAACGCTGCCGACCCGACGCTGCTGGCGGTGCGCGACCACCTGCACGACCGCATGGCCGACGACATCGGCCTGGACGAACTCGCCCGCGTCGCCGGCGTGGATCGCTTCCGCCTCACGCGGCAATTCACGAAGGCCTTCGGCCTGTCGCCGCACGCCTACCTCGTGCGGCTGCGCCTGCGCGCCGCGCGCCGCCTGCTGGCCACGGGCGCGACCGTCGCCGACGTCGCCGCCGCGGTGGGTTTCGCCGACCAGAGCCATCTGGGCCGCTGGTTCCAGCGCGCCTACCGGCTGTCGCCGGTGGCCTACCAGCGACGTGCACGAACGTTCTAGCGGCGCCCGGCGCCCACCGCGACCATGGCCGCTCCAACGCACGCACCGGAGCCTGCATGTTCGACACCAAGGTCGCCCTCATCGTCCGCAACGACCTGCCCACCTGGCAACGCCTGAATGTCGTCGCCTTCCTGGCCACCGGCATCGCCGCGTCGGCGCCCGAGATGATCGGCGATCCCTACGTCGACGCCGCCGGCCGCGCGCATGGCCGCATGCTGGGCCAGCCCATGATGGTCTTCGAAGCGGACCGGCCGGGCCTGCAGGCCGCTCACCGCGTCGGCCTCGAACGTGAACTGACCGTCGTTCCCTACGTGTTCGCGATGTTCTCGACGGGGCACGACGAGGCCAATCGGGAGGCTTTCAGGGCCGGAGATCCGGACCAGCTCGACCTGGTGGGACTCGCCTTGCGCGGTCCGAAGAAAGCGGTGGACAAGGCGGTGAAGGGTCTGGCGTTGCACGGATGACTTGCGATCCTGCGCGCGGCTTTGGGCCCGAGGAGCGCAGCGAGCTCAGTTTTTCGATGTCGTCGACCTCGACTGAAACGACAACAGCATGCCCTGCGCGGCGTTGGATGCCTCGCGCGTCGCGCGCGCGAGCGCCCCCGCGCCGCGAGTTCAGTTCGTCCGGAACCGCCCCACCGCCTCCACCAGGCGCGAGGACTGGTCGCTCAGCGAGGTGGCGGCGGCCGAGGCTTCCTCCACCAGTGCCGCGTTCTGCGACGTCATCTGGTCGATCTGGTTGACGGCGTCGTTGACTTCGCCGATGCCGCCCGTCTGCTGCTGCGTGGCCTCGACGATGCGGGCCATCAGCGCGCTCACCGAGCGCACCGATTCGACGACCTGCGAGATGGTGCGGCCGGCGTCGTCGACGCGGGCGGCGCCGGTCTCGACGTCCTGGGTGGACTTCTGGATCAGCGCGCGGATGTCGCGCGCGGCCTCGCCGCTGCGCTGGGCCAGCGTGCGCACCTCGCTCGCGACCACGGCGAAGCCGCGGCCCTGCTCGCCCGCGCGCGCCGCCTCGACGGCCGCGTTCAGCGCGAGGATGTTGGTCTGGAAGGCGATCGAATCGATCACGCCGATGATCTCGCCGATGCGCTTGCTGGAGGCGGTGATGCCGCCCATGGTCTCGACGACCTCGTGCACCTTGCTGCCGCCCTCGGCGGCCAGCGTGGCGGCTTCCTGCGCGATGCGGTTGGCCTCGCGCGCCGATTCGGCGTTGGTCACGGTGGACGAATGCAGCTGCTGGATGGAGCTGGCCGACTGCTGGATCGAGCTGGCCTGGCTCTCGGTGCGGGCCGACAGGTCGGCATTGCCGGTGGCGATCTCGTGCGCCGCCGTCCTGACCTCGGAGCTGGCCTGCTGGACCTCGTGGATGATGCCGCGCAGCGAATCGGTGAAGTCGTTGAACGCGCGGGCGATCTGGCCCACCTCGTCGTTGTGAGTGACGGCGATGTGCGCGGTGAGGTCGCCCCCGCCGCCGGCCACGGCCACCATCGCGTTGCGCACCTGGCGCAGCGGCGCGAACCAGCGGCGCAGCAGGCTCGTGAGGACCAGGCCGGCGACGATCACCACGGCCAGGGCGGCGACGCCGATCGAGGTGACCAGCGTGCCCAGGCCCGCCATCGCGGCGGACTTGTCGTAGGCCACGGCCAGGCGCCAGTCGGTGCCGGGAATGGCCTCCGAGCGCACCTGGACGTCGCGCGTGCCGTCGTTGGCGTCGACGACCGTGTTGTCCGGCGCCGCGGCCACGGCGGCCATGCCGGGCTGGGCGTCGGCCAGCGACTTGAGCGCCAGGTCGGCGTTCGGATGGATCAGGATCCTGCCCTGCTTGTCCAGCACGAAGGCGTAGGAGTTCTCGCTGGGCTTGACGCCGCCCACCATCTTGACGACCTCGGCCAGCGACTTGTCGGCGCCGATCACGCCCACCAGCTTGCCGTCGGCCTTGACCGGCAGCGCGAAGGTGACGGTCATGTCGTTGAACGATGCGTCCTTGTAGGGCTCGGTGACGATGGGCTTGCCCGCCTCGAGCGCCGCCTTGTACCAGGGGCGGCCGGTCGGGTCGTAGCCCTCGGGCAGCTTCTGCGCCGGCACCTGCACGAAACGCTTGTCGGCGTCGTAGGCCATGTAGACGGTGCGGAAGGCCCCGCTGGCCACGGCCTGGCCCAGGGCGGTGCGCAGCGCCTGGTCGTCGGCCGCGGCCGCGGGCGCGGACGCGGCATCCGACGGCGGGGGCGCGGCTTCGGCGGACGGCGCCGGCGCCGGAGCGGCGGCGGCCTTGGCGGGTTCGGCCTTGGCGGGTTCGGCCTTGGGTGCCTCGGCCTTCGCCGGCGCGGCGGGCGGCGATTTGTTGACCGCGGCCAT
>JBJMWE010000257.1:0-22722 GCA_045810285.1 Vitreoscilla sp. | reverse complement strand
TGGTGACCCTCGCTTCCCGAACAGCCCCCTCGCTCCTCCCGTCGCTGCCCCCCGAGGGGGAGCTCGGATCCGCTCGGGTGGTGACCCTCGCTTCCCGAACAGCCCCCTCGCTCCTCCCGTCGCTGCCCCCCGAGGGGGAGCTCGGATCCGCTCGGGTGGTGACCCTCGCTTCCCGAACAGCCCCCTCGCTCCTCCCGTCGCTGCCCCTCGCCTCCGGGGGATGCTTCGAATGACCGCCTTGCTGAAGGTCGAGGACCTGCACGTCGCCTTCCGCCTGCACGACGAGCGCGGACGCTCGCGCCATGTGGAGGCGGTGGGTCGCGGCGCGCAGGGCGTCAGCTTCGAGGTGCCGGCCAACACCACGGTGGCGCTGGTGGGCGAATCGGGCTCGGGCAAGAGCGTGAGCGCGATGGCGCTGGTGCAGCTGCTGCCGCGCAATGCCGAGTGCGCGGGCCGCGTGCTGTGGAACGGCGAGGACCTGCTGCAGGCGTCGCGCGCGCGCATGCAGCGCCTGCGCGGGCACGAGGTCGCCTGCGTGTTCCAGGACCCGATGTCGTCGCTCAACCCCGTGCTGAGCGTGGGCGAGCAGATCGCCGAGCCGCTGCGCAAGCACCTGGGGATGAGCCGCGCGGCGGCGCGCTCGCGTGCCGAGGAGCTGCTGGCCGAGGTCGGCATCCCCGAGCCGCGGCGGCGGCTCGACGCCTGGCCGCACCAGCTCTCGGGCGGCCAGCAGCAGCGCGTGATGATCGCGATGGCGCTCGCCTGCGAGCCGCGGCTGCTGATCGCCGACGAGCCGACCACCGCGCTCGACGTCACGATCCAGCGCCAGATCCTGGAGCTGCTCGCGCGCGTGCAGGCGCAGCGCGGGCTGTCGATGCTGTTCATCAGCCACGACCTCGCGGTGGTGGGCGAAGTCGCACAGCAGATCGTGGTGATGCGCCAGGGCACGGTGCGCGAGCGCGGCTCGGTGGCCGACCTGTTCGACGCGCCCAAGGACGCCTACACCAGGGCCCTGCTCGCGTGCCGCCCGCGGCTGGACGACAAGCCGCGCCGCCTGACGGTCATCGGCGACGTGCTCGTCGTCGAGGCCACGGGCGGCGTCGCGCCGGACTCGGGCGCCGCACCCGCGGCACCGGTGCGCAGCGTCGACGTCGACCTGAACCCGCGCCGCGCCGACGACGACGACCCCGTGGTGCTGCAGGTCGACGGCCTGTGCAAGAGCTTCTGGCTGCGCCAGGGCCTGTTCGCGCGCAGCGAGTTCAAGGCGGTGCAGGACGTGCGCTTCACGCTGCGCCGCGGCCACACGCTGGGCGTGGTGGGCGAATCGGGCTCGGGCAAGACGACGATGGGCCTGACGCTGCTGCGCCTGCACGACGCGGCCAGCGGGCCGCTGTCCGGCCGGGTGCTGTTGCACGGCCACGACCTGCTGGCCCTCGCGCCGGCCGGTCGCCTCGCCATGCGGCGCCGCATCCAGATCGTGTTCCAGAACCCGCACGAGGCGCTGAACCCGCGCTTCACGATCGGCCAGGCGCTGGTCGAGCCGATGACGATCCACGGAATCGGCGTCGATGCGCCGGCCCGCGAACGCAAGGCCCGGGACTGGCTCGTGCGCGTCGGCCTCGACGCCGAGGCGATGCACAAGTACCCGCACGAGTTCTCCGGCGGCCAGCGCCAGCGCATCGCCATCGCGCGCAGCCTCACGCTGTCGCCCGACGTGCTGGTGCTGGACGAGGCCGTCGCGGCGCTCGACGTGTCGGTGCAGGCCCAGGTGCTCAACCTGCTGAAGGACCTGCAGGACGAGCTGGGCCTGGCCTACATCTTCATCAGCCACGACCTCGCCGTGGTGCGCTTCATGGCCGACGACGTGATGGTGATGAAGGACGGCCGCGTCGTGGAACATCGCCGCACCGACGCGCTGCTCGCGCATCCGCAGGACGACTACACGCGGCGACTGATCGGCGCGGTGGCGCACCGGCCGGCGAACACGCCGCTGCGCACTGCGGCGCCGGCGTGAGGCGCGGGGCCGCCTGGCTACGGCGCCGCGACGTTGAACGTCCAGGTGCTCAGCGCGAGCGCGCGGCCGCCGGCGATCGACGCGTGCAGCGTGACGGTGTAGCTGCCCGCCGGCAGCGGGCTGCTGGCCACGAACACGGCGAAGGACGCATCGACGCCCGCGTCGGCGTTCACGGTGACGCCGCTGCCAGAGACGTTCGCCCCGCCCAGGATCACGCCCGGCACGTTGGCGTTGGACGCATTGGCCAGCGTGAACTGCGTGATCGTGACCTTGCCGCCGGCCACGTAGTCCTGGTTGCGGAAGCCCACGAGGATGGGCGTGCCGGCCGTGGCATTCGGCAGCAGCGAGGTGGAGACCCGCGGGCTCTCGTTGGACACGTGGAAGGTGCCGTGCGCCACCGTGGCGCCGCCGAACGGGTAGGCCACGATCGCGCCCGACGGCGGGATCTGCTTCGCGCTGCCGCCGCTCAGGGGCGAGGCCATGTCGATGGTGCACATGCCCGCAGCGCCGCCCGTGCCGTAGCCGAAGCCGACGTCGGTGACGCGGCTGAGCATCGAGACGGCGTGGTAGACGGTGTCGAGCAGGTCGCCGACGCAGTCGCTGCCGGCCGATGACGAGCCGATGTCGCCGATCACCTCGGTGGCATAGCCCCAGCTGTAGCCGGCGTTGGTCATGCGCACGAACGGGTCGGCGCCGGTGAAGCCCGGCAGGCCCTGCGTCTCGTCGTGCGCCGAGGACGCGGTGTTGAAGCCGTTGGTGGTGAGGTAGTCGGCGTGGTCCTGCGCGGAGGTGTCCAGCGCCGCCGACTGGGCGAGCAGGCCCGCGCCGGCGCCCAGGCGCACGGCGTTGAGCTGGTTGAAGCCGTCCAGGTGGCGGTTGTCGGAGTAGACGGCGGCGGGCACGCTGGTCTGCAGCGTGCCGTTGCTGCCGACGCCGGGCGACGGCGCGTCGTCGCCGCCGCCGCCGCAGGCGACGAGGGCCGTGGCGGCGGTCAGGGCGAACAGGACTTTGAGGGACTGCATCGAGGGAGGGAGGGCTGGCTGGAAACGGTCAGGCGGGGCCGCGCACGCGCACGACCCCGCCCCGAGCCGGCATTTTCGGCCGCGGCGCCGCTCGCCGGGCGCCGGACTTACCGGCGGTTTCCATTTCGATTCGCGTGCGACGCACGGAACTGTTCGCCGCCGTCGAGGTCAACCGCCCACCTCGACCGCAACGGAGACTTTCGATGAAGCGCTGGCTGGCCCAGAACAAGGGATTCCTGGTGTTCCTGCTGTGCTTCGGCGTGTTCCGCACCGCCATCGCCGACTGGAACCCGATCCCGTCCGGCTCGATGCGTCCGACGCTGCTCGAAGGCGACGTGGTGTTCGTGAACCGGCTGGCCTACAACGTCAAGCTGCCGCTCACCGACATCGTCATCGCCCCGCTGTCCGATCCGCAGCGCGGCGACATCGTCACGTTCTCCTCGCCGCGCGACGGCACGCGGCTGATCAAGCGCATCGTGGGCGTGCCGGGCGACCGCATCGAGATGCACGGCGACACCCTCACCGTCAACGGCGTGGCCGCGCGCTACGACGCCTTGTGGCAGGCGCCCGATCCGATCGGCCCCGGCCGCACGCTCGCCTCCGTGCACGCCACCGAGCACCTGGCGGGCAACGAGCGCTCGGTGCAGTTCCTGCCCGCCGTGCACGCGCGCCGCGACATGGCGGCGCTGGTGGTGCCGCCGGGCCACTACTTCATGCTGGGCGACAATCGCGACAACAGCGAGGACTCGCGCTACATCGGCGTCGTGCCGCGCGCGCTGCTGATCGGCAAGGCCAACCACATCATGGTGTCGGCCGACATCCTCGACCACTGGCATCCGCGGCTGGACCGCGTCGGCAAGTCGCTCGATTGAACCCTGCACCGGCCCGTCCGCATGTCCTCGTCGTCGCCATCGGCACCGCCGGCGACCTGTACCCGTTCCTGCGCATCGCGCGCGACCTGATCGCCCGCGGGCGGCGCGTGACCCTGCTGGCGCCCGCGGTGCACGCCGAGGCGGTACGGCGCGCCGGCGTGCCCTTCCACGGGCTGGGCAGCGAGGAGGAATACCGCGCGGCGCTGGAGCACCCGGACGTCTGGCACCCGCGCAAGGGCTTTCGCGTGCTGTGGGAAGGCCTGCGCGGCAACGTCGACGTGCTGCCGGCGTTCGTCGCGTCGTTGCCCCCCGGCGAGCCGCTGGCGATGCTGGCGCACCCGCTCGCGCTGCCGGGCGCCTCGCTCGCGCGCACCCGGCGGCCCGACCTGCGCATCGTCGCCGCGTGGCTGGCGCCGGCCAACCTCCGCACGGTGCACGACCCGATGACCTTCGGCCCCCTGCCGATGCCGCGCTGGGTGCCGCAGGCGTGGCGGCAGTGGCTGTGGCGGCGGGTGGACGCCGGCCTGATCGACCCGGTGGCCGTGCCCGACATCAATGCCGCGCACGCCCGCTACGGCCTGGCGCCGGCCAGCCACTTCATCGACCACCTGCAATCGATAGCCGACGCCAACCTCACGCTGTTCCCGCCCTGGTTCGCGCCGACGCCGCCGGACTGGCCGCGGCCGCTGGTCGAGGGCGTGTTCGCGCTGTACGACCCGCAGGGTGGCGCCGCCCTGCCCGACGAGCTCGAAGCCTTCCTGGCCGCGGGCGACGCGCCGGTCGTGCTCACGCCGGGCAGCGGGAACCGCCAGGCCCGGCAGTGGCTGGCGCGCGCTCTGGCGGGCACGCAAGGCCTCGGCCACCGGGCCGTCGTGCTGACGCCGCACCGGGCGCAGGTGCCTGCGCCGCTGCCGGCCGATGCGCTGTGGCAGCCCTACGTGCCGCTGGCCGCCCTGCTGCCGCGCGCCGCCGCGCTGGTGCACCACGGCGGCATCGGCACCACCGCCGAGGCCTTGCGCGCCGGCGTGCCGCAGGTGATCGTGCCGCTGGCCTACGACCAGTTCGACAACGCCGCCCGCGTGACGGCGTTGCGGGCCGGGGCGCGCGAATCCGGCGGCAGCGCCGGCCCCGGCCCGCGCGCGCTGGCCCGCACGCTGCGCCGCCTGGTCGACGACGACGCGGTGCGCGCCGGCTGTGCCCGCGTCGCGGCGCGGGCCGCGGCCGACGGGGCGCGCGATCTCGGCGCGGAAGTCGAGCGCCTGCTGGACGCCTGATCCGCAACGGCCGGGTCGCGCCGGCGCCACGCCGGCCGCAACGGGAGCGGCCACAACGCCAATTGCTTGGGGAAATCGCGCCTTCGGCGCCGATCGCGCCGGCTTCATTCCGCCCAGAATCCACCGATAACGACTCCGATGCCCCTGCAAAACCCCAGGTGGAGCGGCCACGACCGTCTTCCGCCACCGGCTTCCAGCGTCGCGCCCCGGCGCGCGTCGGGCAGGGCCGTGGGCGGCGCGATCCTGGCCCTGCACCTGCTGCTGGCCGGCGCGGCGGGCGCCAACGCGCCGGCCGGGGCGATGCCCGCCGATCCGCCGCGCGCGCAGCCGGTGGCCGCCGCGTTCAAGCCGGCCGACGAGTTCGAGCGGTTGCAGTTCGTCGGCCGCGCGCAGCCCGAGGTCGCCACCGTCGGCCTGCTGCGCTACGTCGACACCCTGCCGGTGGACGCCCCGCGCCGCCTGGAGGCGCTGATGGAGCTCGGCTCGGAGTACGTCGGCCTGAACCGGAGCGACGAGGTCGAGCAGGTGGCCGTGCGCGTCGACGCCCTGGCGGAGCGCGTGCCGCTGGCGCGCCCCGCCGCGATGCTGCTGCGCGGCCAGTGGATGCAGACGCACGGCGAGGTCAGCAAGGCCGAGCGCCAGATCATCGAGGCCCAGGCGCTGCTGCCGGCCACCCTGCCCGACTGGCTGCGCCTGCGCCTGCTGATGAACTCGGCCTTCGTGAAGAACCGCGGTGGCCACTACGACGAGGCGATGGCGCGCTACAACCAGGCGCTCAAGCTGGCCGACGAATCCGGCCCCACATGGCGCCGCATCGACCTGCGCTCGCTGATCGCCAGCGTGCTGTTCAACGCCGGGCAGACGGACAAGGCCGCCGAGATCACCCACGAGCAGATGCGGCTCGCCACCGAATCGGCCGACGAGTTCGGCATCTCCGCCGCCTACACGATGCGCGCCATCCAGTCCAGCAGCGACAAGGACTCCGGCACCGTGCTGGCCGACTGGCGGGCCGCGCTGGAGCACGCGCGCCTGGGCGGCAGCAAGCACCAGATCCTGATCGGCATGGGCAACATCGCCGACTACTACCTGCAGCACGGCGACTTCCAGACCGCCTATGCGCTGGCCGACAAGGCGCTGCCGCTCGCGGAGGCCGCCAACGACCTCCCCGCCCAGAGCGTGGCGGTGGCCAACAAGGGCCTGGCCCTGATCGGCATGCATCGAAAGGACGAGGGCCTGCCGCTGGTGCGCCGGTCCAACAGCCTGGACGAGCGCTCCGGCACCGCGGTCGACATCTCCGAATCGCAACACGAGCTGGGCGGCTACCTGGAGCGCGCGGGCTATCTCGCCGACGCGCTGGCCGCGTACCACCAGTACCGGCAGCTCTCCGAGGAACTCAACCAGCAGGATCGCCAGCGCGCGCTGATCGAGCTGCAGGAGAGCTTCGCCAACGAGAACCGCCAGCACGAACTCGACATGCTGGGCCGCGAAGGCAAGCTGAAGGACGAGGAGATCCGCCACCACGAGCTGCAGGTCAAGCAGTGGACGGCGGCCGGCTTCGCCAGCGTGCTGCTGCTCGCGGTGGTCGCCGTGCTCGCGCGCCGCCTGCGGGTGCGCAACCAGCTGCTGCGCGCCAGCAACGAGCAGCTGCGCCTGCAGGCCGAGATCGACCCGCTGACCGGGCTGTCCAACCGCCATCACCTGCAGGCCGTGATGGCCGAGCATCACGCCGCCGGCCTCGAGGGCGCGCTGTACCTGCTGGACGTCGACCACTTCAAGCAGATCAACGACCGCTGCGGCCACGCCGGCGGCGACACCGTGCTCGTGGAGATCGCGCAGCGCCTGCGCCAGGTGCTGCGCGACGACGACCTGGTCGTGCGCTGGGGCGGCGAGGAATTCCTGGTGCTGGTGCGCCCGCTGCCGCAGGGCGAGGCAGAGGCGCTCGCGCAGCGCCTGCTGGCCGCGCTGGCCGACACGCCGGTGCTGCACGAGGGCGTGCCGGTGGCCGTGTCCGCGTCGATCGGCTTCGCGCCGTTCCCGCTGCCGCGCGGCTCGGGACAGGGCGACCTCGCGCTGAACTGGGAGCGCGCGATCTCGCTGGTGGATGCCGCGATGTACCTGGCCAAGGCGCACGGGCGCAACGGCGCGTGCAGCGTGCGCCGCGTCGATGCGCAAGGCCTCGAGCAGGTCGGGGCGTTCATCGAGCACCTGGAGAAGGCGGCCGGCGACGGCCGCGTCGAACTGCATTTCCAGCAGGGGCCCGGCCTGCGGGCGAACGTCGCCGCCGCGGCGGGCGCGCCCGAGCAGCCGCGTGCGCCCGCGCACGGCGCGGAGGTGGCGTGATGCGCGCGCGCCGGCTCGCCTTCGCGCTCGCCGCCGGCCTCGCGCTTGCGTGCGGCACGGCGCGTGCAGCGGCGCCCGACCTCGACGGTCTCGACGAGCTCGTGCGCCAGGGCGACGAGACGCCCGACAGCGCCATCCAGGCGATCGGCGAGCTGTCGCCCCGGGGTCTCGCCGCAACGCCGGCGCTGCGGCGCGCCACGCTCACGGGCGTGGCCATCGTGCAGGCGCGCAACGGCCGCATCGCCGAGGCGCTGGCGCAGGTCGCGGCGCTCACCGAGCTGGGCCGGTCGCAGCCGCTGGCCGACGCCGACGCCCACCTGGTGCGCGCCGAGATCGAAGTCAACGGCGGCCACATGGCGTCGTCCTACCAGCAGGCCCGCGCGGCGCTGGCGATCTACAGCGAGGCGTGCGCGCCCGGGCCACGGCACGACGCCGGCTGCAACTACCGCGACTGGTGGCGCGCCCTCGACATGGCCCAGCGCGGCGCGGCCGACCAGGGCAACGCCGTCATCGCCAACGGCTATGCACAGGCCCTGCTGGACGTGGCGCGCCGCAACGGCGACCGCCCGCGCGAGGCGATCTCGCTCGGCGTGGCCGCGATGCAGGCCGAGGCCAACGCCGATTCGACGGGCGCCGACCGGCTCATCGCGCAGGCCCAGCACGTGGCGCGCGCCGACGGCTCCGCCTGGGTGCAGGTGCGCGTGGCGGTGCTGGGCGGCCTGCTGCACTTCCGCCGCCAGCAGCCCGAAGCCGTGCAGCGCGACTACGAAGCCGCGCTGGGCGTGGCCAACGCCGCCGGCCTGAAGCGCCCGGCCATGCTGCTGCGCGCCAACCTGGCCGACGCCTACATCCACCAGGGCCGCCCCGGCGAAGCGCTGGCGGCCATCGACCTCGCGCTGCCGGTGGCCAAGCTGCACCACGACTCCCGCAACGAGCGCCTGCTGCTGCACAACCGCGCGCTGGCCAAGCTGGCACTCGGCCGCGTCGCCGAAGGCAAGGCCGAGATGGCCCATGTGCTGGAGCTGTGGCAGCGCGACACCGGTCCCGGCCAGCGCCAGGAAGTGCTGCGCGAGTTCGGCGACGCTCTCCGCAAGGCCGGCGACGTCGCGGGTGCGCTCGATCTGTACCACCGCGAGGAAGCCCTGACGCTGGAGATCCGCGCCGCCAACAAGGCCGCGGCCGAGGCCGAGCTGCGCGCGCGCTACGACCAGGAGTCGCAGAAGCGCCGCATCGAGCTGCTGGGTCGCGACAACCAGCTCAAGCAGGCCGAGCTCGACAACCAGGGCATCACCCGCCGCCTGTGGATGTTCGCCGGCGCCGCGCTGGTGCTGCTGGGCGTGCTGGCGCTGATGATGTACCTGCGCATGCGCGACCTGAACCGCACGCTCGTCAAGCACGAGGCGCTGCTGCGCGCGCACAGCGAGCGCGACGCCCTCACCGGCCTGGCCAACCGGCGGCAGTTCCGCGAGGTGATGCGCCTGCGCGGCGGCGACCGTTCGTTCCGCGGCGCGCTGCTGATGGTGGACGTCGACCACTTCAAGCGCGTCAACGACCACCACGGCCACGCCGCGGGCGACCGCGTGCTGGTGGAGGTCGCGCGCCGCCTGGGCGCCGCCATGCGCGGCGACGACCTCGTGGCGCGCTGGGGCGGCGAGGAGTTCCTCGTGTTCGCGCCCAACGTCGAGGGCGCCGAGCTCGACCAGCTCGCCGAGCGCGTGCGCGTCGCGATGAACCAGGCGCCGGTGCCGCTGGACAACGGCAGCAGCATCGAGACGACGGTCTCCATCGGCTACGCCGCGTTCCCGCTGCCCGCGAGCCACGTGCCCGTCACGTGGGAGCAGGCGGTCAACCTGGCCGACCTGTCGCTCTACACCGCCAAGAACCAGGGCCGCAACTGCGCGGTGGGCATCGTGCGCACGACCGCGGTCTCCAGCGAGGCGCTGCGCGAGGTCGAGGCCGACATCGCCCAGGCGCGCCACGACGGGCGCGTGACGATGCGCGTGAGCCCGGAACCCGCCTCGGCCTGAGGTCGAGGGCGCCGCGGCGCAGTCGCCGCCCTCGGGGCGTGGATCCTGCGACTGCGCGCAGGATGACCAGAGGGTGGGAAGCTGTCATCCTGCACGCAGCGAAGCGGAGTCGCAGGACGACCGAGAGGGTGAGAAGCTGTCATCCTGCGCGCAGCGAAGCGGCGTCGCAGGATCCACGCACACCAAGGCGCCCGCGGCAAGCACGTCCGGCAAGGCGCAGACGCCGCCTCGGCGCGTGGATCCTGCGACTGCGCGCAGGATGACCGAGAAAACTGGGAGGCTGTCATCCTGCGCGCAGCCAAGCGGCGTCGCAGGATCCACGCGCACCAAGGCGCCCGCGGCAAGCACGCCCGGCGAGGCGCGGGCGCCGGATGGGCCGCGTGGCGCCGCCAGGGATAATCCGCGGCCTATGTCCAACGTCGACCCCCCCTCTTCCTGCGACGTCCTCGTCGTCGGCGCCGGCCCGGCCGGGGCTGCCTGCGCCCTGTGGCTGGCGCGCGCCGGCGTCGACGTGGCGCTGGTGGACCAGCACGACTTCCCGCGCGACAAGGTCTGCGGCGACGGCCTGATCCCGGACGCCCACCACGCGCTGCGACGCCTGGGCGTCCACGAGGAGGTGATGGCGGCCGCACAGGCATCGCAGCACGTGGCGTGCATCGGCCCGCGCGGCGGCCGCATCGACGTGCCCGGGCGCGTGGCCGTGCTGCCGCGGCGCGTCCTCGACGACATCGTCTGCCGGGCCGCCGTGCGCGCCGGGGCGAAGCTGCACACGCCGTGGCGCTTCGAGGCCCCGGTCGCCGAGGGCGACGCCGTCGTCGGCGCGCGCCTGAAGCAGGGCGAGGCCGTGCGCGAGGTGCGTGCGAAATGGGTGGTCCTGGCCACCGGCGCGGTGCCGCAGGCGCTGCAGGCCGCCGACATGTGCAAGCGCCGCACCCCCAGCGGCATCGCGCTGCGCGGATACGTGAGGAACGACGCGATGGTGGGCCGCATCCGGGCGCTCGAGGTGGTCTGGCACAAGCGGCTCAGCCCCGGCTACGGCTGGATCTTCCCGGCCCCGGACGGGCGCTTCAACATCGGCGTGGGCATCGCGCACAGCCATCCGGCGCGCGACGGCGAGCCCGCGAAGATGAAGGACGTCAACCTGCGCAAGGTGTTCGAGGCGTTCTGCGAGCACTACGAGCCGGCGCGCGAACTGATGCGCACGGGCACGCTGGAGGGCGACCTCAAGGGCGCGCCGCTGCGCTGCTCGCTGGCCGGCGCGCACCTGAGCAAGCCGGGCCTGCTGGTCACCGGCGAGGCGGCCGGCAGCACCTATTCGTTCACCGGCGAGGGCATCGGCAAGGCCTACGAGACGGGCCTGCTGGCGGCCGAGGCGCTGCTGTCGCAGGGTGCCGGCGTGCCGGCCGGCTCCGCGGACGCCGTGCGCACCCGCTACGAGGCCGCGCTGGCCGCCCTGCAGCCGCGCTTCGACCTGTACGAGCGCGCCAACCGCGTCAACGCCCACCCGTGGCTGGCCGACCTGCTGATCTGGCGCGCCCGCAAGAGCGAACGGCTGCTCCGCCGCATGGCCGGCGTGCTGGAGGAGACCAGCAACCCAGGCAACCTGGTCAGCGCGCGCGGCATCCTGCGGGTGCTCTTCCCGGGCGGCTGACGCGCGAATGCGCGGGGCGGTGACGCGCCCGGCCGACACCGAGCAAGGACAGGCGCCGATCGCATGACGCCGCGCGTATGCTTGTGCCATGTGTCAACTGCTCGGCATGAACGCCAACACGCCGACCGACGCGATGTTCAGCTTCACCGGGCTGGCCACGCGTGCGGACGAGCACAAGGACGGCTTCGGCATCGCCTTCTTCGAGGACCGCGGACTGCGCCTGTTCGTCGACCAGCACAGCGCGCGCACGTCGCCGGTGGCCGAGCTGGTCAAGGGCTACCCGATCCGCAGCGACAACGTCATCGCCCACATCCGCAAGGCCACGCAGGGCCGCATCGCACTGGAGAACACGCACCCGTTCATGCGCGAGCTGTGGGGCCGCTACTGGGTGTTCGCCCACAACGGCGACCTGAAGGACTTCCGCCCGCGCCTGCACGGCACCTTCCGGCCCGTGGGCGACACTGACAGCGAGCACGCGTTCTGCTGGTTGATGCAGGAGCTGTCCAAGGCCCACGCGGGCGTGCCGGCCATCGACGAGCTGTCGATCACGCTGTCCGAGCTGCTGCCGCAGCTGCACCGGCACGGCACCTTCAACATGCTGCTGTCCAACGGGCAGGCGCTGTGGGCGCACTGCTCGACGCAGCTGCACTACGTCGTGCGCGAACACCCGTTCGGCGCGCCCGTGCTGGCCGACAAGGACCTGATGGTGGACTTCGCGCCCCACACCGGCCCGGCCGACCGCGTGGCCATCGTCGCCACGGAACCGCTGACCCGCAACGAGGCCTGGAAGCCGATGGCAGCCGGCCAGCTGATGACGTTCACGGGCGGCGCCGTCGCCACCCGTCAGTGCGCCGCGCTGGCGCGGTAGCGGGGCGGGAAACGACCTGGCACGGGGCGGTCGGACCCCCACCCAGCGTCATCCTGCGCGCAGTCGCAGGATCCACGCCAGCCAGGCCGTCGCCTTCCAGGTGCGGCACCGTCCACGAGGTCACCTCGCGGCAGCGGTGGATCCTGCGACTGCGCGCAGGATGACAGCTTCTTCTGCGTTGGCATGCACGCGCACTGCCTCATTCCAGCATCCTCGGCCAATCGGCCGATGGGCCATTTTCGTGACCAGTTGCGTCCGTCCGCGCCGCGACGTCGTAAGTGCTTGCAACGTCGTGCGCGATCCGCGAAACCCGACTACCCTGCGCGTCGGACACCCGCGCGCGCCGGACGCACCGCGCAACCCCTGGAGACCATCGCGAAGACCCACCAAGCCCCCGACAACGACGACCTGGCGCGCTGGATGGCGCACGTCGCGCTCGGCGACCGCCAGGCGTTCGAGCAGTTGTACCGGGCGACGTCCGGCACCCTGCTGGCGATCGCCTGGCGCGTGCTCCAGCATCGCGACCTCGCAGAGGAGGTGCTGCAGGACGCGTTCGTCAAGGTCTGGCACTCGGCCGGGATGTACGACGCCCGCCTGGGGCTGCCGATGACCTGGCTGATCAACATCGTGCGCAACCGCGCCATCGACCTGCGGCGCTCGCGCTCCAACGCGCTGGTGAACGCGCACGGCGACGACGACTCCGAGCGCATCGCCGCCCTGGCGGCGCCGGGCGCCGGCCCCGAGCAGTGGCTCGACGCGGCCATCCAGCGCATCGGCGTGCAGGAATGCATGGGCCAGCTGACGCCCGCGCAGCGCCAGGCGCTCGCGCTCGTGTACTACCAGGGGCTGACGCACGTCGAGGTCGCGCACGCGCTCGAGGCGCCGCTGGGCACCGCCAAGGCCTGGGTGCGCCGCGGCCTGGACTACCTGCGAGCGTGCCTGCAGGGCCGCGGGATGGCCGCGTCATGAACTACCTGCGACCCGAACTCCTCGACGCACTGGCCCGCGCCCACGCGCTCGGCACGCTGTCGCCGGGCGCGGCGCGCCGGTTCACGCGCGTCGTCGCGGGCTCTCCCGTCGCCGCCAAGGCGTTGGCCGACTGGCAGGGCGTGCTGCAGACGCTGGAAGAAGGCGCCCCCGGCTCGCCCGCGCCGCGTCCGCGCGTGTGGGACGGCGTGCAGCGGCGGCTGTTCGAGCGCGACGAGCGCGCGCCCGCGGGAGACGCGCGCAGGCCGCGCGAGCGGGCCGGCCCGCTCGCGGGCTGGCTGCGCTGGCCAGCGGGCCTTGCGGCGGGGGCGTTGCTGTCGTGGTCGCTGCTCGTGCTGCGCCCGCAGACGTTCGACATGGAAGCCGCCTCGGGCGCCGCCCCGGCCAGCTATGTCGGTGTGCTCCAGGACACGCAGGGCCGCCCGCTGCTGGCCACCGCCGCGCGCCGCCACGGCAACGTGCTGACCGTGCGGCCGTTGCGGCCCGTGGCCATCGAGCCCGGACAGGCGCTGACCGTCTGGGCCTGGAGCGACGCCGACACGACGCCGCGGCGCGTCGGCAGCTGGGCCACCCCGGGCCAGGCCGGCACGATCGCGCTGCCGGCGCCGGCCGAGTCGCTGCTGGGCAGGATGACGCACCTGGGCCTGAGCAGCGAGGCGGCCGGCGCCGCCCCGGCGTCGCCGACCCGGCCGTTCATCGCCGAAGGCGCCTGCGCGAAGGTCTGGTGACCGCCTCGGCCAACTTTTTCTTCGCCGATCGTGATCCGTCTCGCGACCGGCGCCGTAAGTGCGTGGGATTCCTCGGATGTCCCGTCGAACGTCAAATGGAGCCCTTATGCAAGCCATCCACCGCCCCCTGACCCTGGCCGCCACGGCCGCCCTCCTGGCCCTCGGCGCCGCGCTCGCGCACGCTTCCGACAGCCCGCCCGAAGCCCCGCCCGCGCGCGCGTCCGCCGACAAGCTCGCCCCGGCCCGCTCGCTGATCGCCGCCCGCAACTGGAGCGGCGCGCTCGAGGAACTGCGTCGCGTCAACGACGCCGGCAGCGCCGACTGGAACAACCTGATGGGCTTCGCGCTGCGCAAGGGCAAGACGCCCGACCTCGCGGGCTCCGAGAAATACTACGACGCGGCGCTGCGCATCGACCCGCACCACCGCAACACGCTCGAATACTCCGGCGAGCTGTACCTGATGAAGGGCGACCTGCCCAAGGCGCAGGCGCGCCTCGCGTCGCTGCAGGCCGAATGCGGCGGCTCCTGCGAGCAGGTCACGCAGCTGAAGACGGCCATCGCCGACTACCAGGCGCACGGCAACAAGTACGTGTCGACCGGCTGGTGAGCCGCCGCACGTCGCATCGCACCATCCACCTCCTCGGGAACCGAAACATGAAGACCACCCTCCTCCTCGCGCTCGGAGCCGCCATGCTGGCCCCCGCGCTGTCGCAGGCCGCCGAGGCCACCGTCACGCTCAATCTGGCCCAGACCGACGGCACCGGTCCCGTCGTCGGCACCGTGCGGCTCGTCGAGACCCGCTACGGGCTCGCGCTGTACCCGTCGCTCGCCGGCCTGCCGCCGGGCCTGCACGGCTTCCACGTGCACGAGAACGCGTCCTGCGCGCCCTCGACCAAGGACGGCGTCGCGACGCCCGCCGGCGCCGCCGGCGGCCACCTCGACCCGCTGGCCAGCAAGCACCACGGCGAACCCTGGGGCGACGGCCACCTGGGCGACCTGCCGCCGCTCTACGTATCGGCCGACGGCGCCGCCGCGCAGCCGGTGCTCGCGCCGCGCCTGAAGCTGGCCGATGTCGCGCACCACGCGTTGATGGTGCACGCCGGCGGCGACAACCACGCCGACCACCCGGCCGCGCTCGGCGGCGGCGGCGCGCGCGTGGCCTGCGGCGTGATCGAGGGGCCGGCCCAATGACGCGCCACGCCCCCGCCCTGAAGCCGGCCCCCGGCCACGAGCCCTTCGTCGAGGTGCATGCCAGTGGCGTCTTCTGGCGCGCGAAGCCGGCGGCCTGACGTCACATCAGGCGCGTGTCCTCGGGCGCGCGATCGAAGCGGTCGTGCGCGCCGTCGACGAAGCGCAGCGGCGCGGCCACGAGCGCCTCGCGGTCGGCGTCGTCCAGCGTGGGGACGTTGACGGCGTAGAAGCGCCCGCCCATCTGCGGCGCGTCGCCGGTGCCGTACAGGCGGATGCCGCAGCGCGAGCAGAACGCGTAGTCGAGGAAGGGCTCGGCCTTGCTCGCGGGCGTCCAGCGGTAGTGCGACAGCGCATCCTCGCCCTGGGTGATGCGGAAGCGCTCGCCCGGCACGAAGGCGAACCATGCGCGCGCCTTGCTGCACAACGAGCAGTTGCACCGGTTGCTGCCCTCGGCGAGGTCGATCGAGGCTTCGTACTTCACGGCCTGGCAGTGGCAGCTGCCCTGGTAGCGCTGGTAGCTCATCGCGGGTCTCCTTGACTGGTTGCATTTCAAGAGTGGTCAATCCTACGCAGACCGATCTTGAATTGCAAGTGGTTTTAGAATGCACCCATGCGCCAGGACACCCGCTCCACCTGCCCGATCAGCACCGGCCTCGAAATCGTCGGCGATCGATGGACGCTGCTGGTCATCCGCGACATGATGTTCGCGGGCAAGCGCCACTTCCGCGAGTTCCTGCAATCGGAGGAAGGGGTGTCCAGCAACGTGCTGGCCGACCGCCTGGCGATGCTGGTGGAGCGCGGCTTCATCACGCGCGCCGACGATCCCTCCCACGCGCAGAAGGCGATCTACAGCCTGACCGAGCTGGGCATCTCGCTGCTGCCGGTGATCGCGGCGCTGAGCCAGTGGGCGCAGCTGCACCATCCCGAGACGCGTCGCCCGGAGGGCCGCATGTTCCTGGACGGCGACCAGGCGGCGATCGCGGCGCTGCAGAAGGCGCTGCGGCGCGAGCACCTGAAGGGCCTCCCGCGCTGACGGACGCCGGGCGTCGGGCGGCGCGGCCCCTGGCACGGACGCGCGCGGCGCACCTCCATCATCTGGTGGATCGACAGCGCCGGGATTTGCGTGTCTAGTTGCCGGGTCCGCACGACGCAGGCCCGACCATGTCCGAAACCGCGGCGCCCCCCGCCGACACGCCCGCCGACAAGCCCGTCGTGGCCGCCACCGTGCCGGCCGGCGACTGGCCGATCCGCGTGCTCGCGCTCATCCCGCTGGCCGGCGTGCTGTTCCTCTGGTCCGACCACCACCTGGGCATCGGCAGCAGCCAGCCGGTCGCCATGGCCAGCCTGGCGGCGGCGCTGACCTTCGCGATCGGCATCCTGCCGTGGTTCCTCGACGAGGCCGACGACAAGGCGCTGCGCAGCCGCCTGCGGGCGGCGGTCGCGCGGCGCGTCACCTGGCGCGTCATCGTGGTCGCCTACCTCCTGTGCGCCACGGTCATGCTGACGTGGACGTCGGTCGTCGTCCTGGCCGAGGATGGCGGTCGGCTGGGGCGCGTCACGCTGCGGGCGCTGGACGGCGCCTCCACGACGCCGCATGCGCAGGCGCCGGTCGACAAGGACAAGCCGGCCCGCTTCATCCTGCCCGCGACGCCGTTCGGGCGGCCGTATCGCCTGGACGTCGAGGGCTACGTGCCCAAGACGATCGACGTCTTCCCGATCCTCGGCGTGCGGGTGCGCCCGGGCACCGACCTGCGGCGTTCGCCGAGCGTCCTGCTGCGCTTCACCGAGATCGCCCTCGGCTCCTGGAAGGACGCCGGCGGTGCCGAGCTGCGCGTCGTGGCCGTAGGCGCCGGCGGCACCGAGACATTGCTCGCCAGCTCGCGCACGCCGGCGACCGCGCTGTTCCTGGGCCGCGCGCAGGCCATCCCCGCCGACTGGCAGGCCACGTGGCGCACCGAGCTCCAGGCGCGCGTCGTGAGCGATGCGCTCGCGGCGCACCAGCTCCTCGCGTGGCGCGAGACCGGCGTGCTGCCGCTCGCGGCCGGCCTGGAGCCGGGCCAGGCGCTGCGGGTCACGCTGACCAACGACCAGAAGCACGTCTTCGCGCGCAGCGACCTGGTCGTGGGCAAGGACGAGGTGCAGGACCAGCTCGTGGGAGACATCGAATGAACAAGCTGTCGCGAACGATCCTCGGCGCGATCGCCGCCGGCGTCCTCCTGCCGGCGGGCGCGCTCGACCGGCCGGCCGTGGGCGTGGCCTTCGACCTGAACGTGCCGCGCTGGCAGGGCCAGTTCGGGGCCAGGCGCGACGAACTGCAGTCCAGGGTCGCCGCCGACGTGGCCGCCTGGCTGAGCCAGCAGATGGGCTTCGCCGAATTCGACGCGGGCAGCGCCGGCCCGCAGCGCCTCGTGCTCCACCTCGACGTCGCTCCTGACGCCGGTTCGCACCAGTTCAAGGAGACGCAGCTGCGCCTCGAGCTGGCGGGCGTTCCTGCGGCGCTGCCGCTCGTCTGGCGCTTCCGCTCCGACGAGCGCTATGCCGAACCGACCGGCGGCGTCGACGCCTTCGCGCAGGAAGTGGCGCTGCGGCTGGTCGACGTCGACAAGCAGGCCCTCGTGCGCCAGGTGCTCAGCAAGGTGCCGATCGCGAGCGAGGCGGCGCTCTGGAAGGACCCGGTCGGCTGGGTGATCCCGTTTCGCAAGACCGACCTGTGCATGGACTTCAAGAGCATGCTGCGCATCGAGAACATGCTGCCCTCCGGCGCGGGGCCGGTGCTCAAGGAGTTCCTGGCGCGCGCCAGCGGCGACTTCGCGCCGCGCGAGGCCGCGCACGCGCCGAACGCCCTGCGCGGGCGGCTGTTCACGGAACCCGTGCCCGCGCAGGACGGCCTCGCCGACCTGGGCCGCGCCCGGCCGGAGCTGGTGGCCGTGCGCGCCGTCTACGTCACGGAGTACCTGCCGCTGCAGCCCTGCAGCAAGCCGGTGCCGCCCGAGCGCGTCGATTTCCGGGGAGCGCCGCGATGAGACCTCCTGCGTCAACCCGCGTGCGCGTCGCAACCTGGGCGCGCGCCGCCGCCGCCCTGTGCGTCGCCGCCGCCTGCCCGGCGGCGATGGGCAACGATCCGTACGACGCGGCGCGCGACGCCGCGCGCGCCGCGCAGGTCCTGCAGGACCAGGGCCGCTGGCCCGACGCGCAGGCCAGCCTGGACGCGGCGGCCGCCCAGTGCGGCAGCGCCGAGGCGGCGCGCTCGTGCCGTTCGCTCGTGCGCTACTCGCAGGGCTACCTCGCGCAGCGCCAGGCGCGGCTGCATCCCGATGACGCGCCCGCCCTGCTGGCGAGCGCCGAGGAGCGCTACCGCGCGGTGCTGGCCGAGGAGCCCACGCACGAGGCGACGCTGCGCAATCTCGCGCTCGTCTACCTGGGGCTGGGTCGCGAGGAGGCCGCGGAGGCCGCCCTGCGGCAGGCGATGGCCGCGGACGCGGGCCGCACCGGCCGCGCCGCGCTGCAGCTGGGCCGGCTCTATCGCGACGAAGGCAAGTTCGACGCCGCGCTCGCCGCCTACCAGCAGGCCGCCGCCGCGGCGCCGGTCGATCCCGCGCCGCCCCAGGCCATCGTGGCCCTGTACGCCACGGCGCCGGAACGTGCGGCCGAACTGCGCGCGAAGCTCATGGGCTGGGAGAGCACCTTCCCGGCGGTCGTCGACAGCGGCTATCGACAGATCCTTGCGCGGGAAACGGACGCCGAGCTGCGCGAGCGCGTGGTGCTCGACTGGGTCTCGCTGGTGGCGCGCCAGGGCTGGGTAGGCCCCACCACGTTCGCGGGACTGCCGCTGGACTGGCCGCCGCTGGCCGACGCCGCGCGCTTCGTCGCCAACCCGGAGACGCCGCCGTCGTACGGCTGGTGGGCTGGCGGCCCGGTGCGGCGGTCCGTGCTGGCCCAGCTCGCGCTCGCCACCGCGCAGGCGCCCGAGGCGCGCGCCACGCCGGCGCGCGCGCTGCGCCGTCTGCACGTGGCCATGCAGTTCTGCCCCGGCTACGAGGAATACCAGTACAACCCGCAGATGAAGGACGCGTGGCCGACGCGGCTCGAGCTGGCGCGCGCCACGCTGTCGCTGCTGTCGCGCGAGCCGCAGCTCGACCCGAACCAGGAGCAGCAGCGCTGGCTGGTCAACGAGCTGTTCTTCGGCAAGGCCGGCGCCTACCAGAGCCGGGACCTGGCGGCGATGCAGCGCTTCCACACCACGCTCGGGCGCTGGTACGCGCAGCGCGGCGAATGGACGGGCGGCAGCTCGACGAACGGCATCTTCCAGCTCGAGCACGCCATCGCCGTCGCCGGCCAGCGCGCCGCTCGTGGCGAGCCCTGGCAGCCGCTGCAGCTGGAGAAGGCCCTGCTGGCCGGCGGCTACGAGAAGATCGGCAAGCCGGGGCAGGCCGCGGCGATGTACCTGGACGCCGCGAGCGCCTTCCTCGACACGGACCAGGTCGACGAGGCGCTCGACGCGCTGCGCAACGCCGACCGCGTCGGCGGGGCCGCGGGCACCCCGTCCGACCCGGCGACCCTGCGGCTCCTGCAGCAGGTCGCCGCGACGCGCCAGGCCCTCGCCGCGGACCGCCTGCCGGCCGACTTCGCGGCCGCGCCCGCGCAGCGCTGGCTGGGCCTGACCGCCGCCACCGACGCCGCGCGCCGCCAGCGCTTCAAGGTGCTGGCCGACCTCGCGCTGCGCGAGCGCGACGGCGGGCAACCGGAGGCGGCGGCCACGCACGCCGGCGCCGCGTTCGACGCGCTGCTGTCGCTGAAATCGCTCGTCGGGACGGCCGACCTCGTGCGGCTCGAACAGGTACTGGCGCTCGCGACCGCGGGCGCCGACCTGGGCGGCCGCGGCGCCGTGCAGGTCGCGTCGCTCCCGGCCACGGCCGGCGGCGACCTCGCACGCGGCCTCTACGTGGCGGCCGCGGGCCAGCCGGTGTACGTCGTCGTCCGCGGCGACGCGGTGATCGCCGGGCAGGTGGGCGCCAGGGTGCGCGCCTCGGCCGCGCTGGCCGGCCAGGTGCGGCGCATCAACGTCGAGGCCGGCCACCTCGACGTGTTCATGCCCGAGGGCAGCGGCGATGCCTCGAAGGCGGCGGCGCGCACGCTGCGGGACGTGCCGGGCGTGCGCTCGCTGTCGTTGATCACGGGCTAGTGTGCTGTCCCGGAAGTTCGCGCGCAGGCGAGACGCGCTGCAAACGAGTCGGAGCTAGGCGCAAAGGCGAGTCGTACCGGGCGGTACGGCGAGGCTTTGCAACGACGCTTCGGCTCGTTTGCAGCCGTATCGCGCGTGCGAACTTTCGGGACAGCACACTGGCAGGCACGGGTCCCCAGCCCCTCCGCGAGGGAGGCTCCAGTCAGCATCACGAGGGGCGCCGAACGAGGATCGGAGTCGCGTCAAGGAATATCGGTTGCCGCACTTCAATTGCCGCTGTCCGGATCATGCCGACTGCGGCCATGCGAAGAGACGAAGGAACCGACATGAACGCCCCCGTTTTCCGCGATCGCCGCCACGCCGGCCGCGCACTGGCGCAGGTGCTCACAGGCTACGCGAACCGGTCCGACGTCATCGTGCTCGCGTTGCCGCGCGGCGGGGTGCCGGTCGCCTACGAAGTGGCGACGACGCTGCATGCCCCGCTCGACGTCTTCGTCGTTCGAAAGCTCGGCATTCCGGGAAACGAGGAGTATGCGATGGGTGCGCTTGCGACCGGCGGCGTGCGCATTCTCAACGACAACGTCACGCGCATCCTCGACATTCCGGCCGATGCCATCGAGGCGGTCGTTCGAGCCGAACAGCGCGAGCTCGACCGACGGGAACGCCTGTACCGCGATGCACGGCAGCCGCCGGCGCTTCGAGGGCGCACGGTGATCCTCGTCGACGATGGCCTGGCGACCGGTTCGACGATGCTGGCCGCCGTCAAGGCCGTCGGCACGCAGGATCCGCAGCGCATCGTCGTGGCGGTGCCGACGGCCTCCGCCGAGACCTGCAACGAACTGCGCGCCGTGGCCGACGAAGTGGTCTGTGTCAACACGCCTCGGCCCTTCCGAGCCGTCGGCCAGTGGTACGAGAATTTCGAGCAGACCACGGACGATGAAGTGCTCCTGCTGCTCGCCAGCTCGCGTCTGGATGCCGTGAACGAGGCCCGTTGACATCGCACACGAAGAGCTGCAACGACATCGACTGTCGGCAGCCCACCCGGAATGCGCCTTGCCGCCCTCGCTTTTCCTACGGGACACCGCGCGCCGATTCACGACATGACGAATCGCAAGGACACCATCATCGTCACCGGCGCAGCCGGCTTTGTCGGCTCGGCGGTCGTCGACCGCCTGGCAGGCCGCTACGACGTGATCGCCTGCGATCGCGAGGCGCCGAAGAAGCGCACCGCTGCGGAGTTCATCCCGCTCGACGTCACGTCGGACGACAGCGTGCGCGCCGCCCTGGCCCGCGTCCGCGCCGCGCACGGCGGTCGCATCGCCTCGGTGATCCATCTGGCGGCCTACTTCGACCTGACGGGCGAGGACGATCCCAAGTACGACGCCGTCACCGTCCATGGCACGGAACGCCTGCTGCAAGCATTGCAGTCGTTCGAGCTCGAGCAGTTCGTGTTCATGAGCAGTCTCCTCGTCCATGTCCCGTCGGGGCACGGGAGGAAGATCGACGAGGATGCGCCGCTCTCCGACCGCCTGCCCTACCCGGCTTCGAAGATCCGGACGGAACGGCTGCTGCACGAGCAGCACGGCAAGATCCCGCTCGTGGTATTGCGGGCCGCCGGTGTCTACGACGAGCTCTGCCACGCGGCCTTCCTCGATCACCAGATCGCGCGGATCCACGAACGTCGACTGATCAGCCACCTCTATCCCGGCGATCTGGGCGCTGGGCAACCCTACCTGCACCTGGCCGACCTGATCGATGCGCTGGAGCGCGCCATCGAGCGTCGGAGCATGTTGCCGCCCGACGTGACCTTCCTGCTCGGCGAGTCCGACGTGATGGGTTTCGACGAGATCCAGCAGGCCGTCGGGCAACAGCTTCATGGCCAGCCGTGGCCCACCTTGCGAATCCCCGCGCCCATCGCCGAGGCTGGCGCGTGGACGCAGGACAAGGTGCTCCAGGAAGATCCGTTCGTTCGCCCGTGGATGGTCGAGATCGCGAGCGACCACTATGAGATCGACACGAGCCGCGCACGGACACTGCTGGGCTGGGCGCCCGCCCACTCGCTGCGAGCGACCTTGCCGGTCATGCTCGACGCGCTGAGGAAGGATCCCGTCGGCTGGTACAAGGCCAACCATCTGGACAGCGCGCTGGTCGCGGCGGACGGCGTCGAGGCCCGAAGCCCGCGCGCGCACGATGGCGGCGCGCCGAAGCCGCCTGCCCGGACGCCGCACAGCGAGCACCCGTCCGGCAGGATGCCCGCGAGCCACGTCGACCTGTCGTGGGCGCACTGGCTGAACCTGCTGCTGGGCGCCTGGCTGCTGGCCAGCCCATTTGCCTTCGGCAGTTTCGACACGACCGAGTTCAGCGCCGCGGTGCGCCACGTGACGCTGGATCGCCATCTTGCCAACCCCGCGGTGCGCAGCATGCTCCTGGGACGCAGCGACATCCTCTCCGGCCTGCTGGTCATGGCCTTTGCCGTGCTGTCGATGTCTCCGCGCCTGTCCTGGGCGCGCTGGGCGAACGCCGGCGTCGGGTCTTTTCGGATGTTCGTGGAGTTGGTTTTGTGTTT
>JBJMWE010000256.1:0-3969 GCA_045810285.1 Vitreoscilla sp. | reverse complement strand
GAACCGGCCTCCGCTGCTTGATCGGCCCGCGAAATCCAGGCTAGAATGCCAGCTTAGGTTGGAGTTGTGGCCGAGTGGTCGAAGGTACTCCCCTGCTAAGGGAGCATGCGGTGATGAGCTGCATCGAGGGTTCGAATCCCTCCAACTCCGCCAACCGATGCGAAGCCCCAGAGGAGCGATCTTCTGGGGCTTTTCTCATGCGGCCGAACGGGCCGGGCGCTCGGGCCGCGCCGGCGTCACGCGGCATCAGGGCGGCGTCGCGTCCAGGATGAGTCCGGCCAGCGCGTCGTAGTCGCCGCCGAAATGGTGTCCGCCCTTGAGCGGCTCCACGCGCGCGTGGCCGGGCGCCAGCTCGGGGCACAGTGAATCCTTCTCCTCCAGGCCATAGATGCACAGCGTGTCGGTGGCCACGAGCTTGAGCGCCTCCGGTGCGATCGGCCGGTCGCCGCCCGGGCCTATCCAGTTGGACACGTGGAATTCGAACGAGGCCTTCTGGCCCGGGCCCAGCAGGGCGGTCAGGCGCACGCTCGCGCGCGTGGCCGCGGGCAGGCGGTTGAGTGCGAAGGGCAGGACGTCGGCTCCCTGCGAGTAGCCGACGAGCAGCACCTCGCCTCGACCCCAGTGCGCCGAGTAGTAGCGGATGATGCGGTCGAGGTCGGCGGCCAGTTCGTCGGGCGTGCGGGCGCTCCAGAAGTAGCGCAGCGAGTCGACGCCAGCGACCGGCACGCCGCGCGCAGCGAAGGCGTTGCCCAGGCTCTTGTCGATGCCCGCCCAGCCACCGTCGCCCGACAGCAGCACCACGAAGCGCTTGCCGGGCTGCCCGACGGGCACCTCGACGATGGGCAGGCCGCCGAGCTCGGACGGCGGGGCGCCGAGCGCAGGTTGCTGTCCGGCGACGCGGCGGAAGGCGTGGCCGAATTCGGCCATCGGATCCACGGCGCCGCCCGACGTTGCAGCCATGCTCGCGGGAACCGTGATCCAGGGCGTTGCAGGCGAAGCGCCGCGGGCGCCCGATGCGCCGGGCGGGCCCGCGGCAACCGTGTTGGATACGCAGGGCGGCGGCTCCAGCGTCAGCGGACGCGGGGCGAGCGCCAGCCCGGCGGCGAACGTGCCTGCCGGGGCCTGGACAAGCAGCGTATGGGCGTAGGACGCCATCCTGTCCGCGCCGGCGACCATCGGCAGCAGGTAGCCCGGCACCTGTTCGTAGGCCTGCAGGTAGCGCGCAAGGTTCTCGAAGGCGCCCGGGCCATAGGTACAGCGGCCGTCCTGCGCCGCGAGCCGGCGATAGAAGGGCGCGAAGGGCACGGTGGCGACCATCGCGCCGGCATCGACCATGGTGCGCAGCATCGCGCGTTCGCGCGCATCCGGCGCCGTCCCGGCCGTCAGCAGCATCACGAACTGCCGTGCCGCGAGGGCCGGACGATGGACGCTGATATCGCTGAACAGGCCGTGCGCCAATGGGGCAGGCCGGGGCGACGACGCGGCCGGCAGCGGGCCCGCGGCCGCGGCCGCGATCGCGCCCAGCGACGCGGCGAGCACGGCGAACGAGCGCCGGAGGCGGTGGCCCAGGGTGGAACGAGGCGTATTCATGGCTTCTGCGGAACCTTGGAGCCGCCGATCAGCGTGGTCACGTCGGCGAGGATGAAGGCAGCGGCCAGTCCGCGTGGCGCCGCCAGGAAGCGGGCTTCCCAGACCGGAGCGAACTTGTCCTTGAAGCTGCGCAGGCCGCGGAAGTTGTAGAACCCGTTGCCATGCTCGTACACGAGCCGTGCGACACGCTGCCATTTGGGCGCACCGCTGCGCCGGGCCATGCCGGCCATCGGCGACATGCCCAGGCCGAACCGGCGATAGCCCTGCGCCTGCAAGTGCTGCAGGATGCGCACCATCAGGAAATCCATCGTTCCAGGGGGAGCGTCGGGAAGGTGGCGCATCAGGTCGAGCGCCGCTTCCTCATGGACGTCCGTCGTCAATAGGTTCGCGAACGCAATGATGCGGTCGTCGCGCCGCACGACCGCCACGGCGAACCGGCGCAGGTAGTCGTCGGCGAAACGCCCGACGGAGAACGCCTTCTCGTCGCTGCGGTGCGTCGCGAGCCACGCGTCCGAGACCGCCCGCAGCGCGGGCAGCAGCGCATCGACCCCGGCGGCGTCGACGATCTCGAAGCGCAGCCCCTCTCGCTCGGCGCGGTTCACGGCGGTCCGCAGGTTGGCGCGGCTGGCTCCCTTGAGGTCGAAGCCGGGCAGGTCGACCTGGGCATGCTCGCCGAGCTTGAACAGGTGCAGGCCGCAATCGAGCAGCAGCGGCAGCGTCGGCGGCCGTACATGGTAGAACGCCGCCCGGCCCCCGTGGTCGGTCGCCATCTCGATGAACTGCCACGCCATGTCGGCGAACTCGCCCGCATCGCCGAAGGGGCCGAACAGCGCGACCCAGGAGCGCCCATGCTTGCCGAACATCAGGAAGCTGCGGCCCGACGGCGAGAACATCAGGTGCTTGTCGCCGACCAGCGCGTAGCAGGCGTCCGACGACGGGTTGGCGCGGATGATCGCCGCGGCGCGCTCGAGTTCCTCGGCCGTCACGGCTGCCAGCGCGCCGGCCGGCGGCCGCAGCACCTGCCACAGACCGTACCCGAGCGCGAGCAGCGCGACCGCGGTCAGTGCGCGCAGCGAGCGCGGCGCCTGGCCGTCGATCTCGAATTGCCACCAGAGTGCATGGCTGTAGGCGACCTCCTTGTACGCGAAGAACAGCACCCAGGCGCATGCGATGACGATGCCGCCGATGGCCACGATCCATTCGGGCTCCAGATGCTGCGCCAGCAGCGAGGACCGGCGGTCGAACTGGCGTCGCGACACCACCAGCAGCGCCGCCAGCGTCAGCAGCAGCGCCGCCTCGTGCAGCGCGATGCCCTTGGGCAGCGCCAGGACCGCGGCGACGACGGCCAGCGCGGACGCGATCCACCAGGCGACGTCGAGCCGGTGCCGCAGGCCGCGGGCCACCAGCACCAGGCCCAGGCCGGCCACGCTGCCCAGGAAATGGGAGGCCTCGACGACCGGCAGCGGGACATGCAGCGCGATCAGGACGTCGCGGGCGTCCTCGGTGAACGGCGTGACGCCGGACACGATCAGCCAGATCCCCGCGATCAGGGTCAACGCCGCCATGAGGCTGGGACTGAGCCGCACCGCCATCCGGCCCACCGGCGCCACCACGCCCGAGCGAAGTTCATAGACGATCAGCAGGGCTGCGGCGACGACCAGCGGCAGCAAGTAGTAGACGCCTCGATTGAGCAGCAGCGCACCCAGCATCGCATCGCGCGGCACGCCGTTGCCGGCCACCAGCAGCATCACCGTCTCGAACACGCCCACGCCGCCCGGAACGTGGCTGACGATGCCGGCGGTCACCGCGATCGCGTAGAACGCGACGAAGGCGGCGAGCGGGATCTTGCCGGCCGGCAGCAGCAGCCACAGCACGGTGGCGGACGCTGCCAGCTCGATGGCGGAGATGCCGAGTTGGCGGAGCGCCAGTTCGGCCGGCGGCAGCTGCAAGCGCCAGCCGCGGCCGATGCCCACCGAGCGTCGGCGCACGCACAGCCAGAGCAGACCGATCAGCAGCAGCAGCATCGCCGCCGCCAGCAGCCGGATCGCCCACCCGTGCGTGTGCAGCAGCCTCGCCACGTCGTGCGCGCCCCACAGCAGACCGACGGCGCCGAAGAACACCATGCCCAGGCCGAACGCGACCGCGTTGAAGACGATGACGCGCGCGATCTGCGGCGGCTCGACGCCGGCCGCCGAGTACAGCCGCATGCGGACGACGCCGCCGGACAGCGGGCCCAGGCCGATCGTGTTGGACAGCGCGTAGGCGACGAACGAGGTCAGCAGCACGGTGGACGAGTCGACCTTGGCACCGACGTAGCGCAGCGCCGAGGCGTCATAGCGCGTGAGCGCCAGGTAGCTCAGGCCAGTGGCCAGCACCGCG
>JBJMWE010000255.1:0-7881 GCA_045810285.1 Vitreoscilla sp. | reverse complement strand
GGAGTTTCACGGACAAGCCGAAACGAAAAAGCCCTCCGAAGAGGGCTTGCGGGAGCAGCGCGGAGGGCGCCTTACATGCCGACGTAGTTCGGCCCGCCGCCGCCTTCCGGCGTGACCCACACGATGTTCTGCGTCGGGTCCTTGATGTCGCAGGTCTTGCAGTGCACGCAGTTCTGCGCGTTGATCTGCAGGCGGTCGCTGCCGTCCTCGTTCTTGACGAATTCGTAGACGCCGGCCGGGCAGTAGCGGCTCTCGGGGCCGGCGTACCTGGCCAGGTTGATGGCCACCGGCACCGAGGCATCCTTGAGCGTCAGGTGCACCGGCTGGTCTTCCGCGTGGTTGGTGTTGCTGACGAACACCGAGCTGAGGCGATCGAAGGTGAGCTTGTTGTCGGGCTTGGGGTAGGCGATCTTCGGGCACTGGTCGGCCGGCAGCAGCGTCTCGTTGTCCTTCTTGGAGTTGTGCAGCGTCCACGGCGGGATCATGCCCAGCTTGGGCATCAGCCACTGCTCGATGCCCGTCATCAGGTTGCCGATGAGCTTGCCCTTCTTGAACCACAGCTTGAAGTTCTTGGTGCGCTGCAGCTCGGTGTGCAGCCAGCTCTTCTCGAAGGCCTCGGGGTAGGCCGCGAGCTCGTCGCCCTGGCGGCCGGCCTGCAGCGCGGCGAACGCGGCCTCGGCCACCAGCATGCCCGTCTTGATCGCGGCGTGGCTGCCCTTGATGCGCGACGCGTTGAGCGTGCCGGCGTCGCAGCCCACCAGCGCGCCGCCCGGGAACACCATCCTGGGCAGGGACTGCAGGCCGCCGTTGTTGATGGCGCGGGCGCCGTACGACAGGCGCTTGCCGCCCTCGATGTGCGCGCGGATGGACGGGTGCGTCTTCCAGCGCTGCATCTCCTCGAACGGGCTCATCCACGGGTTCTGGTAGTCGAGGCCGATCACGAAGCCGAGCGTGACCTTGTTGCCCTCGAGGTGGTACAGGAAGCCGCCGCCGAAGGTGTCGTCCATCATCGGCCAGCCGCCGGTGTGCACCACGTGGCCGGGCCTCGCCTTGTCGGCCGGGATCTCCCACAGCTCCTTGATGCCGATCGCCCAGCTCTGGGCGTCGCGGCCCGCCAGCAGGTCGAACTTCGAGATCAGCTGCTTGCCGAGATGGCCGCGCGCGCCTTCCGCGAAGATCGTGTACTTGCCGTGCAGCTCCATGCCCAGCTGGAAGCCGTCGTGCGGCTCGCCATCGCGGCCCACGCCGACGTTGCCGGTGGCCACGCCCTTGACGGCGCCCTTGTCGTCGTACAGCACCTCCGCCGCCGCGAAGCCGGGGAAGATCTCGACGCCCAGCGCCTCGGCCTGGCCGGCCATCCACTTGACGACGTTGCCGAGGCTGACGACGTAGTTGCCCTTGTTGTGGAAGGGCATGGGCATCAGCCACTCGGGCACGCTCGTCTGGCCCGTCTCGGACAGGAACAGGAACTCGTCGCCCGTCACCGGCTGCAGCAGCGGGCCGCCGTCGGCCTGCCAGTTGGGCAGCAGCTCGTTGATGGCGATCGGGTCCATCACGGCGCCGGACAGGATGTGCGCGCCCGGCTCGGAACCCTTCTCGAGCACCACCACCGAGACCTCCTTGCCGGCCGCGGCGGCGAGCTGCTTGAGGCGGATCGCGGTGGACAGCCCGGCGGGGCCGGCACCGACGATCACGACGTCGTATTCCATCGCCTCGCGCGGGCCGTATTGAGCAATGAGTTCTGCCGAAGTCATGAGGAGCGTTCCTGGGGAATGGGAGATCCTGGGGGCGCCGGTCGGAGCCGATGGACAGGCATTCTAAGGGCGTCCGACCGTGAAATAGCACGATCGTTCGATTTTTGCGGCCCATGCTATGGTGCGATCCATCTAATCCCGGTCTGGACGCCCGCCGTCGCGGCGGCCGCCGTCCCCCGGGTCGCAACGAACAAACAGGAAAGAGGCCATCATGGGCATGAAGATCGACCTGGCGGGCCGCGTGGCCTTCGTCACCGGCGCCTCCAGCGGACTGGGCGCGCAATTCGCGAAGACGCTGGCGGACTCCGGTGCCGGCGTCGTGCTCGCCGCGCGCCGCGTCGAGCGCCTGAAGACGCTGCGCGCCGAGATCGAGGCCGCCGGCGGCGACGCGCACGTCGTCGAGCTCGACGTCACGGACCCCGACAGCATCAAGGCCGCCGTCGCCCATGCCGAGACGGAGATGGGCGTCATCGACATCCTCATCAACAACTCCGGCGTGAGCACCACGCAGAAGCTGGTCGACGTCACGCCCGACGACTTCGACTACGTGTTCGACGTCAACGCCCGGGGCGCCTTCTTCGTGGCCCAGGAAGTCGCGAAGCGCATGATCGCGCGTGCCCGCGGCGCCGCGCCGGGCACGTATACGGGGGGCCGTATCGTCAACGTCGCGTCCATGGCCGGCCTGCGACCGCTGTCGCAGATCGGCATCTACGCGATGAGCAAGGCCTCGGTGATCCACATGACGCGCGCCATGGCGCTCGAATGGGGCCGCTACGACATCAACGTCAACGCGCTGTGCCCCGGCTACATCGACACCGAGATCAACCACCACCACTGGTCGACCGAGGCCGGCCAGAAGCTGATCCAGATGACGCCGCGCAAGCGCATCGGCAAGCCGGCCGACCTCGACAGCGCGCTGCTGATGCTGTGCGCCAACGAGAGCCACTTCATCAACGGCGCCGTGCTGCAGGCGGACGACGGCTTCGGATTGTGAGCCCCAGGCGCGCGCTGGTCGCCGCGAACAGGGAGACGGTGCCGCTGCCCGACCACGTGCGCGCGGCATGCCGCTGAGGATGTCGATGATCACGCTGGAACAACTGGAAGAGATGTTCGAGGGCATCGCGCAGGGCCCGGGCTGGGACATGGGCGCGCCGATGCTGTGGGGCTACTTCTTCACCGACGAATCGCACGAGAAGCTCGCCGGCCTCGTGCCCGGGCTCGAGCAGCAGGGCTATCGCTTCGTCGAGCT
Organism: Vitreoscilla sp.; assembly: GCA_045810285.1. GTDB lineage: Bacteria > Pseudomonadota > Gammaproteobacteria > Burkholderiales > Burkholderiaceae_C > Scleromatobacter. Next base: position 4,878 of record JBJMWE010000255.1, on the reverse strand, counting down.
CTTCGAGCCCGATCTCGACGAGGGCGAGGAGCCGTACTGGTTCCTGCATGTCGAGAAGGAAGAAGTGCATTCGCCGCAGTCCCTGCACGCTCGCAACACGGCGTTCTACGCGCTGGCCGACGAGCACGACCTGCTCAGCTACGACGGCATGGACGTCGGCCCGATCGAGGCACCCGGCCCGGCCCACTGAGCGCCGGCCGCGGCCTCGCGCCGCCGGCGGCCCGCGCACCGGCTCCGCCGCGGCGGAGGCGCCCAGCGCCGTGTCCGTCGAATCGCCCAGCTGGCGACCCTTTCGCGATACGCTGCGGGCATGCGCTCCGCAGAAAGGGACTTCCGGTGACCCTGCAGGCAGCTCGATCGTGCCGACGCTTCGTTGCCCGGCTGATGCTGGCAGGGTTGCCGTGCCTCGGGCCTTCGCCTGCGCCGGCGTCGGATCCGCCACTGCAGGTCAACCAATACGCGCATACCGCATGGACGGCCCGGGACGGGGCGTTGCTCGGCCTCGTCTTCGCGATGGCGCAGACGCCCGATGGCTACCTCTGGGTCGCGGGATCGTTCGGGTTGTTCCGCTTCGACGGCCTGCGGTTCGTTCCCTGGCAGCCGCCGCAGGGCCAATCGCTGCCGAGCGGCCCCTACAGCCTGCTCGTCTCGCGCGATGGCACGCTGTGGATCGGCACCTTCGAGGGCCTTGTCAGCTGGAACGGGGTGGAACTCTCCCGATATCCCGCGACGAACAAGGAATTCGTCACGTCGCTGCTCGAAGATCGCGACGGAACGATCTGGGTCGGCCTGCTCGCCGCCAGAGGGCGGCTTTGCGCCATTCGTGCCGGCGTGGCCCGTTGTTCCGAGCCGGAGGGCGGCTTCGGCGGATTCGTCTGGAGCCTGGGGGAGGACGGCGCGGGGACGCTTTGGGCCGGTGCCGACTCCGGTGTCTGGCGCTGGCGGCCCGGTGCGCCGCAGCGGTTCGGGTTGTCGGGCATGCGCGCCGGCGACCTGAGCACCACCGCCGACGGACAGATCCTGTTCGGCGTCCGGGGCGGGGGCCTCAGGCAACTGGTCGACGGGCGGCCCGTGCCCTATCCGATCCGCCGGGCCGGCCCGCCCGGCGAGCTGATCCCCGACCGCGACATCAAGGCCAACAAGCTGCTGCGGGACCGCGACGGCGGGCTGTGGATCGGGACGGAGGGCCTGGGCATCGTCCACGTGATGGACGGCCGCGCGGACTCGTTCACCCGCTCGGACGGCCTGTCGGGCAACATCGCCTGCAGCCTGTTCGAAGACCGCGAGGGCAACGTCTGGTTCGGCAGCGAGAAGGGCATCGACCGCTTCCACAAGCTCCCGGTCAGCACGCTGTCGACGCAACAGGGCCTGCCCAGCGAAGGAACGAGATCCGTGCTGGCCACTGCCGACGGCAGCGTCTGGGTGGCGACCGGCGACGGCCTGGCGCGCTGGAAGGACGGCAAGCCGGCGGTCTACAAGGAGGACCAGGGACTGCCGGATGCGCGTGTGCAGTCGCTGTACCAGGACGCCGGCGGGCGGCTCTGGGTGAGCACGGCCCAGGGCCTGGCCCATCTCGCCGGCGACCGCTTCGTCGCGGCCGAAGGGGTGCCCGGCAAGGAGTTCTATTCGATGACCGGGGATGCGTCGGGCGACCTCTGGCTGTCCAGCGACGAAGGCCTCGAGCGACTGTCGGGCGGGCGTCATGTCGAGACCTTTCCATGGAGCGCGTTCGGCCGCCAGCAGCAAGCCAAGGTCATCGTTGCCGATCGAGGCGGCGTGTGGCTCTCCTTCTGGAAGGACGGCGGGGTGCTGTATTTCAGGAACGGGAAGGTCGAGGCCGCGTACACGACCGCCAACGGCCTGGGGGCCGGGCACGTCGCCGGGCTTCGCCTGGATGCGGACGGCGCGATGTGGGCGGCCACGGAACAAGGCGGCCTGAGCCGGATCAAGAAGGGCCGCGTCGCCACGCTCACGGTCGCCAACGGACTGCCCTGCAACACGATCCACTGGTCGACGCTGGACGACAGCGGGTCGCTGTGGATATACGCGGCCTGCGGCCTTGCGCGAGTAAAGCGCGACGACCTGGCGGCCTGGATCGCCGACCCGGGCCGGCGGGTCACGCCCAGGTTCTGGGGCGGTGCCGACGGTGTGCCGCTGTTGGCGTCGACGCCGGCCTACTTCAATCCTCCGGTCGCCAAGGGCCCGGATGGCAAGCTCTGGTTCGTGTCGGGCGCCAATGTCCATGTGGTCGACCCCGGGCACCTGCCTTTCAACCACCTGCCGCCGCCCGTCCACATCGAGGCGCTCGTCGCCGACCACAAGTCCTACGCCGTGGGCGACGGGCTGCGGCTGCCTCCGAAGGTGCGCGACATCACCGTGGAATTCGCGGCACTCAGCCTCGTCGACCCGCACGACACGCACTTCCGCTACCGCCTGGAAGGCCACGATGGCGACTGGCAGGAGGCCGTCGACCGGCGCCAGGCGACCTATACGAATCTTCCGCCGGGCAACTACCGCTTCCGGGTGAAGGCGTCCAACAACAGCGGTGTCTGGAACGACGAAGGCGCGCGGCTCGATTTCTCGATCCTGCCGGCGTTCTACGAGACGACCTGGTTCAGCCTGGCGTGCGTCCTTGTTCTTCTTGGCCTGGCCTGGGGCGCCTTCCACCTGCGCCTGCAGATGCGCGTCAGGCGCCTGCATCGCCAGTTCGAGGCGGCGCTCGAGGCACGCGTCGACGAACGCACGCGCATTGCACGCGACCTGCACGACACGCTGCTGCAGCGTTTCCACGGGCTGCTGCTGCAGTTCCAGGCCGCGTCCAACCTGCTGCCGGAGCGCCCGCGCGAATCGAAGCAGCTTCTCACGGGCGCCATCGACCAGGTGGCGGAGGCGATCACCGAAGGGCGCGACACCGTGCAGGGCTTGCGAAGCTCGACGCTCGAGGCCAACACGCTGGCGGACGCCTTGCGGGCACTCGCCGACGAACTCGCGAACGAGCGGGACGACGCCGCCTCCGCGCACGTCGACGTGCAGGGGGCGCCGCGGGAGTTGCATTCGATCGTCCGCGACGAGACGTTCCGCATCGTCGGCGAGGCGCTGCGCAATGCCTTTCGCCATGCTGCCGCGACGCGAATCGACGTCGAGATCCGCTATGAGGCGCGCCGGCTCTGCGTGCGCATTCGCGACGACGGCAGGGGGCTCGAGCCGGACGTGCTCCGCGACGGCCGCAAGCAAGGGCACTTCGGCCTGGGCGGGATGCGCGAGCGCGCTGAACGCGTGGGCGGCAAGGTCACGATCCGCAGCGCGCCGGATACCGGCACGGAAGTGGAATTCACCGTGACCGCGTCGCGGGCGTATGGCAAGGGCCCGCGCGCCAGGTCGTGGTTGTTCCACAAGGGAGCCGCAGCCGTCGATGTCGGCGAATGAAGCACCGGCCGCGGCCTCACGCCGCCAGCAGCTTGTGCACCAGCTCCGCGGTGGTGGACGCGCCCACCTTGCGCATCAACCGCGCCCGGTAGACATCGACGGTGCGCGGGCTGATCCCCAGGCGCTTGCCGACCATCTTGCTGGTCAGGCCCTCGATCAGCAGCGCTGCGATCTCGCGTTCGCGCGGCGTGAACTCGAGCTTGAGCGAACGCTTGGACGACAGGTCCTCGAAGCTCCAGATGCCCGCCGCGTGCGGGTCGGCGGTGTCGAGCGCGTGGCCCCACACGTGGCACCAGAACAGTTCGCCATCGAGGCGGCGCATCACGCGCTCGTCGGCGTACAGGCCGTCCACGTCCAGGCTGGCGAGGATGCGTTCGCCGGTGCGCTCGTACTCGCCCTGCGTGGGGTAGAGCACGCGGAAGGACTGGCCGATCAACTGCTCGCGCTCGGCGCGGAACATCGCCAGCGCGGCGCGGTTGCAGTCGATCATCAGGCGATGGCGCGACAGCACCAGGCCGATGGGCGCGTAGTCGAAGGCGGTGCGGTAGTCGAAGCCGGCGCGCAGGTCGGCGGCGTGGGCCAACGCCTCGGGCGAGGCGACGGGCGGGGGCAGGGCGTCGCGGCTCACGCGCGTCTCACAGCAGCGCGGAGGTGCTGGTGGCGTGCGCGGCCACCTGGCCGTCGGGCAGGCGCAGCGTCACCTCGCCGAACACCAGGCTGCGGCCGGCCTTGAGGATGCGCGCCTCGACGGCCACCTCGGGCACGTCCTTGCCGACCGCGCGCAGGAAGCTGGTCTGCAGCTGCACCGTGGTCTGCGGGCGGAAGCCGCCCAGCTTGTGGCTGATGGCCAGCACCAGCGCGGTGTCGGCCGCGGCCATCAGCGCCTGGCCGCACACGACGCCGCCCCCGTGCACGTGGCGCGCGCGCACGGGCAGCGCGAGCGTGACGGCGTCGTCGCCGGCGGCGCGCACCTCGAGTTCGAGCTCGCGCACCCAGGGCGCGAAGACCTCGGCGCAGAGTGCCTGCAGTTCGGCGATCATCATGAGTTGCATCCCCTCCGGCGCCCCTCGGGAACGCCTGGTAGTCAATTCTACGTAATGACTACGTAACCGCTTAGGTAGTACGCTCCCGTGCATCGACACCGGGGCAGACTCCGGGCTGGTCGCATCTCGTTTTCACCGGAGACACGCGCGCATGAACAAGGTCTACCCGAGCGCCGCCGCGGCGCTTCAAGGCATCGTCAAGGACGGCCAGCTGCTCGCCGTCGGGGGCTTCGGCCTCTGCGGCATTCCCGAGGCGCTGATCGACGCGCTGCGTGACAGCGGCGCGAAGGACCTGACGGTCATCTCGAACAACGCGGGCGTCGACGGCTTCGGCCTGGGCAAGCTGCTGGCCACGCGCCAGATCAGCAAGATGATCTCGAGCTACGTCGGCGAGAACAAGGAATTCGAG
>JBJMWE010000254.1:0-14932 GCA_045810285.1 Vitreoscilla sp. | reverse complement strand
TCGTGCCGTCCCTCGACCTCGAACTGCTCGAGCGCGATGTGGACGCACTCGTGCAGCAGCAGGTCTTCCAGCCAGCGCAGGCGGTCCTCGACCGCGTGGCCCGGCCGCATCCGCCAGCGCACGATGTCCTTGACCGCATGGCCAGCCTTCTCGAAAGCGGTCGATCGCAAAGGACGGCAACCGGCGGAATACGTGCGATGTGCTCGGTGACGCAGGTCCGGACCACCGCCATGCACGCTGGCGCGGCTTCATTCGACGCTGGACAGGGCGCGCAGCAACTCGTCATAGACCAGGCGCACTCTGGGGGCCACCGGCTTGCGCTGCACGCGGTACACGGACATCGGCACCGTGGCCGGCGCGAGCCCGCCCAGCACTTCGACGAGCGCGCCCGATCGGAGATGCGGCGCGGCCAGCACGCCGGTCAGTTGACCCACGCCGGCGCCGGCCAGCACCGCCGCGCATTCCGCCTCGATGTCGTCGGTGACCAGCGACGGCCGCGCGGGCAGGAAATCGCGCAGGCCGCGCAGGCTCCAAGGCCAGGCGCGGCCGGTATTGCGGTCGACCAGCCGCGTGGTGGGCACGGCGTCGAGCTGGCGCCGCGTGCGCAACGGTCCGATGCGTGCGAGGAGCGCCGGCGCGGCGCAAACCTTCAGCGACAGCTGCGCCACCGTGCGGGCGACGAATCGGCTGTCGACCACCCGGCCGACCCGCACGCCGACGTCGATGCGCTCCGCGACCGGGTCGACCACCTCGTCGGAGAGCCGCAGGTCGACCAGCAGGCCGGGGTGCGCAGCGGCCAGCCGTGCCACCACCGGCACGACGAAGCGACGTCCCTGCATCGTCGGCGCACTCAGCCGCACGGTGCCTTCCACCGTCGCATCGCTGCCGCCAAGCCCGGCGTGCGTGGCAAAAAGCCCATCGAGCTGTTCCAGCACCGCGGCGGCCTGGTCGGCGAAGCGGCGGCCGCGGTCGCTCAGCCGGACGCTGCGCGTGTTGCGATGGAACAGCACTTCGCCCAGCTCGACCTCGAGCGCCTGCACCGCACGCGTGACTGCCTGCGGAGAGACGGCGAGCCGGCGCGCGGCATCGGCGAAGCCTGACGCCTCGGCAGCGCCGAGGAACATGCGAAGGCGGGCGATACGGTCGGTCATATTCTTCCCTCCAGTGGAATTCTGAACTCCGCGGCATTCCATTGTCAGCCATCCCTCCATTGCCTAGCATTTCCCTGTCGTCCTCGATGGACATGAAGGAGAGCGAAATGAAGACACGTGAACTCGGACGCAGCGGGCTGCAGGTCTCGGCACTCGGCTTGGGCTGCATGGGCATGACCTTCGCCTACGGGCCCTCGGACGAAGGACAGGCCGAGGCGACGCTGAGGCGGGCAGTGGAGCTGGGCGTCACCCTCTTCGACAGTGCCGAAATGTATGGCCCGTACACGAACGAGGTGCTGCTGGCGCGGGTGTTGAAGCCGTGGGCACGCCGGATCTCGATCGCGACGAAGGTGGGCTTCCGCCTCGACGGCCAGGGCGAGGGCATGCAGCGCGTCACCGGAGTCGACGGCCGACCGGCGGCCCTCACGGCGGCGGTCGAAGGGTCGTTGCGCCGTCTCGGCGCGGAGACCATCGATCTGCTGTATTTGCACCGCGCCGATCCGGCGGTGCCCATCGAGGACAGCGTCGGTGCGCTGGCCGATCTGGTGCGCGCCGGCAAGGCGCGCTGGCTCGGGCTGTCCGAGGTGTCCGGCGCCACCTTGCGGCGCGCCCATGCCGTGCATCCCATCGCCGCACTGCAATCGGAGTGGTCGCTGTGGAGCCGCGACATCGAACGAGACGCGCTCCCGGTCGCGCGCGAGCTCGGCGTGGGCGTGGTGCCGTACAGCCCGCTCGGGCGAGGCTTCCTCACCGGCCGCCTGCTGAGCCCGGAGCAACTGGCGGCGGACGACTTCCGCCACGCCGTCCCGCGCTTCCAGGGGGACGCCTTTGCACGCAACCGCGAGCGGCTGGTGCCGGTGCTGCAGCGGCTGGCGGCCGAGCGTGGCGCCACCCCGGCGCAGCTGGCGCTAGCCTGGTTGCTCTCGCGCGGCGACGACGTGGTGCCCATTCCGGGCGCGCGCACGGTGACGCACCTCGAAGAAAACTTCGCAGCCGACGCGATCGCGCTCGACACGGCGACCCTGGCGGCCATCGATGCCGCGTTGCCGGAGAGCGCCGTCGAGGGAGCGCGCTATGCCGAACCCGAGATGGCGCTGGTGAACCTGTAGGGGCATTCACGGCCAACGGCCAGCGGGCGGCGGCACGTCGGCCGTTCGTGCCAGGAATCAGCCTTCGGACGGCAACTGGCCGGAAGCGGGTCGCGTTACTTGGAGGTCGCGGCGCTCGCACCTGCGTCTGATCCAGGTGAGTGTGGCCCGCGACGGAAAAACGGGATTTCAGACGTCCAGTCGACGCCGTACCATGCTGTCGCGAGCGACTTGAATTCTTCGCGAGAAATGCGGCTCCATTGGGCTCTCGTGCAGTCACCCGGTACCGGGCCGAACCTTCGTAGCGGACCCTTTCCAAAGATTCCGCCTTGCAGGCTGTGGCTCTCGACGCATTCGAAGTATGCGAGCTCGATCATCGCGTGTGGTGGCGGTTCGCCTGCAAGCGCAAGAACGGGAGCGCAGAGTGACAGGACGAAAATGGTTCGCAGGAGTCTCCGCAAGAATCCTTCGCCATCCGTTCCGCCGCGATAGATCTCGTTGCTGCGCATGTCCTTCAGCGTACCTCAAAGCCGACCTTCGAATATTCGGGGTCAGGTCTTGCTCCCGCAACCAATCGAGCGCGAGTTGCGGCGGCAAGACCTGACCCCGACTTCCCGAGTTGCGGCGGCAAGACCTGACCCCGACTTCCTGCCAGTGCGAGCCGGGCAGGATCAGTACAACAGTTGGTATTGGTACGTGTTGTACGCGTGGCTCGGCGAGTAGTAGTACGTGACCAGCGAGCCTTCCACGCGCTTCGTCGCCCGGCGGCCGCCGTCGCCGTTGACGTAGAACTCGGACACCGCGACGACGCCGGTCCTGGGCTTGCCGGTTTCCGGGTCGGTCGCGTGCGACGACTTGTTCGAAATGCCGTTGCCGGACACGGCGCCGGTCATCAGGTGCGCGATGGCGGCGCGATCCACCAGGGGCACCTTATCCCTGTCGAGCGGCTTGAGCGAGACAGCGGATGTCGCGACGAGCGTCTTGCCGCGATAGAGCGCCAGCTTCGGTTGGTCGTCCTGCGGCTCGCCATCCACGTACCCGCGCACCGCGGCCTCGACCTCGATGTATTGCGAGAACTGGCTCCCGCTGCCGGCGATCTTCACGACGTAGGACGCATATTGCTCCTTCCAGCCGGCCATGGCCTGTCGCAGGATGTCGACGACTTGCGATGTCGTGAAGCCCAAGCCCTTGATGACGATCATGTGAGTCTCCTCGATTGGTTTCCAGGGGGGCTGATGCCGCAGTCCCCAAAGCGGTCTGTACCGTTGCAGGTCAATGCATCCGGCGCCCGGCAGGCCAGTCGCAAATACCTTGTGACGTATTGACGGATGTATCCTGTCATAACGGATTTGTCGAGGCGGACCCGACATCGCCCGGATCGGGAATTTCCCATCCTGGCGACGACGCGTGCCGATCACGCCCAGGGCCGGGGACCTGCCATCGCCGCAGCGCTGCCCGTCGTCAGCCCTTGCGACTCAGGCCCGCGTGTTGAACGCCAACTGCGCCGCGAAGGCGCGCTGGTACGCCGGCCGGGCCTCGCCGCGGGCGACGTAGGCCGCCAGGTTCGCGAACTCGTCCAGCAGCCCGGAAGGCCGGGTGCGCAGCAGCACCGACACCATCATGAGGTCGCCCGCGCTGAACGCGCCGTCCAGCCAGGGTGCGTCGCCCAGGCGCGCCGACAGGGGCTGGAGCCGGTCGCGGATGCGCGCCCGCACCAGCGGCATGCGCGCCTCGGCCCACGGCTTGTCGCCCTCGGCGAATTTCGCGTTCTGCAGGTCGAGGACGGGCGGCTCGATCGTGCTGACCGCGGCGAACATCCAGCTGGCGGCCCGGGCGCGCGCGTCCGGCGCGTCGGGCAGCAGGCCGCCATGGCGCTGCGCGACGTGCAACACGATGGCGCCGGACTCGAACAGCACGAGGCCGTCTTCCTCGTAGGTGGGGATCTGCCCGAACGGGTTGCGCGCCAGGTGTGCCGGCTCCTTCAGGGCCGCGAAGGAAGCGGGACGCACCTCGTACGGCACGCCGGCCTCCTCGAGCGCCCAGCGCACGCGCGTGTCGCGCGCGAGGCCGCGGCCGCCATCGGGCGAGCGGTCGAATGCGGTGATGGTGATGGTCATGGCCGTCGCTCCTGTTCAGCCGCCGGCGCGCGTGGACTGCAGGTCGAAGCCGCCCTCGCCGCTGACCCACGTGTCCTTGTCGCGGATGACGGCCTGCGGCGGCAGCTGCGTCGTCGCCGTGCCGGTGCCGGCGACGCGCCGCATGGCCGTTCCCACGGCGACGAACTCGATGAGCCCCGAGCCGAGCTCGATGATGTAGGTCTTGATGCCCACCACCTCGTCGGCGCCGATCTCGGCGGCCTCGCGCTCGATGCGCTCGAACACGTGCTCGCGGGCGTCGTAGACCATGCTCGTGAGGTCGCTGATCTCGCCCTTGGCGAAGCCCTTGAACATCGCCTTGAGCCCGCCGATGGCGCCCAGCGAGTAGACGGACGTCGACATCAGCAGCTTCAGCGGCGCGAAGCCCAGCACGCTGAGGCTCCACAGCTCCTCGCCGGTGAGATCGCTGGTGACGGGCTCGTCGGCGTGCTGCGCGAGCGCGGGATGCAGGGCGGCGGTGCCGGCCATGAACATCTCGTGGGCACCGCTGAAGCGCTCGACCTTGGTGCGGATGCCCACCACCGCGTTGGCACCGGCCTGCCGGGCCTCGCGCACGACGCGCTCGAGCGCGTGATGGCGCGTGGCGTTGAAGATGTCGCTGAACTCCTTGATCTCGCCGCGCACCATCGTCTTCAGGCCGCCGATGATGCCGCCCACCGCGCCCATGGAGTACGCGATGTTGCCGAACACGTAGCGCAACGGCTTGTAGCCGGCGTCCATGTGGCAGAACAGCTCCTGCGCGTCGCCTGCGCTGGTGAAGAACTCGTCGACGCCGGCCTGGCGCACGCTGGAGCCCACGAACAGGTACTCGGTGTAGCCCGTCAGGTTGCGCAGCTCGGACGTGACGCCCACGGCGCCGTGCGCGCTGCCCTGCTTCACCTCGGCCACCATCCGCTCGTAGGCGGCCTGGCGGCCCTCGTGGATGACTTCGGTGATCTCGGGGATCTCGCCGCCGATGATGCCGCGCACGCCGGAGGTCAGCCCGCCCAGGAAGCCCATCGAGCGCACGCTGTTGCCGACGACGATGCCCACGGGCTGGAAGCCCTTGAGGTGCATGCAGTAGATCTCGTTGCCGGACAGGCCGGAGATCCGGGGTTTGGCGCGCATGTCGCGTCCTCTCAGGGTGGTGGTATCGGAACCATCTTGCCGCATCGGGATCCATCCCGGACCGCGGCCATCGCCCAGTCGACGAAAATGGCCGACGAAATCAGCCCGGCCAGCGCCGGCCCAGGAGGGACATCGTCTTGAAGATGCGCAGCTTGCAGGATCTCGGCGCCATGCGCGACACGCTCGCGCGCACGCAGCGCGAGGCGGCGGAGGCCGCGCGCAAGGCCGCCGAGGAAGCGGCTCGGCTCGACCGCGAGCGGCGCCAGTTCGAACTCGCCGTCGGCGCGGTCAAGCCCGTGAAGGCCGCGCCGCGCGCCGACATCCGCTTGCCCGCGCCGCCGGCCCTGCCGCGCCAGCGCGAGCTCGACGAGGCGCGGGCGCTGGCCGAGGCGATGTCCGACGAGGTCGACGTCGAGTCGCTGCTGCTGACCGACGACGGCCTGGGCTTCCGCCGCCCCGGCGTGTCGCTGGACGTGCTCGCCCACCTGCGCAAGGGCAAGTGGGCCATCCAGGACCAGCTCGACCTGCACGGCATGCGCCGCGACGAGGCCCGCGAGGCCGTCGGCGCCTTCATCCGCAACGCCAGCCAGCGCGGCATGCGCTGCCTGCGCGTGGTCCACGGCAAGGGCAATGGCTCGCCCGGGCGCGAGCCGGTGCTCAAGGCCAAGGTGCACAAGTGGCTCGCGCAGCGCCAGGAGGTCATCGCGTTCGCGCAAGCCACCGGACCGCAGGGGGGCGCCGGCGCGCTCATCGTGCTGCTGGAGTCGTCGTGACGACGCCGGTGGTCTCGTGCGGGGTCGTGCTGGTCGACGGGCGCGACCGGGTCTTCGCGTGCCACGCCACCGGCACCACGCGCTGGGACCTGCCCAAGGGCCTCGCCGACCCCGGCGAGGATCCGCGCGCCGCCGCCGTGCGCGAGGCCCGGGAGGAAGCCGGCCTGCTCCTGCCCGCCGACGCGCTGCTCGACCTGGGCGAGTTCGCCTACCTGCCGGCCAAGCGCCTGCACCTGTTCGCGCTGCGCGTGGCCACCGGCGGCGTCGACCTCGAGCGCTGCGCCTGTTGCAGCTTCTTCCCGCACCGTGACACCGGCCAGCCCACGCGGGAGGCCGACGCCTGGGCATGGAAGCCGCTCGACGACCTGGCGTCGTGGTGCGGCAAGAACATGACCAGGGTGCTGCAGTCGCTCGATCGCGGCCGGCTCGCGGCCCTGCCCGAGGTGGCCCGCGTCGACGTCGATCCCGCGCCGCTCGACTGAGCCTCGCGCCCTGCCGCAGGTCCAGGTTGGTTCAGGCCCTCGGGAAGGGCTTGCTCAGGAAACGCGAGCCCAGCAGCCCGAAGCGCCAGGGCGCGGCCACGCCCTTGCTGATGCCGATGCGCGGCCCGACGATCGCCTCGACGGCCTCGCCCGGCGCGGCCACGAAGAACGGCGGGCGATCCAGCGGCAGCCCGTAGTGCGCCAGCGTGATGCCCAGCGCCTGGCCGACGCGGCCCGGGCCCGAGCACAGCAGCCGCGGATCGGTGATGCCGCCGCGCCGCAGCGACATCGCCTCGAGCCCCGCGCGCGGCTCGATCGCGCGGATCAGCACCCCGGCGCCGTGCCCGGCCTCGCGGCAGGTGAAGTTCAGGCACCAGTGGATGCCGTACGAACGGTAGACGTACGCGTGGCCGGCCGGCCCGAACATCGCGGCGTTGCGCGCGGTCGGGCCCATGAAGGTGTGCGACGCGGGGTCGGCCTGGTCGTAGGCCTCGGTCTCGACGATCACGCCGCCCACGCCGTCCACGAGCAGCGTGGCCCCGATCAGCGCGCGGGCGACCGCTTCGGACGGTGCGTCGAAGTCGATCGCGGGTGGCTTGCGGCGCACCATCAGCGCGGCTTCGCCAGCAGGTCCAGCGTCGCCGGGTCGGGCTGCCCTCCGAAGTAGTGGCGCAGCGCCCGATCGAACACGCTGTCACCGCCCGCGACCTCCGCGAACAGCGTGAGGCAGGAACGCAGCTTCAGGTCGTCGGGCGAGCCGAAGATCTCGTGCGCGCTGCGGCCAGGCACCGCCAGCACCAGCTCGGCGCACTCGCGCAGCCGCGGCCCGAGCACCGGGTGCGCGAGGAAGGCCCGGGCCTCGTCGCGCGACGCGATGCCGAAGTGCCAGGCCATCTGGCTGTGGCCCAGGCCGCGCAGCTGCGGGAACACGAACCACATCCAGTGCGTGCGCTTGCGGCCGGCGCGCAGCTCGGCCAGGGCGTCGGCGATGCGCGGCTCCTGCGCGTCCACGAACCGTTGAAGGTCGTTCTCGTTGTTCATTTCCGCCCCTCCCGCGCCGGGTACGGCGCTCCGTCCCCCAAGGGGACTGCGGGCCGGCTTGGGGCGGCCCGGCGCTCGTCCCGCAGACGGGTTGACACAGGATGTCTCATGCGGGATTGTCCTCGACGAATACGCGAAGGCGTTCGAGGGCATCTTCCCATTGCCCGGATATCCGATCGAGCTGTGCGTGCACCTCCTGCAGCTGCTGCGGACGCAGCCGCCAGATGTGCTCGCGCCCGCGCCGCTCCCCGGCCACGAAGCCGGCGTCGGCCAGCACGCGCAGGTGCTTGGCGATGGCCTGTCGCGTGACGGCCGACTTCGCGCTCATCTGCGCCATCGACTCGGGCCCGCTGGCCGACAGCCGCATCAGCAACTGCAGCCGCGTGGCGTCGCCGAGCGCGGCGAACAACGGCGCGGCCTCCTGCGCCCGCCGCGTCATGTCACGCGACATGGGCGGCGATGTTGTCGAGCTGCTCGATCCAGCCGCGCTCGTTCATGCGGAACGCCTCGTCGATGCGCGCCGGCGGCAGGCGGTCGAAGCCGGACTCGACGACCGTCAGCAGCGTGCCGCCGTCCCGGGGCTCCAGCAGGAACTCGACGAGGGTCATCGGCTCGGCCGAGTAGTCCTTCTTCATGTCGATGGCGTATGGGTGCCAGCGAAAGGCGAAGCGCACCTGGGGCTCGATGGCCTCGGTGCGCAACGTGAACCGCACATGCTCCCAGCCCGGGTACGTGATGTGGCCGGACGTCTCCTGGCCGACGGCGAAGGGCGACTCCAGCTTCACCCGGAACCACGTGCCGAATTCGCCGGCATTGGTGATCGCGCGCCACACGCGCGAGGGCGGCGCCTGGATGAGCTTGTGCTTGCAGATCTCGTTGGTGCTGGACATGGCGGTCTCCTTTGGCGAGCACCGTTTTTACGCCGGATCGAGCACATGCGCAACCATCTGGTTGCGTATAGACAAGCACGCGCATGACATGCCCATAATCCGCGGCATGCCGCACACACCCGCCCTCGCCCGCCTCGCCCTGGCCTTCGCCATCGGCGCCTCCCCGTCCGCCTTCGCCGCGGACTCGCCGGATGCCACGCTCGGCAAGATCGCCGATGCGGTCGACCCGCACGCGCTGCACGCCACCATCGAGAAGCTGGTCGGCTTCGGCACGCGGCACACGCTGTCCGACACGAAGTCCGACACCCGCGGCATCGGCGCCGCGCGGCGCTGGACGCAGGCGCGCTTCGAGGCCATCTCGAAGGACTGCGGCGGCTGCCTCGAGATCGTCACGCCGTCGCAGCACGTGACGGGCAAGCGCGTGCCGGACGGCGTGGACATCGTCGACGTGGTCGCCATCCAGCGCGGCACGTCGGACCCGCAGCGCGTGGTCGCGATCACCGGCCACATCGACTCGCGCGTCACCGACGTGATGGACGCGACGCACGACGCCCCCGGCGCCGACGACGACGGCTCCGGCACGGCCGCGGTGCTCGAATCGGCGCGCGTGCTGAGCAGGCACAAGTTCCCGGCCACCATCGTCTACGGCGTGCTTTCCGGCGAGGAGCAGGGCCTGTACGGCGGCAAGGTGCTGGCGGACTACGCCAAGGCCAAGGGGTGGAAGGTCGAGGCCGACCTGAACAACGACATCGTCGGCAACAGCCACGGGCAGGATGGCGTCGTCGACAACGGCGTGATCCGGGTGTTCTCCGAAGGCACCAAGGCGGTGGAGACGCCCGAGCAGGCGAACCGGCGGCGCTACAACGGCGGCGAGCTCGACTCGCCCTCGCGCAACCTGGCGCGCTACGTCGCGGGCCTGGCCGAACGCCACCTCGTGAACCTGCGCGTCAACATGGTCTACCGCACCGACCGCTACGGCCGCGGCGGCGACCAGGTGCCCTTCCTCGAGGCCGGCTTCCCGGCGCTGCGTTTCACCGAGCCGCACGAGGACTACCGCAACGAGCACCAGGACCTGCGCAGCGAGAACGGCGTGCGCTTCGGCGACACCCTCGATCGCGTCGACTTCGACTACCTCGCGCAGGTCACCCGCCTGAACGCGATCACGCTCGCGTCGCTCGCGAGCGCGCCGGCGCCGGTCCAGGGCGTGGCCATCGGCGGCGCCGTCACCACCGACACCGTGATGACGTGGACGCCCCAGCCCGGCGTGGCCGCCTATCGCGTCTGGTGGCGCGACACCACCGCCCCGCAATGGCAACGCAGCCGCACCTACGCCGCCAACGTCGATCCCGGCCGCGCCGTGCTGAAGAACATCGACCTCGACGATTTCTTCTTCGGCGTGTCGGCCGTCTCGCCCGACGGCTGGGAGTCGCCCGTCAGCTTCCCGGGGGACGCGGGCAGCTTCTGACGGGGTTCATCGGTCGCGCGCGTCCTCAGCGCAGCCGGTGTCAGGTCTTGAAAGTTGCGGTGTCAGGTCTTGAATCGTGCACTTCGTCGTGTCAGCAGCGGAAGGTGCCCGGAAAGTCCCGCCATTCGAACCCCGGAAAGCGAGCTCCTGCCTCTCGGTATCGCTCAAGACCAGACACCGCAACATTCAAGACCTGACACCGCAACTTTCAAGACCTGACACCGGGTCGGGCGTCAGCTTTCGCGGGGACGCGGGCAGCTTCTGACGGGGGTCATCGGCCGCGCGCCGTCCTCAGCGTGATCGACCAGCGCAGTTCCTCGACCGGCGCCACGCTGTGCTGCCAGGCCCAGCGTGCCGGGCCGCGGAGCGCGTAGACCGAGCGCGGGGCCGCGCGCAGCTTGACGACGTCTGCCCGCTTCGGGTCCTTTGGCGGGTAGGGGCGGAAACGCAGCACCGCGGTCGATCCGAGCGAGACGCCGAAGACCTCCTCGTGGTCGGGCACGTCGCGGTGCCAGCCCAGCGGCGTGCCGGGCGCGTATTCGGCCACGAGCACATGGCGCAGCGCGTCGGGCTCGATGCCCGCCCAGCGCGCGACGCGCGCACGCAGCGGATGCAGTTCCTCGATCAACGGCTGCGCCGGCAGCAGCTTGTTCGCATCGAAGTCGTAGCTGCCGCCGAAGCTCGCGACGCGGCGGCGCGCCGTGTATTCCTTGTACTTGGCGGCATGCAGCGGCAGCGTGCGGATCAGGTCGACCAGCGACTGCTCTTCGTCACGCGAGAGGAACTCCGCCTCGTAGGCCAGGCCCTCGGGCAGGCCGGCGGGCAAGGGCTCGGGCAGGTCGTCGAAGAGGGACGGCTGGCTCAGGCGACGCGCTCGATCAGGCGGGCCGCGATCGCGTCGGGAGGACATGCCCGCCACTGTATGCCTTCGCCGCAATCCCGGCCGGCCGCGCCTTCGCAACCCTGCGCAGGACCGTGGATTGCCGCCTCGCGCCTTTCGTCCTTCCGACGCGCATGCCATCCCGCCCATGAACCTGCACGACTACGACGACTGGCTCGCCCCGCTGGCTTCCGCGCTGGGCGCCGCCCTCGTGGGCGTCCTGGCCTACGTGGTGCTGCGGCCGATCGTGCGGCGCCTCGCGCGCCACGCGCCGGTGGCCAACGCGGTCGTCCAGCAGATCGATCGTCCCGTGCGCTGGCTGCTGCCGCTGATGGCCGTGCAGGTCGCGCTGGAAGGCGCGCCGGACGACCTGCCGCACGTGGCCGGCGTGCGCCAGCTCGTCACGGTGCTGCTGATCGCCGCGTTCACCGCGACCGCGCTGGCCGCGGTGCGCGGCGTGGCCGACGCCGTGGCGCTGCTGCACCCGCAGGACGTCGCCGACAACCTGGAGGCCCGCCGCGTCCTCACGCAGACCCGTGTGCTCGCGCGCATCGCGATGGGCCTTGCGCTGTTCGCGGGCGTGGCCTTCATCCTGATGACGTTCCCGCGGGCACGCCAGTTCGGCACCAGCCTGCTCGCGTCGGCGGGGCTGTCCGCGCTCGTGATCGGCCTGGCGGCCAAGTCGGTGTTCGGCAACCTGCTGGCGGGGCTGCAGATCGCGCTGTCGCAGCCGCTGCGCATCGACGACGTGCTGATCGTCCAGGGCGAATGGGGCCGCGTCGAGGAGATCACCAGCACCTACGTGGTGCTCAAGATCTGGGACGAGCGGCGGCTGGTCATCCCGCTGCAGTGGTTCATCGACAACCCGTTCCAGAACTGGACGCGCACCACCTCGCAGATCATCGGCAGCGTGTTCCTGTGGGTGGACTACACCACCGACCTGGCGCCGCTGCGGGCCGAGGCGACGCGGCTGGCGCAGGGCTCCAAGGACCACGATGGCCGCGTCTGCCTGCTGCAGGTGGTCGACACCAGCGAGCGCGCGATGAAGCTGCGCCTGATCGTCAGCTCGCCCTCGGCGGGCCAGAACTGGGACCTGTGCTGCCTGCTGCGCGAAGGGCTGATCGCCCTGATGCAGCGCGATCATCCCGACGCCCTGCCGCGCCTGCGCATGGAGATGCGCGAGGCCGCGCCGCCGCATGACCACCGC
The DNA here is from genome assembly GCA_045810285.1 of Vitreoscilla sp. GTDB lineage: Bacteria > Pseudomonadota > Gammaproteobacteria > Burkholderiales > Burkholderiaceae_C > Scleromatobacter. Next base: position 2,692 of record JBJMWE010000254.1, on the reverse strand, counting down.
CACGAGCTGGACGCCCGCATCGCCGGCGAGCGCACCGACCCGGGCCGCGCCGAGGTCAACAACGACACGGGCCTGACCAGCCTCACCGCGCCCACCGGCGGCGTCCTGCCGCCCGCCGAACCGCCGCGTTGAGCGCTGCCGATCGCCGCGCGCCGCGCGCCGCTGACAACGGTGTCTTGCCCGACTTTTCCGACTCCGGCCCGTGATCGCATCGGCCATCCGGGGCCGCCAATGAGCCATTAAGGGTAACTACCTGTTAGCGCTGTGTCATGGCGAAAGTCAATGCCATAAAACCGTGATCTGCTCAACAGCGAGTTCGTGAACGGTGTCACGACTTCGGGAAATCAACTAGTTTTGCTCGACATTTCCGGGCATGGTTTGTCGCGAAGCTGAACGACAATTTGGGTTCCCCCTAGTTCCGACGCGCGTCCCTCCCGCGCACCAACGACATGAAACGTCGCACGATCCTGAGCCTGCTGGCCTCCCTGCCAGCCGCGCCCGCGTTCTCCAGGGAATCGGGCAACCTCGTCCTCGGCCAGTCGGCCCCGAACACGGGTCCGTCGGCACAGCTGGGTATCCAGCTCAACCGGGGCGCCCGGCTGTACTTCGACAAGGTCAATGCCGCCGGCGGCGTCAACGGCCAGAAGATCGAACTGCGCATGCTGGACGACGGCTACGAGCCAGCCCGCGCGAAGGCCAATACCGAGAAGTTCCTCAACGACGACGTGTTCGCGTTGTTCGGCTATGTCGGCACCCCCACCTCCGTGGCCTGCCTGCCGATGGTCAAGGACTCCGGCATTCCGTTCTTCGGCCCGTTCACGGGCGCGATGGCGCTGCGCACGCCGGTGCTCAAGAACGTGTTCCACGTGCGCGCCTCGTACGACGACGAGACGGCGCTGATCGTCAACCAGCTGCACCACCTGGGCCTGAAGAAGATCGCCGTCTTCAAGCAGAACGACGCCTACGGCCAGGCCGGCCTCGACGGCACCGTCAAGGCGCTGAAGGCGCTGGACCTCGCGCCCGTGGCCGTCGGCTCGTTCGAGCGCAACACGGTCAATGTCGGCGACGCGGTCAAGACCATCGTCGCCGCCGCCCCCGACGGCGTGGTGCAGATCGGCTCGTACAAGGCCTGCGCCGCGTTCATCCGCCAGGCCCGCAAGGCCGGCTACGGCGGCCAGTTCTTCAATGTGTCCTTCGTCGGCACGAAAGCGTTGTCGGACGAGCTGAAGGACGAGGCGCTGGGCGTCGTCGTCAGCCAGGTGATGCCCTACCCGTTCTCGCCGGCCGTGCCGCTCGTGCGCGACTTCCTCGACGCCGTGAAGGCCGCCGGCGGCGACGCCACGGCCAACTATTCCAGCCTCGAGGGCTACATCGACGCGCGCATCTTCATCGAGGGCCTGCGCCGCGGCCGCGCCAACACGCGCGAAGGCCTGGCTAGCGGCCTGGAGTCGCTGCAGCGCGTCGACTTCGACGGCTTCAACCTGAACTTCACGCGGGACCATACGGCGTCGCACTTCGTCGAGCTGTCGATGCTCACGGGCGACGGCGGCGTGCGCCGCTGACTTCCGCTCCGTGACGAACCCGGCCCGCTGACGCGCGCCGGGTTTTTTCTTGGCCGGGGCGGGTAGGGCGGGTAGGGCGGGTAGGGCGGGTTAGCCGCAGGCGTAACCCGCCGTTCGCCGGCGTCCTGGTCCCACCCGACGTCATCAAATTCTCGTCTGCAGGGCGCCCGCGAACGGCGGGTTACGCCTGCGGCTAACCCGCCCTACCCCGGCCTACGCCGGCCTACCCGGCCTATCTGCCCTGTTCGCGCACGTCGCCGCCGAGCCAGCGGGGGGCGGGGCGGGGGCGGTGGTTCAGCACGAGGCCGGCCAGGCGGTCGGGGCCCAGGCGCGATTCCATCAGGGCGCGGCGCGCCTCGCCGCGGCCGGTGTGGCGCGAGTCGACGACCATCACGCACGCGTCGGCCTGCGCGAGCAGCGCGCCGCAGGCGGCGAGCGACGGCGCATCCAGCACGATCAGCCCGAAGCCCGCGCGCAGCGCCGTCAAGGCCTTGGCGACGGCGTCCGCGCGCTGCAGCAGCGCGGGCTGCGCGAGCACGCCGCGGCCGAGGCGCCACAGCCGGTCGGTGCCGACGCCCGCCGGCGCCAGGCCTTGCAGCGAGCCCAGCGTCATGATCTCGGACAAGCCCGATGCGCCGCGGCGCGAGACGTTGTCCGCGTCGGCGGGCGGCCGGCCGAACGCGGCGTCCACCCAGATCACGTCGCCGTCCTGCTGCCGCGCCAGCGCGGTGGCCAGGCCCTGGGAAATGAAGCTCTTGCCCTCGCGGGCGTGGGTGCTGGTGACCAGCACGACGCGGCCCGACGCCAGGCCCGCCTCGCCGTCGGCCGAGGGCTGGACGGCGGCGCCGCCATGGTGCTCGAGGTGTTCCAGCACGCGCAGGCCGATGCGCTCGAACAGCGTGCCGCCCTGGCCGGGGCTCACTGGACGACCCTCCCCCTGTCGGCTGCGGCTCATGCGCGTCCCGCGCCCGCGCCCGCGCGACGCGAGGCCGGCGCCAGCAACGCGCGGCGCGCGCGGGCCGACAGCGTCGGGATCGCGCCCAGCACCGGCGCGCCCAGCGCCCACTCGGCCTCGCTGGCCGAGCGCATGCGGTCGCCGCGCAGCTCGCGCGCCGCGGCCGCGAGCAGGC
>JBJMWE010000253.1:0-3374 GCA_045810285.1 Vitreoscilla sp. | reverse complement strand
GCGGGCCGCGTCGAGGGCGAAGTACGTCAGCACGCCGTCGGCACCGGCGCGCTTGAACGCCAGCAGGCTCTCCATCATCACCGCCTCGCCGTCCAGCCAGCCATTGCGCGCCGCCGCTGGCGCCGTCAGCCGCGCTTGAGCACGCGCGCCGCTTCCAGCGCGAAGTACGTGAGCACGCCGTCCGCGCCGGCCCGCTTGAACGCCAGCAGCGACTCCATCATCACGGCCTCGCCGTCGACCCAGCCGTTGAGGCCGGCGCCCTTGATCATGGCGTATTCGCCGCTGACCTGGTAGACGTAGGTCGGCATGCGGAACTCGTCCTTCACGCGGCGCACGATGTCGAGGTACGGCATGCCGGGCTTGACCATGACCATGTCGGCGCCTTCCGCGATGTCGAGCGCGACCTCGCGCAAGGCCTCGTCGGAGTTGCCCGGGTCCATCTGGTAGACCTTCTTGTTGCTCTTGCCGAGATTGGCCGCCGAGCCCACGGCGTCGCGGAACGGGCCGTAGAACGCGCTCGCGTACTTGGCGCTGTAGGCCATGATGCGCGTGTGCAGGTGGCCGTCGGCTTCCAGCATGGCGCGGATCGCGCCGATGCGCCCGTCCATCATGTCGCTGGGGGCGACGATGTCGACGCCCGCCTCGGCCTGCACGCGCGCCTGGCGGCTCAGCAGGGCGACGGTCGGGTCGTTGACGATGTAGCCCGTCTCGTCGAGCAGGCCGTCCTGGCCGTGCGAGGTGTAGGGATCGAGCGCGACGTCGGTCATCACGCCGAGTTCGGGGAAGTGCTTCTTCAGCGCCCGCACGGTGCGCGGCACCAGGCCCTGCGGATTGAGCGCCTCGGCGCCGTCGGGCGTCTTCAGCGCGGGCTCGATCGCGGGAAACAGTGCCAGCGCCGGCACGCCCAGCGCCTGCGCCTCCTCGGCCACGCCAAGGAGTCGGTCGATCGTCATGCGCTGCACGCCGGGCATGCTGGGGATGTCCTGGACGAGGTTCTGGCCGTCGATCACGAACACCGGCAGGATGAAGTTGCCCGCGCTCAGGCGATGCTCGCGCATCAGCTCGCGGCTGAAGGCGTCGCGGCGCATGCGGCGGGGGCGGCTGGCGGGGAAAGGGGGCAGGTGGGACACGGGCGGGTCTCTTGGTCAAAAAATGTGGGGTTCAGGCCCACAAAGCGGGCGACTACCTGTCGCGCAACTCCGATGTTCTGCTACATTCCATTTTGGACGGTGTCCGCAAGGATATTGTCCCCTGCTTTTCCTCCCTGAGCAGGTGCCTTGCGTGATGACAGCGTCAAGGCTTTGCAGCCTCGGTCGTCCCTCGTGGATACCGGGGCTCTTTCTTTTCCGGCCCCCCGACGCGCCGGCCGGCTGCTGCCGGGATCACGCGGCGGCCGTGCTCGGCCCCTCCTTCGCCCAGGCGGCGCGCCGCGGTCATCCGCAGGCTGGGGCCACTGACAACATAATGGGGCGATGAGCCTCTATCCCTGGGTCAAGGCCCTGCACCTCGTCTTCGTGGCCAGCTGGTTCGCCGGGCTGTTCTACCTGCCGCGGATCTTCGTCAACCTCGCGCAGGTGCCCTCGGACAGCCATGCCGAGCGTGAGCGCCTGCTCCTGATGGCGCGCAAGCTCTATCGCTTCGCGAGCCTCCTGATGGTGGCGGCCCTCGTGCTTGGAATGGCGCTGGCCGCCATGGCGCCCGGCCTGTTCCACACGGGCTTCTGGCTGCATGCCAAGCTGCTGCTGGTGGTCGTGGCGATCGGCTACCACCACATGTGCCGCAGCCTGCTGCGCTCCTTCGAGAAGCTCGAGAACCGCCGCCGCGAGCGCTGGTTCCGCGTGTTCAACGAGATGTCGGTGCTGCTGTTCGCGGCCATCGTCATCCTGGTCGTCGTCAAGCCGTTCTGAACGGCGGCGCGAGCGCTACCAAACGATGGCCAAGGCCACCCGCGTGCCCGCGCGCATGACGCGCCTGTCCGCGGGGGCGCGCGAGCACTCCCGCGAGAGCTCGGCCCTGCTGCTGGCCGTGGTGTTCGCCGGGCTGGTGATCTACGCCAGCCTCTACCCGTTCACCGGCTGGACCTGGCCCGCCGGGCAGCCGCTGTCGGCGCTGGTCGTGCTGCGCTGGCCCCGCTACCACCTCGGCTTCGACGACGCGTCGAACTTCGTGGGTTACATGCCGCTGGGCGCGCTGATGTATGCGAGCGCGCTGCGGCTCGGCCGCCGCCCGCTGGCCGCCGGTGCGATGGCGTTGGCGTCGTGCGCGGCGCTGTCGTGGTGCATGGAGTTCACGCAGCACTTCCTGCCCGGGCGCTACTCGTCGCTGATGGACTGGGCGCTGAACACGCTCGGCGCGGCCACCGGCCTCAGCCTGGCCGTGGCGGTGCATTCGGCCGGCGCCGGCGTGCGCTGGTCCACGGTGCGCGAGCACTGGTTCGTGCCGCACAGCGGCGCCACGATGGCACTGCTGCTGCTGTGGCCGATCGGCTTCCTCTATCCGCGCAACGTGCCGTTCTGCCAGGGCATCACGTGGGAGCGCATCCAGGAAGCCGCGTACGAGCTGCTCAGCGACCATCCGCTGGCGCCCTGGTTCGAATGGCTGTGGGCCAGCCTGGGCGAGAACACCGGAACCCTGTCCAGGGCCGCCGAGGCGTTCGCCGTCGCGCTCGGGTTGCTGGGCCCCTGCCTGCTCGCGTTCTCGATCTCGCGCCCGGGCTGGCGCCGGGCCGCGCTGGTGGCGACGGCCGTGGCCGTGGGCCTGGCCGCCAACACGCTGTCGGCGGCCCTCAACTTCGGGCCGGTGCACGCGCTCGGCTGGGTGACGTCCACGGTGCCGATCGGCCTGGCGCTGGGCGCCGTGCTCGCGCTCGCCGGCGTCTTCGTCGGCCAGCGGCCCGCGGCGGCGCTGGGCCTGGTCGTGCTGTCGATCAACGTCGCGCTCGTCTCCCAGGCGCCATCCGACCCGTACTACGCCGAGAGCCTGCAGCAGTGGGAGCAGGGCCGCTTCATCCACTTCCACGGGCTGGCCCAGTGGGTGGGCTGGCTGTGGCCGTTCGCGGCATTGGCGGGGCTGTTCCGCCGGGTGGTGCGCACCGACACGCCCGCGCTGGCCTGAGAGCCGGCGTCGCCGCACGCCGACCCTTCGAGCAGCTCGGCCTGCAGCTCGGCCGCCGGGCCTTCCTACAATGGACGCATGTACTACAAGCACCACATCTTCTTCTGCCTCAACGAGCGCAAGCCCGGCGAGGACAGCTGCACGCAGGTCGGTGCCCGGGCCGGATACGACCATTGCAAGTCGCGCATCAAGTCCGCGGGCCTGGCCGGGCCGGGCGGGATCCGCGTGAACAAGGCGGGCTGCCTCGACCGCTGCGCGGG
>JBJMWE010000252.1:0-4230 GCA_045810285.1 Vitreoscilla sp. | reverse complement strand
GGCGATGTCCTCGTACGCGCTCCAGTTCAGCGGCACGCCCAGGTCATAGCCGTACTTGGCCTTGAACTTGTCCTGCAGGTCCTTGCGCGCGAACAGGTCGGCGCGGAACCAGTACAGGTTGGCGAACTGCTGGTCGGGCAGCTGGTACATCTTGCCGTCCGGCGCCGTGGTGAAGCTGGTGCCGATGAAGTCCTTCAGGTCCAGGCCGGGATTGGTGTATTCCTTCCACGCGCCGTTCATCTGGTCGGTGATGGCCAGGGCGGTGCCGTAGCGATAGTGCGTGCCGATGTGGTCGGAGTCGTTGATCCAGCCGTCGTAGATCGACTTGCCCGACTGCATCGAGGTCTGCAGCTTCTCGACGACGTCGCCTTCCTGGATGATGTCGTGCTTGACCTTGATGCCGGTGATCTCCTCGAACGCCTTGGCCAGCGTCTTGGATTCGTACTCGTGCGTGGTCAGCGTCTCGGACACCACCGAGATCTGCGTCACGCCCTTGGCCTTGAGCTTGGCCGCGGCGTCGATGAACCACTTCATCTCGGCCATCTGCTGATCCTTGTTCAGCGTGGACGGCTGGAACTCGCTGTCGATCCACTTCTTGGCCTCGGCCTCGCCGGCCCACGCGCCGTGGCCGATCACCAGGGCGGCGGCTGCGAAGGCCACGGCATGCATGCGTTGTCTCATCTTTGTCTCCTGTGTGCCTTCCCATCTTCTCCCACGGCACCGGCTGGGAAGGAATAGCCGGTCCCTCTGAACTTGATCGCTTGTTGCTCAACCCTTGCGCATGACGAGCGCCAGCAAGGCCATCGACAAGCCGAAGCTCCACCAGATCGACGGCTCCTGCTCGAGGTTGAACCACGTCATCGCCTTCTCGCTGACGGCGACGAAGCCGAGGTTGACCCAAGCCGCGGCCATCAGGCCGATGAACAGCCGGTCGCCGCGCGTCGTGGCGATCGGCAGCCAGCCGCGCCGCAGCGTGGTCGGGGACTTGATCTCCCAGACCGTCATGCCCACCAGCATCAGCACGATGCCGCTGAAGAACACCGCGACGGGCAGGGTCCAGGCCATCCAATCGAACATCACACTCTCCCCATGGCGAAACCCTTGGCGATGTAGTTGCGCACGAACCAGATCACGATCGCGCCCGGCACGATGGTCAGCACGCCGGCGGCAGCGAGCGTGCCCCAGTCCATGCCCGCGGCCGACACCGTGCGCGTCATCACGGCCACGATCGGCTTGGCGTTGACGCTGGTCAGCGTGCGTGCCATCAGCAGCTCGACCCAGCTGAACATGAAGCAGAAGAACGCGGCCACGCCGATGCCCGCCTTGATCAGCGGCACGAAGATCGTGAGGAAGAAGCGCGGGAACGAATACCCGTCGATGTAGGCCGTCTCGTCGATCTCGCGCGGGATGCCGCTCATGAAGCCTTCCAGGATCCAGACGGCCAGCGGCACGTTGAACAGCAGGTGGGCCAGCGCCACCGCGATGTGGGTGTCCATCAGGCCGAGCGTGGTGTACAGCTGGAAGAACGGCAGCAGGAACACCGCCGGCGGCGTCATGCGGTTGGTCAGCAGCCAGAAGAACACGTGCTTGTCGCCCAGGAACGAGTAGCGCGAGAACGCGTACGCGGCCGGCAGCGCCACCAGCAGCGAGATCACCATGTTCATGCCGACGTAGATCAGCGAGTTCACGTAGCCCGAGTACCAGGACTCGTCGGTGAAGATCGTCCTGTAGTTGCCCCAGGTGAAGTGGTGCGGCCACAGGCTGAACGACGCGGTGATCTCCTCGTTCGTCTTGAACGACATGTTGACCATCCAGTAGACGGGCAGCACCGCGAAGACGAGGTAGGCGATCAGCAGGAGCGTGCGCTTCTTGAATCGACGGTCATCCATTGGACACCTCGCCTTCGGAAACCGTGCCCACGCGCTGCATCCAGTTGTAGAGGATGAAGCACAGCAGCAGGATGATGAGGAAGTAGATCAGCGAGAACGCGGCGGCCGGGCCGAGGTCGAACTGGCCGACCGCCTTCTGGGTGAGGTACTGGGACAGGAAGGTGGTGGCGTTGCCGGGGCCGCCGCCGGTCAGCACGAAGGGCTCCGTGTAGATCATGAAGCTGTCCATGAAGCGCAGCAGCACCGCGATCATCAGCACGCCGCGCATCTTGGGCAGCTGGATGTAGCGGAACACCGCGAACTTGCTGGCGCCGTCGATGCTGGCGGCCTGGTAGTAGGCGTCCGGGATCGCGCGCAGGCCGGCGTAGCAGAGCAAGGCGACGAGCGGCGTCCAGTGCCAGATGTCCATCACCAGCACCGTGAGCCAGGCGTGCAGCGAGTTGCCGGTGTAGTCGTAGTCGATGCCCAGGCCGCTGAGCGAAGCGCCCAGCAGGCCGATGTCGGCGCGGCCGAAGATCTGCCAGATCGTGCCGACCACGTTCCAGGGGATCAGCAGCGAGATGGCCACCAGCACCAGCACGGCCGACGACTTCCAGCCCTTGGCGGGCATCGCCAGCGCCAGCCCGATGCCCAGCGGGATCTCGCACAGCAGCACTGCCAGCGAGAACGTCATCTGGCGCATCAGCGCGCCCTGCAGGTCGTCGTCGCGCATCACCTGCTTGAACCACTCGGTGCCGACGAACACGCGGCGCTCGGGCGAGATGATGTCCTGCACCGAGTAGTTCACCACGGTCATCAGCGGCAGGATGGCCGAGAACGCCACGCAGATCACCACGGGCAGGATCATCAGCCAGGCCTTCTGGTTGACGGGCTTCATGCGGCGACTCCTTGGGCCTGCGCGATCAGCAGGTCGTTCGCGTAGAAACAGGTGTGCGGGCCGTTGATCTGCAGCCACGCCGTGTCGCCGGGCCGCGGAATGGCCTGCGCCGGATGCAGGCGCGCGCGGATGCGCGTGCCGTCGACTGCATGCGTGGAGAGCAGCCAGTAGGTGCCGATGTCCTGCGCCTGGTCGACGGTCACCGGCACGGCGCCGGGGGTGTCCGGCACCGCGAGCGACACGTACTCGGGGCGCACGCCCAGCAGCGTGGCCGACTGCGCGGCCCCCGCCACGGCGCGGCCGACGATGGTGCGGCCCGCCACTTCCAGCCCGTGCTCGCCCCAGCGCGCCGCCAGCAGGTTCATGCCCGGCGACCCGATGAAATGGCCGACGAAGGTGTGCTGCGGGCGCTCGAACAGGTCGGAGGCGCTGCCGATCTGCACCGCGCGGCCGCGCGTCATCACGATCACCTGGTCGGCGAAGGTCAGCGCCTCGACCTGGTCGTGCGTGACGTAGATCAGCGTCAGCTTGAGCTCGTGGTGGATCTGCTTGAGCTTGCGGCGCAGCTGCCACTTCAGGTGCGGGTCGATGACGGTCAGCGGCTCGTCGAACAGCACCGCGCTGACGTCCTCGCGCACCAGGCCGCGGCCCAGCGAGATCTTCTGCTTGGCGTCGGCGGCCAGGCCGGCGGCGCGGGAATCGAGCTGGTGGCTCATCTCCAGCATCTCGGCGATGCGGCCCACGCGCTCCTTGATCCGCGCCGGCGCCACGCCGCGGTTGCGCAGCGGGAACGCCAGGTTCTCGGCCACGGTCATCGTGTCGTAGATCACCGGGAACTGGAACACCTGCGCGATGTTGCGCTGCTGCGGCGTCTGCGCGGTGACGTCCTTGCCGTCGTACTTCACCGCGCCCTGCGACGGCTTGACGAGGCCCGAGACGATGTTGAGCAGCGTCGTCTTGCCGCAGCCCGACGGGCCCAGCAGCGCATACGCGCCGCCGTCCTCGAAGGTCATCTTCAGCGGCAGCAGCGCGTAGTCGTCGTCCGTCTTCGGATCGGGCTTGTAGGCGTGTGCCAGGTCGAGGTCGATGCGGGACATCTCAGCGCTCCGCCCGGCCGCCCGAAGGCAGCGCCGAGCCCCCTCGGGGGGCAGTGAACAAAGTGAACGTGGGGGTCGTCATGGGTTCTCCACGGGGGCGACGAGCAGGTTGCCGTCGACCGCGAACACGTAGGCCTGGCCCGGATGCAGGTACAGCGTGATGCTCGAGCCGAGCGCCAGCACGTGCACGCCCGTCAGCTGCGCCACCAGCTCGCCGACGGCCGTCTTCACGTGGACGAAGGTGTCCGAGCCGGAGATCTCCGCCAGTTCGACGTCGCCGGGCAGCGCGAGGTCGCCCGGCCGCTCGCGCACGCCGAGCGCGCCCGCGCGCACGCCGACCGTGAGCGTGCCTGACAGATCGGATGTG
>JBJMWE010000251.1:0-2461 GCA_045810285.1 Vitreoscilla sp. | reverse complement strand
CGCGGTCACGACCGGCGGCGCGGCCGGGCGGGGCGCCGGCGCGGGCGGGCGCGGCTGGACGGGCGGCGCCTTGCCGGCGGCGGCGTCGGCGGCCGACCACATCTGCGGCTCGCCCGGCCGGCCGTCGCCCTCGGGCGCCTTGGGCTTGCCCGCGGTCTCCATCAGCTCGGACATCGTCCGGGGCCGCGGCTTGGGCGAATGGCCCGGCGGCGCCGCCTGCGGGGCAGCCGGCACCGGCGCCGGCGCGGCCTTGCCGGACATCGCGTCCGCCGCCGACCACATCTGCGGCGGCTGCGACGGGCGGCCGTCGTCCTCGGGCTGCTTGCTCTTGCCCACCGTCTCCATCAGCTCGGAGATCGACTTGGGCTTGGCCTTCGGCGCCGGCGGCGGCACGTAGGCCGGCGGCGCGGCCGACGCCGGCGTGGGCGCGACGGGCGACTGCAGGATCGGGTCGGGCGGTTCGTCGGACGGCGGCACCCAGGTGGGGCGGTCGTCGCCGACGACGACGCCGGGCACCTCCACCGACGGCGGCGCCTTGGGCGCCCCCGGCTTGGCCGGCGAAGACGGCGGCGGCGCGGCCGCGACGTTGAACGTGAGGTTGGGCGCGACCTCGGGCGGCCGATCCTCGCCGCCGAACAGGTCGTCGTAGGGCATCAGCGCCGGGGGTTCTGCCGGCGGCGGCGGGGCGGACGGCCCGGTCGTGGGCGCCGGGACAGGCGCCGGAGCGGGCGCCGGGCCGGGCGGCGGAGACGAGGGCGGAGGCGGTGGCAAGGCCGACATCGACGGTTTCGGGGATGTGTGGCTACGGGGGAAGACTAGCGGTTCGAATGCCAGCCGGCGTCATCCGACGGCGCGCTGCCCTTGCCGTGATGGTAGGGCTGCGCGTGGCGACCGTCATAGTAGATGCGGATGAGCAGCTCGGCGAGCACGCCGGTGAGCAAAAGTTGCAAACCGGCGATCACCATGAAGAAGCCGAGGGTCAGCAGGGGCCGGCCCCCGATGGACTGGCCCAGGAAGAACTTCTGCACCCCCAGCCAGGCCAGGATCACCCCGCCGACGCTGCCCGTGAACAGGCCGATGCCGCCGAAGAAGTGGCCGGGCCGCGTGCCGTAGTTCAGGAAGAAGTGCATCGACAAGAGGTCGGTGATCACCCGGAAGGTGCGCGACAGGCCGTACTTGGACGTCCCGGCGACGCGGGCGCGGTGGTTGACCGGCACCTCGTCCATGCGCGCCGGCGACGTCACCGTGGCCAGCCAGGCGGGGATGAAGCGGTGCATCTCGCCGTACAGCCGCACCTCGCGCAGCACCGAGCCGCGGAAGGCCTTGAGGCTGCAGCCGAGGTCGTTGAACTGCAGGCCGGTGGACTTGCGGATCAGCGCGTTGGCGATGCGCGAGGGGAACTTGCGCAGCCAGAAGCCGTCCTGCCGGTCCTTGCGCCAGCCGGCGACGAAGTCGAGGTCGGCCTGCAGCAGGCGGGCGACGAGCTTGGGGATGTCGCGCGGGTCGTTCTGCAGGTCGCCGTCCATCGTGACGATGACGTCGCCGCGCGCGGCGTCGATGCCGGCCTGCATCGCGGCCGTCTGGCGGAAGTTGCGCCACAGGCGGATGACGCGGATGTGCGGGCCGACGGTCGCGCCATGCTGCTCGAGCGCCTGGCCGGTGCCGTCGCGGCTGCCGTCGTCCACCACCAGCAGCTCCCACGGGAACGGGTAGGACGCCAGCGCGGCCTGCACCTCGTCGATCAGCGGGGCGGCGTTCTCGATCTCGTTGTACATGGGCACGACCACCGACAGCCGGTGGAACGGCACGCCGTCGACGTCGAGCGCGCCGCGCACGCCGAACGCGCTGCCGGGCGTCTCGGCATGGGCGCCGCCGTTCTCGATGGCGGCCGGGGCCGTCGCCGAGGGCAGGTAGTGTTCTCCGCTGGAACTGGCGGTCATGACGTGCTTTCTGGCGCCCGCGGCGGGCGCACGATCAGGGAAAAGACGAGCGCGGTGGCCAGCGCCACCACCAGCATCAGGGCGTGGACCGCCAGGGCGGCGCCGAAGATCAATCGGTGATTGTCGGTGTTTGCGGCGGCGGTGGACGCGGCGGCGGCCGGCGCGGTCGTTTCGCGCACGTGGGCCTGCGTGCCCAGCGCGACGCCGGCCTCGTAGGTGCCCACGCCGGCGGGCGCCTGCAGCGGCAGGACGCCGGCCAGCTCGCCGCCGAGCGCGCCGCAGAAGCCGGCGCCCAGCGGCAGGTTGGCCAGGGAGGCCAGCAACACGCCGACGATCCCCAGCTTGAGCATCCAGTTGGCGATCGCGAAGCCCCAGGCCGCCGCGCCGCCGCGCGCCGCGCGGAACGCCGCGGCCACCTTGGCCACCAGGTGCCAGGCCTTGCGGGTGCGTGGCCCCGAGCCTCCGGCACGCGCCCAGCGCGCATGCACATGGATGCGGCGCACCAGCGCGGGCAGCAGCGT
>JBJMWE010000250.1:0-30072 GCA_045810285.1 Vitreoscilla sp. | reverse complement strand
CTGAAGAACCTGTCGGCCGTCATGGCCAAGGCCGAGGCGCATTGCGAGGCGAAGAAGATCGATCCGAACGCCTTCCTGGCGTCGCGCCTGTACCCCGACATGCTGCCGTTCACGGCGCAGGTGCAGATCGCGTCCGACAACGTCAAGGGCGCTGCCGGCCGGCTGGCCGGCGCCGAGATCCCGAAGTTCGAGGACAACGAGAAGACGTTCCCGGAACTGCAGGCGCGCATCGACAAGACGATCGCCTTCCTCGACACCCTGCAGGAATCGCAGTTCGACGGCGCCGCCGAACGCGACATCGTGCTGCAGCTGCGCGACCGCAAGCTCGAGTTCAAGGGCGCCGCCTACCTGCTGCAATGGGCCAATCCGAACATCTACTTCCACATCACGACGGCCTACGCGCTGCTGCGCCACGGCGGCGTCGAGATCGGCAAGAAGGACTACCTCAGCGGTGGCGCGGGCAAGTGAGCGCTCTCTGCCTGGCAGCAAGGGGCCCCGCGGGGCCCTTTTCCGTTGCCGGCGGCGCGCTCGACAGCCGGATCTGGCGGGCATCCCACGTTCGAATCTGCCCATCGCGAGGCCGGCGCCTGTACAACCATTGACGTCACGGGGCTTCGTCCCGGGTTGTACAAAGTGACGGCGAGCCGTGCAGGATCGCCAAGCGCAGGGAATCAGGCATGAGGCAGTTCATCCGGCATCCGCTCGACGTCCCGGTCGAGATCCGAACGGAGAGTCGTGGCCGTGCGACACCTTTGCAGACCCAGGACATCAGCCTGGGCGGCCTGGCCGTGCATTCCGACGAACCCGTGGCGCCCGGATCGCTGATCGAGGTGCGCATCGCCTACGTCGACCCCGTGTTCGAGGCGCGCGCCCGCGTCGCCTGGTGCCGCCCGCACCGCGACGGCGCCGGCTACGAGGTGGGCGTCAGCTTCCTCGACGCCGAGGACGTCTTCCGCGCCCGCATGGTGGCGCAGGTCTGCTTCATCGAGGACTACCGGCGCTCGATCGCCCGCGCGGAGGGCCGGGAGCTCAGTTCCGAGGAGGCGGCCGGCGAATGGATCGCCAAGTACGCGCACAAGTTCCCGGGCGCCAGCGGCGGCCTCCAGTAGCAGGCCGTTAGGCAGGTTGGCCGTCCGGCCCGACAATTGCCGGTGGCGTGCCGCTGAGCCAGGTCCCCGACGCCCCTGTCGCGGGATGGCCCGACGCCGGAGGAGCATGCGATGAAATGGGAAGGCCAGCGCCAGAGCGACAACGTCGAGGACCTGCGAGACCAGGACGGCGGCGGGGGCGGCGGATCGGGTTTCGGCGGATTCGGCGTGCGCCACATCGGCATCGGCACCATCGTCATCGCGCTGATCGGCGGCTGGATCTTCGGCATCAACCCGCTGACCATCCTGGGCCTGCTCAGCGGCGGCGGGGCGCCGGTGCAGCAGACGGCACCGCAGCCGGTGCCCGGCCAGCGGCCCGCCGCCCACACGCCGCAGGACGACCGCATGAAGCAGTTCGTCTCCACGGTGCTGGCCGATACCGAGGACGTCTGGACGCAGGTGTTCAAGGAGCGCGGCGGCACCTACCGCGACCCCAAGCTGGTGCTGTTCCGCAACGCCACGTCCACGGGTTGCGGGCGCGGCGAGTCGGCCACCGGGCCGTTCTACTGCCCGGGCGACGAGAAGGTCTACATCGACCTGAGCTTCTACGACCTGCTGCGCACCAAGCTCGGCGCGCCGGGCGACTTCGCGCAGGCCTACGTGATCGCGCACGAGGTGGGCCACCACGTGCAGAAGCTGCTGGGCATCTCGGACAAGGTGGATGCGGCGCGCCGCCATTCCAGCGAGGCACGCGCCAACGCGCTGTCGGTGCGGCTCGAGCTGCAGGCCGACTGCTTCGCCGGCATCTGGGCGAACCGGGCCCAGGCCACCAAGCAGATCGTCGAGGCCGGCGACATCGACGAAGCGTTGAACGCCGCCACGCAGATCGGCGACGACACGTTGCAGCGCAAGGCCTCCGGCACCGTGCAACCCGAGACCTTCACCCACGGCACCAGCGCACAGCGCGTGCACTGGTTCAAGCAGGGCTTCGAGTCCGGCCAGATCGAGCAGTGCGACACCTTCAAGCCCGGCGCGCCGTAGGGCGGGTTACGCCTGCGGCTAACCCGCCCTACGTCTCGGGGGCGTCCGCCATCCGGCAGCAGTTGCGGCCGTCCGCCTTCGCCCGGTACAGCGCCTCGTCCGAGCGCTTGAGCCAGCTCGCCCCCGACTCGCCCGCGGCCAGGCGCGCGATGCCGATGCTCAGCGTCACCGGCACCGGGCACTGGTGGCGCTCGGCCACCTGCAGCGATTCCACGCGCGTGCGCAGGCGTTCCGCGAGCTCGGCGGGGTCGGCTTCGCGCGTGTCGGGCAGCACGATCAGGAATTCCTCGCCGCCCCAGCGCGAGACGGTGTCGGAGTCGCGCGTGCTGGCGCGCAGCGCGCCCGCGACGGCCACCAGCACCTGGTCGCCCATCGCGTGGCCCCAACCGTCGTTGATGTTCTTGAAGTGGTCGAGGTCGCACAGCATCAGGACGGGCGAGCGCTCGAGGCGGCCGTCGCCCGCGAGCAGTTCCAGCAGGGCCAGCGTCTCGCGTCGGTTGGCCAGCCCGGTGAGCGGGTCGGTGGCGGCCAGCCGGTTCAGCCGTGACGCCTGCTCGCCCTGCACCGACACGACGTGCTTGAGCCACGCCAGCCCCGACAGGCACGACACCAGCACTGCATGCGAGATCAGCGTGTTGATCATCAGCGAGCGGTCCTGCATCGCATAGGCCGTGCCGGCGGTGCTGCGCACGATCGTGCACCAGGCGAAGAACGCCAGCATGGCGGCGGCCGCGATGAACGCGTGGCGCGAATGCAGGATGAAGAAGGCCATCGCGTAGCACAGCGGCAGCCAGTTCCACAGCGTCAGCGCGTTGTAGTTGTCCAGCAGCGGGCCGGACTCGCGCGTCTGTCCCCACAGGTCGATCATCAGCACCGTGCAGATGCTGAGGAACCCCGCCCAGCGCACCCAGGGCAGCACGGCCGGGAAGCGCCACAGCGCGACGAAGCCGACGCTGAACACCAGCACCATGGCCGGATAGCCGAAGCGGTTGAACGGCTCGAGCGTGCCGTCGACCACCTCCATGTGCCAGATCGCCAGCACCGACATCACGCCCGTGCCGCACAGGAGCAGCACCACGCGGCGCATCAGCCGGTCGATGTGCTGGGAGGCGCTGTAGACGATGTCGCTGTTCTGGACCATGGCCCTTCAGGTCTGGCTGGCGGCTCGGTTCCCTCGTTGGAGGCCGCCTGTCTTGTGGCGTGCGGCCCCGATTCTGCACGCATCGCGGGCGCATCCGGAGCCCTCGAATGATGGGGCTGGCGCGCCGGCTCGCGGCACCGCGCGGCCGCGACGGTGCCCAATGCGTCACGCGGATGTCCGTTTTCGCGTAGCCTTGAGGGTTGCGCCCACGTCCAGCCGGGCGCCAGACTAGAGGAGCCCCGGTTTGCTCGGTTACTTCGAAAGACTCGTCGATCCCTGGCCGGACGTCGAGCCGACCCCGCCCCCCCAGGGCGTCTTGCCCTTCATCTGGGCGTGTTCCGCCGGCGTGCGCCGCTTCGTGCTGGGCATGACGCTGCTGACCGCCGTCATCGGTGCGTTCGAGGCGCTGCTGTTCGCGATGCTGGGCCACGTCGTCGACTGGCTGGCGCATGTCGAGCCGGCGAAGCTGTGGGCGCAGGAGTCCGGCACGCTGCTGGCGCTGGCCGTCATCCTCGCGTTCAGCCCGCTGCTGGTGACGGTGCAGGCCGCGCTGAAGTACCAGACGCTGTTCGGCAACTTCCCGATGCGCCTGCGCTGGAACTTCCACCGCATGATGCTCGCGCAGAGCATGAGCTTCTACCAGGACGAGTTCGCCGGCCGCGTCGCGGCCAAGGTGATGCAGACGGCGCTCGGCGTGCGCGACGTCGTCACCACGATGACGGACATCCTCGTCTTCGTGATCATCTACTTCGTGACGATGATCGCGGTGGTCGGCAGCTTCGACCTGTGGCTGCTGGGCCCCTTCGTCGGCTGGCTCGTGCTGTATGGCATCGCGTTGCGCTGGTTCGTGCCGCGCCTGGGCAAGATCGGCGCGCTGCAGGCCGACGCGCGCGCCGTGATGACGGGCCGCATCACCGACGCGTACACCAACATCTCCACGGTCAAGCTGTTCTCGCACGCGCGCCGCGAGGCGACCTACGCGCGCCAGGCGATGCACGAGTTCATCGTCACCGCCTACCAGCAGGGCCGCTACATCACCGGCATCGAGATCGTGAACCACGTGCTGAGCATGGGGCTGATCATGAGCACCACCGGCGTCACGCTGTGGCTGTGGACGCGCGGCCAGGTGGGTGCCGGCGCGGTGGCCGCGGCCACGGCGATGGCGCTGCGGCTGAACGGCATCTCGCACTGGATCATGTGGGAGCTGGCCTCGCTGTTCGAGAACATCGGCACCGTCACGGACGGCATGAACACGCTGTCGCGGCCGCACGCCATCGTCGACGCGCCGGGCGCGCCGGAGCTGGTGGTGCCGCGCGGCGAAGTGACGTTCGAGGACGTCGGCTTCGCGTACGGCGGCAAGCGCCAGGTCATCGACCGCTTCTCGCTCACCATCCGGCCCGGCGAGAAGATCGGCCTGGTCGGTCGCTCGGGCGCGGGCAAGTCGACGCTCGTGAACCTGCTGCTGCGCTTCTACGACGTCGAATCGGGCCGGTTGCTGATCGACGGGCAGGACGTCACCAAGGTCACGCAGAACAGCCTGCGCGCGCACGTGGGCATGGTGACGCAGGACACCTCGCTGCTGCACCGCTCGGTGCGCGACAACATCCTCTACGGACGCCCCGACGCCACCGACGCCGAGATGATCGCCGCCGCCGAGCGCGCCGAGGCCGGCGAGTTCATCGCCGCGCTGGCCGACGCCAAGGGCCGCAAGGGCTACGACGCGCACGTCGGCGAGCGCGGCGTCAAGCTCTCGGGCGGCCAGCGCCAGCGCATCGCGATCGCGCGCGTCATGCTCAAGGACGCGCCCATCCTGCTGCTGGACGAGGCCACCAGCGCGCTCGACTCCGAGGTCGAGGCCGCCATCCAGGCGAGCCTGTACGACCTGATGGAAGGTAAGACGGTGATCGCGATCGCGCACCGCCTGTCCACCATCGCCGCGATGGACCGCCTCGTGGTGCTCGACAAGGGCCGCATCGTGGAGGAGGGCGACCACCGCTCGCTGCTGGCCCGCGGCGGCCTGTACGCGCGGCTCTGGACGCACCAGAGCGGCGGATTCCTGGGCGAGGAGACGGACCCGGAGGCGCCGCCGCAGCGCGCGGATGCGCTGGTGACCGAGGAAGACGAGGCGGAGAGCTAGGCGTCCCGGCCGGCGGTGTCGGCGACCAGTTCGCAGGCGTCGATCGCGTCCAGCAGGTGGCTGTACCAGAGCGAGCCGATGTCGCGTCGCTGCTCGGCGTCGGCGCGTACCTGCCGCAGCGTCTCGAGCAGTTCGCCGCGCGGCATCTCCTCGGCGGCCTCCAGTTCGTAGACGCGACAGTCCTCGTCCAGCAGCCGTGCCTTCAACAGGTCGATGACGCGGAGGTCGCCGCGGCGAGCGAGCCCCACGACGGCCTCGCCGCGCACGTCGCGGTCGGGATCATGGGCGTTCGCCCACAGGCGCGCACGCACGTGCTCGTCATCGGCGTCGTGGAGGGTGCCGAGACTGAACGTGGCCCAGTCGCGCACGTCGTCGTCGAGGTCGGCGGCGAGTTCGACCAGCGCGGCCGTCGCCTCGACCGCCGGGTACTTGGCCAGCGTGAACGCGAGTGCGAAGCGGACGAGGGCCGCGGGATGCCGCGCATGGGAGAGCAGGGCCGGAAGGGCCGTCGCGTGCGGGCTGTGGCCAAGCCCGAACACGGCCGACTGCACGACGCCCGCGTTGGCATCCGCGAGGCCGGCGACCAGCATTGCCTGCGTCGTGGCCTCGTCGAAGGGCTTGCCCGCCTCCACGCCGTCGCCGCCCGCACGAAGCTGCGCGGCGATGTCCAGGCCCAGCGCGCGGCGGTGCGCATTGGGACTGCGCACGAGACGCACGATGCGCGCCATCGTCACCTGCGAACCGCGGCGGTGCAGGTGGCCGACGATGTCGCGCAGGCGCTGCGCGCTGCCGTGCGACAAGGCGAGCCGGATCAGCCGGTCCGTCGACCAGCGTCCGATCCGGGGCCTTCCGATGCGCTGCATGCCGGCGATTGTGCGGGCGGATCGTGTCAGTCTCGCGGCAACGCGCGAGCCTGGAGCGGGAGGCTCAGGCCGGCGTTGCCGTCACCTGCGAGCAGCCATCGGGCTTGACGACGAGCTTGATCTGGTCGGGCCCGTGCGGCGTCGGCACGTCGTACACGTTCTCGACGGTGTAGCCGGCCTCCAGCACCTTCCTGGCTTCGCTCGAGCCGCAGAACATCTTGAGCAGGCCCGATTGCACCGCGGCGGTGGTGGCGGCGTCGGTCTGGAACGTGGCGCTGACCGTGTAGCCGAAGCGCAGCGTCTTGCCGCTGACGTCGACGCTGGTCTGCGTCGTCATGTCGTCGACCTTGCGCGGGAGCGTCTTGCGCATCGCGGCCACCTGGCGGTCGATGTGGGCGGTGGGGTCGGAATTCTGGAGCTTGATGCGCACCGTGTTGGCGAGCACGAGGACGACGAGGGTGATGGCGACGTTGCGGAACTGCATGGAGCAAGGCGGGCGTGCGGCGATGCGACAGTGTCGCCGCGGACGCCCGCGCACGGGCGGAGTCGGCACGCGCCGCCGTGAACTTCGCCCGCGTTGGCTGCCCGGCGTCAGTCGTGCGGCGGCACGCCGCGCAGCCGGAAGGCGGCCAGCGCGGCGCCGGCCAGCAGCGCCATCGCCACGGCGCAGGTGATGCGCAGGCCCGTGGCCACGTGGTCCGCGTCCCCGTGCGCCAGGGCGCCGAACCCTGCCACGCCGATCGCGCCGGCTGCCTGGCGCGCCGTGTTGAGCAGCGCCGCTGCCAGCGACGATCGGCCCTTCTCGACCGCGGAGAGCACCGTCGTCGTCATCGCCGGCACCGCCAGTCCCATGCCGGTGGGGATCAGCAGGAAGCCGGCCAGCATCGGCACGAGGCTGTCCAGCGTCGACGCCCAGGCCAGCACGCCGAAGCCGGACAGGTCGATGAGGGCACCGGCGACCATCGGCTTGCGCGTGCCGTAGCGGCCGATCACGCGGCCGCTGGCCACGTTGGACAGGAAGAAGCCGGCGGTCAGCGGCAGGAACGCGAGGCCGGCCTGCATCGGCGTGAAGTGGCGCGTGCCCTGCAGGAACAGCGCGATGACGAAGATCGCGCCGTAGTAGGTGGCGTTGACCACGGTGCCCAAGAACACGGCGTTGCGGAAGTCGCGCAGCGCGAACAGGTCGGTCGCGATGACCGGCGCGGCCGCGCGGCGCTCCACCACGGCGAGGCTGGCGGCCAGCGCGATCGTGGCGACGGCGCCCGCGATCACCAGCGCGTCGCCGAAGCCGCGCGTGCGCGACTCGATCAGCGTGGCGATCAGCGCGGCCAGCAGCAGCGTCGCGAGCACCTGGCCGGCGACGTCCAGCGGCGGGCGGTCGCGGCCCGCGGGCGTCTCGCGCAGGCGCCGCACCAGCCACAGGCCCGCGGCGCACAGCGGCACGTTGACCCAGAAGATCGCCGGCCACCCCAGGCTCGCCACCAGCACGCCGCCCAGCACGGGGCCCGCGGCGATCGATACCGCGCCTGCCGCCGTCCACCAGCCGATGCCGCGCGCGCGGGCCTTGGCGTCGTCCGCCAGGGCGTGGTTCAGCAGCGCCAGCGAGTTGGGCAGCATGATGGCCGCGCCCAGGCCCTGCAGCGCTCGCGTCGCGTCGAGCCACCCCGCGGCCGGTGCCAGTGCGCAGCCTGCCGATGCCAGGGCGAAGATCGCCATGCCCCACTGGTAGGCGTGGCGGGCGCCGAAGCGGTCGCCCAGCGCGCCGGCCGACAGCATGAACGCCGCGAACGCCACCGCGTAGGCGTCCACCACCCACTGCAGGCCGGCGACGCCGGTGTCCAGCGCACGGGCCATCGCGGGCAGCGCGACGTTGACGATGGTGACGTCGAGCTGGCCGACGACGAAGGCCATCGAGGTGGCGAGGACGACGAGGGAAAAGGTCGGGGCGCGCGCGGGATCGAAAGTCATGGGCCCATGCTAGCCGCGCGGCGGGGCCGACGTTTCGTGCACGGGCGAAGCGCGCCGTTGCGAATGTCATCGGCTGCTGACAAAATGCGGCGATCACTCGCCCGACCGCCCACGCCCGGATGCCCGCCGCTCCCAAGAAGACTGTCCGCCCCGCCGCCAGGCCGGCGCGCAATGCCGGCGATACCCGGGCCCGCATCCTTGCCGCGGCCCGCGTGCGCTTCTCGCGCGACGCCTACGAGAACGTCGGCACGCGCGACATCGCCGCCGACGCCGGCGTCGACGCCGCGCTCGTGAACCGCTACTTCGGCAGCAAGGAGAAGCTGTTCGACGAGGCCATCGAGGACGCGTTCGCCATCAAGGACCACTTCGACGCGCTGGACATGAGCCGCTTCGGCGAGATCATCACGACAATGGTGTTCGAAGGCAGCGCCGAGCGGCGTGCCGCCGGCTTCGACGCGCTGGGCATCCTGCTGCGCTCGTCGGGCAGCCCGGCCACGCATGCGCGCGTGTCCGAGCGCTTCCATGCCGACTTCGTGCTGCCGCTCGCGCGCCTGCTGCGCGGGCGCGATGCGGAGCTGCGCGCCGCGCTGATCGCCTCGCACCTGATCGGCCTGGCGACGATGCGCCATGCGCTGGCATCGCCCCTGCTGGCGGCCGACGCCGCGCGGCGCAAGACGATCGCCAGCGTGGGCGAGGCGATCCAGGGCTGCGTGAACGGGTCGGCGGCCCAGGTGTCGTGATCGAGAAGTCGCGCTTGGCCCGCGACCGGTTCAACGAACTTCCCGATCACGACACTGGAGTCGGTCCAGCCCCGTCATGGCCGCGTGCTGCAGCAGCATGATGGTCTTGCCGTCCTGGATCTCGCCGCGCGCGATCATCGCCATCGCGTCGTCCAGCCGCAGCTCCAGCACCTCGATGTCCTCGCCCTCGTGCACGTCGCCGCCGCCGGCGCCGCGGCGGTCGGCGTCGTCGTAGGCCGCCACGAAGAAGTGCAGCTTCTCGGTGATCGAGCCCGGGCTCATGTAGGCCTCGAACACCTTGCGCGGCGCGCGCACGTCGTAGCCCGTCTCCTCGATGGCCTCGCGCTGCATCGCCGCCAGCGGGTCGTTGCCGTCCAGCTGGCCGGCGCAGGCCTCGACGAGCATGCCGTCCGCCAGCCCGTTGACGTAGCAGGGGAAGCGGAACTGGCGGATCAGGATCACCGTGCCGCGCGCCGCGTTGAACAGCAGCAGCGCCACGCCGTTGCCGCGGTCGTAGGTCTCGCGGCTGACCACCTGCAGGCGGCCGTCGCGGCGGCGGTGCTCGAAGGTGGTCTTGCGCAGCAGGTACCAGTCGTGCGCGAGCACGCGCTGCTCGAGGATGCGGATCTCGTCGTTGCCGACGTACGGGCTGGGATCGACGTTCGGTGAAGGCATGGCAGAATCGGGTAGTTTCGTGCAGTATCGTGCAAACAGGCCAGGACGGCAAATCCCCATGCTCACCACCCAACGCAAGAAGATCCTGCTGGCCCGGCTCGCCGCCGAAGGCCAGCTCGTCGCGAGGACGCTGGCCCTCGAGTTCGAGACCTCGGAGGACACGATCCGCCGCGACCTGCGCGAGCTCGCCGCCGAGGGCAAGCTGCAGCGCGTGCACGGCGGCGCGCTGCCCGCATCGGCCGCGGTCGGCGACCTCGCGGTGCGCGAGCAGGTGTCGACCGCGGACAAGGCGGCGCTCGGCCGGTACGGCGCGTCGCTGGTGCAGGCGGGGCAGGTGGTGATCCTCGACGGCGGCACCACTGCGCTGCAGGTGGCGCGCCACCTCCCGCCGGACCTGCGCGCGACCATCGTCACGCACAGTCCCACCGTGGCCGTGGAGCTGGCGCAGCACGCGCAGGTCGAGGTGCGCATGCTGGGCGGCCGGCTGTTCCGCCACTCGATGGTGAACGTGGGAGCCGACGTCATCGCCGCCGCGGCGCGGCTGCGCGCCGACCTGTTCTTCATGGGCGTCACCGGCGTGCATCCCGAGGCGGGGCTGAGCACCGGCGATGCCGAGGAGGCCGCGGTCAAGCGTGCGCTGCTGGAGCGCGCCGCCGAGACGGTGGTGCTCGCATCGCCCGAAAAGCTGATGGCCGCGTCGCCGTTCGTCGTGGCGCCGCTGTCCGAGGCCAGCCTGCTGGTCGTCCCGCGCGCGACCCCCGAGCGCGTCACGCGCGCGCTGCGTGCGGGCGGCGTGCGCGTGCGCAAGGCATGACGAGCCCGGCGCGCCGCGCAACCATGGGTTGCCGCCTCGTTGCGCCGGGAGCGACGGGTCAGGCCGCGAGCGCTTGCGAATCGGCCACGGCGCGAACCTCCTGCGGCGCCGCGCCCGTGCCGGACCGCCGCGCTGCCTTGATCATGTCGGAGGCCTTCTCGGCCACCATGATCGTCGGCGCGTTGGTGTTGCCGCCGATGATGCGCGGCATCATCGAGGCGTCGACCACGCGGATGCCTTCCAGGCCGTGGATGCGCAGGTCGGCGCCCACGACGTCCAGCGCGCCCGTGCCCATGCGGCAGGTGCCCACCGGGTGGTAGATGGTGTCGGCGTAGCCGCGGATGAACCGTTCGATCTCGGCGTCGCTGGTGGCGGCGGCCGAGCGCGGATGCTCGTGGCCGCCCAGCGACTTGAGCGCCGGCTGCTGGAACAGCTCGCGCATCAGGCGGAAGCCGCGCACCATGCGCGCGACGTCGTCGGGCTCGGCCAGGAAATTCGGGTCGATCAGCGGTGCGGCCATCGGATCGGCGCTCGCCAGCGTGATGCTGCCGCGGCTCTTCGGGCGCAGCACGCAGACGTGGCCGGAGTAGCCGTGGCCGAACACCGTCTTGCGCCCGTGGTCGACGAGCTTGGCGACGACGAAGTGCAACTGCAGGTCGGGGATGGGCTCCGAGGCCTGGCTCTTGATGAAGCCGCCGGACTCCGCGAAGTTGGTGGTGAGCAGCCCGCTGCGGCGGCTGCGCCATTCGGGAATGGCCTTGAGCACGCGCGCGATGCAGCCCGGCGAGACGCCGATCGTCTCCTTGAGCATGGGCGCGTTGACCACCTGCACCGCGTCCAGGTGGTCGTGCAGGTTGCGTCCGACGCCCGGCAGGTCGTGCACGACGCCGATGCCGAACTTCGCGAGCTCGGCGCCGGGGCCGACGCCCGACAGCATCAGGATCTGCGGCGTCTGCAGCGCGCCGGCGGCCACCAGGACCTCGTGGTGGGCGCCGATCTGCTCGAGGCGCCCGTCGCGGCGGAACTCGACGCCCGTGGCGCGCCTGCCCTCGAACAGGACGCGCGTGGTGTGCGCGCCGGTGAACACCGTCAGGTTGGGGCGGCCGAGGTTGGGGGTGAGGTAGGCCTTGGCCGCGCTCCAGCGCTCGCCGTTCTTGTGCGTGACCTGGTACGGGCCGATGCCTTCCTGGTCGGCACCGTTGAAGTCGTCGGTGATGCGGTAGCCGGCTTCGCGGCCGGCCTCGATGAAGGGCTGCGTGATCTGGTTGGGGCTGCGCAGGTCCATCACGTTGAGCGGGCCGCCGGTGCCGTGGTAGTCGTCGTGCAGCCGCTCGTTGTGCTCGGCGCGGCGGAAGTAGGGAAGGACTTCGTCGTAGGACCAGCCCGCGTTGCCTTCGGCGGCCCAGTGGTCGTAGTCGGCGCGGTGGCCGCGGATGTAGACCATCGCGTTGACCGAGCTCGAGCCGCCCAGCACCTTGCCGCGCGGCTGCCAGCCGGTGCGCCCGTTCAGGCCCTTCTGCGGCACCGTGCTGAAGTTCCAGTTGGCTGCCTTGGTCTGTGCCAGCAGCGCCAGGCCCGCGGGCACGTGGATCAGGATGTTCCTGTCCACCGGCCCGGCCTCGAGCAGCGCGACCGACACCGACGGATCCTCGCTGAGCCGCGCCGCCAGCACGCAGCCGCCGGAGCCGCCGCCCACCACGATGTAGTCGAAATTCATGCTTGTCTCTTTCTTGTGGTCAGCCAAAGGAACACCCTCGGGGAATCATGCGCCGTTTCGCGCGGTCGCGAAGGCCAGTTTGGGCGGCCCGGTGCAGGGCCGACACCGATGCAATTGCCACGAAATCGTCTTAAAGTGCCAAACAGGCCCGATCAAGGGAAGACACCGAGTCCGCGGCCGCCACCTGCATTGCCATGTCCCGCCACGCGATCGCCCACCCGCCGCTGCCGCAACCGGGCTCGCTCGTGCCGCCGATCTACGCGCGGCTGCTGCGCATGCTGCTGCAGCAGGCGGATGTCGACGGCGACCGCGTGCTCGCCGCGGCCGGCCTCGACTGGGACACGCTGGTCAAGGACGACACGCGCCTGGGCCGCGACACCATCGTGCGCCTGGCCGAGGGCGCGATGGCCGCCACGCGCCGGCCGTGGCTGGGCCTCGACCTGGGCGGCGGGACGCCGGTATCGGCGCACGGCGCGCTCGGCTACGCCGTCGTGACCAGCCGCGACCTGCGCGAGGCCATGCACACGCTGGCGCGCTACGGCACGACGCGCAACGACGCGATGGCCTGGACCTGCAGCGACACCCGCGACGGCATGACCATGCAGGCCGCCGACCGCACCGAGCTGGGCAGCGTGCGCGGCTTCGTGGTCGACACCGTGCTGGGCGCCGTCCTGCGCATGCTGGAGACGGCCGTGGGCCAGGTGCCGGCGAGCCTCGTGGTCGACCTGCCGCTGCCCACGCCGGCCTGGCGTGACCAGTACCAGCGCTTCGGGGTGGCGCAGGTGCGCTTCGAGCAGCCGGCCTTCGCGATCCACGCCGCGCGACGCGACCTCGCGTTGCCGTGCATCGGCGCCGACGCCAAGGCGCACGCGAGCGCCTGCCGCGAGTGCCAGGAAGCGCTGGCCGAGGTCGCCGGCGCCAGCCTGGCGCAGCGCGTGGCGGGCCTGCTGGCGGGCGTGGACGGCGGCGCGTACCCGCGCATGGCCGATGTCGCCGCGCGCTGCGGCATCTCGCCGCGCACGCTGATCCGTCGCCTGCACGCGGACGGCGCCACCTTCCAGCACCTGCTCGACGCGGCACGCCAGCAGCGCGCGCTGTGGATGCTGGTGCACACCGCCGAACCGGTGGAGGAGATCGCGTCGCGCCTGGGCTACGTCGACACGTCCAACTTCAGCCGCACGGTGCGGCGCTGGTTCGGCGCGACGCCGCGCGAGCTGCGCGAGGCGGGCGGTCGCCTCCCGGGCGATGCGGCAGGGCGGTCGTAGAGAATGGGGGCTGCCCCCGCCCGACGACGAATCCGCATGCCCCTGAGCCCGTCCACCCTCCGCCGCCCGCACGCCCTCGCGCGCGTCCCTGCGCGTGACGCGCGCTCCCGCCGGAGGACAGGCGCATGAGCAAGGTACTGCTCTGGATCCGCGACCACAAGTCGTCGGTCGCCGGCATGCTGTTGGTGGTCGCGGGTTGCGTCGCGCTGCTGATGCTGTCGCGCAAGGTGCACCACTTGAGCCCGCGCCGTCCCGCGGCAGTGGCCGTCGCCGGCGCGAGCGGAGCGACGGGCGCGGGCACGGCCAACGGCTTGACGCCGTCGGAGACGGCAGGCACCGAGCAGAGCGCGCGCTCGGCCCGGATGCGCAGCGAGTTCGAGACGACGACGAGCTATCTCGACTTCATCGGCCACGCGATCAGCCGGCCGCAGGAGGGCGGCAAGTTCTACGCGATGCTGGCCTGGAAGCGCTGCAGCGACCTGACGCAGCACCCGGGCGTGGCCGCCACGCACACGGGCAACGACGCATTCCACGAAGGCGCCCTGGCGCTGGTGCAGGACATCGAGAAGCGTTGCACCGGCGTGCTGGAGACGTATCCCGACATCGTGGCGCTGTACAAGATCGCGACGGAGCAGCGCGGCGGCCGCGACTTCCTGATGCCGGAGAACGGCCGCGGCATCGTCACGCCGACGTCGCGCCAGAACGCCAGCGCGGACATCGACGCCGCGCTGCGCACGGGCGACCGCTGGGCCGCGGCGGAGGCGCTGCAGAACAACGCCGATTTCCTGGACGTCGGCAATTCGGCCGGGGACGACGGCGTCGACCGCCAGTTGCACGAGTGGGCCGCGGAGACGGTGGCGTGCGAGCTGGTGAGCAGCTGCCGCGGCGGCATCGAGGTGTCGCTGCACTGCGTGGGCACCGGCGACTGCGTCCACGACGACTACCGCGAGGTCATCCTCTCGAAGGTGCCCGAGTCCCACCGCATGGTCTTCGACACGATGCTGTCGGGCATGCATGCCCGCGTGGGACTGACGCCGGCGCAACTCGAAGGCGAGAAGTAGGGCCGGTCGTCCGACCCGCGGTCCGCCGCCAGCCAGGCAACGGTCAGTTGACCGCCAGCAGCTCGACCTCGAACACCAGCGTCGCATTTGGCGGGATCACGCCGCCGGCGCCGCGCGGGCCGTAGGCGGTGGCCGACGGGCAGGTCAGCCTGGCCTTGCCGCCGACCTTCATCTTCTGCACGCCCTCGGTCCAGCACGGGATCACGCGGTTGAGCTGGAACGAGATCGGGTTGCCGCGCGAGGCGTCGAATTCCTTGCCGTCGGGGAAGGTGCCGCGGTAGTTGACCTTGACCGAGTCGGAGGCCTTCGGGCTCGCGCCCGCGCCGTCCTTGATCGACTTGTAGACCACCCCGGCGGGCGACACGCTGGCGCCGGACTCCTTGGCGGCGGCGGCAAGGGCGGCGTCGTCGTCGGCATGGGCGACGGAAGCGAAACCTGCCACGAGTGCGAATGCGGCGGCCAGGCGGGCGGTGCGGGAGTTCATCGGGAAGGGCTCCGAAATGTTCTGGAAGGCGCGAATGATAGTCGCCGCTCAAGGCGCGCGAACGACAGGACGCGTGAGCACGGGGTCGTGGTGGACGCGCCCCCCAAATTCGAACTCGTGCGTGCCCACCCGCGTGAAGCCGTGGCGGGCGTAGAAGGCGAGCGCACGCGTGTTGCGGTCGTAGGCGCCCAGCCAGACCGTGCGGGCCTCGAGTTCGGCGGCCTGCGCCAGCGCCGCGGCCATCATCGCGCTGCCCAGCCCCGCGCCCTGCGCCGTGCCCAGCAGGTACAGCCGCGACAGCTCGATGGCCCGGCGGTCGGCCACGCAGGCGGGCACCTCGGCCTGGCGCAGGTGGGCGTAGCCGGCGGGTGTGTCGCCCGCGACGGCCAGCAGGGTGCGCGCGCAGGGCCCGCGGAACCAGGCGGCCACCTTGTCGGGCGTGAACTGTTCGTCGGCGTATTCGTCCACCTCGCGGGGATCGCTGATCGGGCGGTAGGTGGCGCGGAACGTGGCGGCGCCGAGGC
The DNA here is from genome assembly GCA_045810285.1 of Vitreoscilla sp. Lineage (GTDB taxonomy): Bacteria > Pseudomonadota > Gammaproteobacteria > Burkholderiales > Burkholderiaceae_C > Scleromatobacter. Next base: position 14,554 of record JBJMWE010000250.1, on the reverse strand, counting down.
GGCACAGCGTGGGGACGTCATCGAGGGTGGCGAGGCGGATCAGCGGGAGGTTCACGGCGGTGCGGGCGGCGGCTGGAGCCCCCCAGTTTGTCAGACGCGCGCCGACAAGTGTGTTCCGGCGCGACTACACGCATTCGGCCGCCGGGCCTAGGCGACGCATGGAAGCCCGCCGATGCCGGGCGGCGCAGACGACGCGCACACTGGTTCCATCCTGGGGCACCTCCCAGCCGTCGCGCCCACCTCAGCCACACCCGAGGCCATCATGACCACCGCTCCGCTGCCCGCCGCCGAGTCGCTCGCCCGCTACGAACTGCGCTTCCAGTCGCTGTTCCACGCCGGCCGCGCGCTGTCGTTCCCGTGCGACCGCCTGGGCGAGGTGAAGTGGGACGCGATGACCGACGGCGCCCGCGCCAGCTTCCTGCGCGCGCAGGGCAGCGTCGGGCGTGAATGGGCATCGCCGGCGGTGCAGTTGACCGACCTGCATTGAGGGCCCGCGCCGGCCGTGGCCGGCGGCTGGACCGCCTTCGCGACGATCGCGGTTGCGGAACACGGGCGAGAACAGCAGGCGCCAGTCGGCGGCCGCGTTCGGGTTCCATGGCGCCGGCGCCTCGGCGTGTCCGGCCGGCGTGCCCGACAGCCCGGCCTTCGGCGGCGCGTGGCGGTTGTCGCGCATCATCAGTTCCTCTGCTTGTCGGTGGTTCATGCCGGCCGCGCGACAATCCAGGCTCCCGCGTCTGCCCGGAATTCCCGTGCCCACCTTCGGCCGCTCCTTCCTCTCCCACTGGTGGCTCGACCCGTCGATCACCTACCTGAACCACGGCACCGTCGGCGCCACGCCGCGCGTGGTGCTGGAGGCGCAGCAGGGCTGGCAGCGCCGCATCGAGACGCAGCCGGCCGCGTTCCTGTTCCGCGAGCTGATGCGGCTGGTGCCCGACGAGCCCGGCGCGCCGCGGCTGCTGCTGCGCCAGGCGGCCGACGCCGTCGGCGCGTTCCTGGGCGCGCGGGGCGACGACCTCGTCTTCGTCGACAACGCCACCACCGGCATCAACGCGGTGCTGCGCTCGATCGCGTTGGCGCCGGGCGACGAGATCGTCGTGCTGGACCAGGCGTACGGCGCGGTCGTCAAGGCCGCGGAGTTCGTGGCGCGTGCCGCGGGAGCGCGCGTCGTCGTCGCGGAGACGCCGTTTCCCGTGGTGGGCGATGCACGCGCGGCGTACGTGGACGCCGTCGAGCGCGTGCTGACGCCGCGCACCCGGCTGGCCGTGATCGACCACGTCTCGTCCGAGACGGCGCTGCTGCTGCCGGTCGCCGGGATGGTCGCCGCGTGTCGCGCGCGCGGCGTGCCGGTGCTGGTGGACGGCGCGCACGCGCCAGGCGCCATCGCGCTCGACATCGAGGCGATCGGCGCCGACTGGGTCGTGGCCAACCTGCACAAATGGGCCTTCGCGCCGCGCGCCTGCGGGCTGCTGTGGGTGGCGCCGGCGCGCCGCGCGGCGCTGCATCCGCCGGTGATCTCCTGGGGCCTGGACGTCGGCCTCGTGCAGGAGTTCGAGTGGACGGGCACGCGCGACCCGTCCGCCATGCTCGCCGCACCGGACGGCATCGCCTTCATGCGCGACACCCTCGGCGTGGACGCGATGCGCGCGTGGAACCACGGTCTCGCGTGGCGCATGGCGCACGCGCTCGCCGCGCGCTGGGGCCAGCCGTTCGCCACGCCGGAGGCGATGGTGGGCTGCATGGCCAGCGTGAGGCTGCCGGGGCGCATCACGGCGCTGGGCGCGGCGGCCGCGCCCGCGCTGAAGGACTGGCTGTTCCACGAGCGCCGCATCGAGGCGCAGGTGCTGGCGATCCGCGGCGTCCCGCACGTGCGGCTGGCGGCGCAGGTCTACAACGACGAGACCGACTTCGAGCGCCTGGCCGACGCCGTGGACGCATGGCCCGCATGAGTGGCGATGGCGAAGCCGCGCTCGCGACGCGCGGCGGCGCGGCCCGGCCCGGCCAGCTGCTGCTGGCCCCGATGGAAGGGCTGCTGGACCACCCGCTGCGCGAAGTGCTGACCGCGGTGGGCGGCATCGACCGCTGCGTGTCCGAGTTCATCCGCATCACCGACCAGCTGATGCCCGAGCGCGTGTTCACGCGCATCGTCCCGGAGCTGCGCCAGGGCGGCCGCACGCGTGCGGGCGTGCCGGTGCGCCCGCAGCTGCTCGGCTCCGATCCGTCCTGCCTGGCCGACAACGCCGCCGTGCTCGCGTCGTTGAAGCCCGATGGCATCGACCTGAACTTCGGCTGCCCGGCCAAGGTCGTCAACCGCCACGGCGGCGGGGCGTCGCTGCTGGTCGATCCGCCACTGCTGGGACGCATCGTCGAGGCCGTGCGGCGCGCCGTGCCGCGCGACCTGCCCGTGACCGCCAAGATGCGCCTGGGCGTGGACGACGCCTCGCGCGCGGTGGCGTGCGCGCAGGCGCTCGCGGATGCGGGGGCGAGCGAGCTCGTGGTGCATGCGCGCACGAAGGCCGACGGCTACCGGCCGCCGGCGTTCTGGGAGCACGTGCCGGCCATCCGCGAGGCGGTCGCGATCCCCGTGGTCGCCAACGGCGAGATCTGGACGCCCGACGACGCCGAGCGCTGCCGCCACGTCACCGGCTGCGACAGCCTGATGCTGGGCCGCGGCATGGTGGCCGACCCGGGCCTGGCGCTGGCGATCCTGGCGAGCCGCCACGCGGGCCGCGCGCCGTCGCTGGCCGTGCCCGCGCACGCGGCGCAGGCGCGGGTGGACGAGCGCGGCTACGTCAAGGCCTCGGCCGGCGGCCCGCACTCGCCCGAGGCCTACGGCGCGCCGCCGGCCGTGGCGTGGGACGACCTGCTGCCGCTGATGGCGGACTTCTGGCGCCGCGTGAACATCAAGGTGGAACATCGTCACCGTGCCGGCCGCCTCAAGCAGTGGCTCAACCTGCTGCGCCGGCGCTATCCGCAGGCGCAGCGCGCCTACGACGACCTGCGCGCGGTCAATGACCCCGCCGCACTCGGGCGCGCGATGTTTGCTAACGTGGCGAGCCTCCCGCCACAGGATCCGGCCACGCCATGAAATTCCTCCACACCATGCTGCGCGTCGGCGACCTGCAGCGCTCGATCGACTTCTACACCGCGCATCTGGGCATGACGCTGCGCCGCACCGTCGATCGTCCGGAGCAGCAGTACACGCTGGCCTACGTCGGCTACGGCAAGAACGCCGATCCGCGCGGCGAGCTGGGCGACGTCGAGGTGGAGTTCACGTACAACTACGGCGCCTCGAACTACGAGATCGGCACCGCCTTCGGCCACCTCGCACTCGGCGTGCCCGACGTCGCCGCCGTCTGCGACAGCGTGCGCCGGGCGGGCGGCAAGGTCACGCGCGAGCCCGGGCCCGTCAAGGGCGGCACGTCCGTCATCGCGTTCGTGGAGGACCCGGACGGCTACAAGATCGAGCTGATCCAGGTCTGAGGCACGGCGCGTGGACGGTGTCAGGTCTTGAATCGTTGCGCAGCGATGCCGGTGCCGTTCGGCCGAGGCGTTTCGGCGCAACGATTCAAGACCTGACACCGTCTGGGAAGGCCTGCACGCAACGATTCAAGACCTGACACCGAGGGGCCGGTGCGAAAAAAAGGCCTCGACGCGCTCCCACGCATCGAGGCCCCGTCGATCAGGCGGCGATCACTTCTTGTCGCGCATGCTGCTGGACAGGCCCAGCAGGTTGTCGTGCAGTTCGGCCGGCGTCTTGCCGCCGACGTACATGCGCAGCATGACCTTGGCCAGCAGTTCGCTGTTGATGTAGGCGGACGGCGCGCCGTGCGGCGTCAGCGGGTTGCCGTTGAGCGTGGCGATCAGGCCCTTGCCGGGGATCCAGTCCATGGTGACGATGTCACCCTTCTTGATCTTGGGCAGCGAGCTGTAGATGTCGCCGACCTGCGAGACTTCGGTGATCAGCTTGGCGAACTCGGCCGGCGTGGCGGAGGCCTCGAAGTCGATCAGGAAGTAGCGCGAGGCCTGCGAACCGGTGACGTCCTGCTGGATGACCAGTTGAACGCGCTTGACGCCCGGCGCGTTCTCGATGGCCTCCAGCGAGCTCATCTTGGTGGGCAGGTACAGCGCGGTGACGTCGATCTTGAAGTAGCCGCGCTTGCGGTAGCCGGCGCCGTTCAGGTGCAGCGGCACGCCGCCGACCGTGACGTTCTCGTCCAGCGACACGCCGGAGACGTCGACATTGGCCCACGCGCCCGCGGTCGCGCCCACCAGCACCAGTGCCGACAGCAGCCGGCGCAACGTTTGCATCTTCATGATGTTCCCACCCTCACTTCAGGGCGCGGCCCTGTGACGAACCGCGCGGGACGGCGCTGCCCCGGCTTCCTGGGCCGCGGCGACACCTTCCGATTTTCGGTCGAAGCCCGGTGCGGATGCAGCGCCGATCCCGCAGGACCGACGCCGCCACCGTGACTTCCGTCCGGCGTCAGAACGGCTTGGACAGCGAGACGAACGCCGTGAAGCCCTTCGGACGCGTCTGCGCGCCGAATTCCTTCAGGATCCGGCCTTCCAGCAGGTAGTCGCCGGCGCCGTGGATGTAGGCGATCTCGGGGCCGATCCCGAACACGCGGCCCTTCTGGTCCAGCGTCGTTTCCTCGCGCGCTTCGGCCACCGCGGCGTTGGCGGCGCCGAACGTCGCGACGTAGTCGGCAGCGGTCTTGAGACTGGTGCTGTCCTTGTTCAGCTGGTCGACGGCATAGCCGCTGACGCCGACACGGGTCGATTCGCTGACCGACTTCATGAACGAGAGATCCAGGTTCAGGTAGCTGCCGCTCTTGTACTTCGTCTCGGTGTTGCGCGTGTTGTACGAATAGGCGACGCGCGTGCCGAAATCCCAGCCATCGCCGATGTAGCTGAACTGCACGGCGGGGCGGAACGTCCAGAACCGGCCGGCGCTCGGGTTGGCGGCGCGGTTCTTGTCGTAGTCGCCGGTCGGCGTGACGGTCGTCAGCACGAACAGCGTCTGGGTGGCTTCCGTGCTCCAGCGCAGGATCGGCGAGAACTCCAGGTCGCCGGTGCCCCAGTCGGAATTCGAATTGGCGTTCGCCACGGCCTGCACCTGGCCGACGACCAGCGGGTTCACGCCGGCCGCGATGGCGGCGTTGTTGCCGGCCGGCAGCGGCGAGGTCGCGGTCGTCGAGTAGCTGGTGATCGTCGCGTTGCTCTTCTTGTTGACCAGCGGCACCAGCACCGTGCCGCCCAGCGTCGCGCCCAGGAAAGTCGTCGAGCTCATGTAGCTCAGGCGCGGCAGCAGGCCGTAGACGTTGATCTGCTCGTTCGTGTTGACCGTGGTGGTCGTGAACGCACCCGGGATCGCGGGCACGGCGGGGTTGAGCGCGTGGATGGTGCTGAACGGCAGCTGCACGGACGTCGTGCCGCGAATGTTGCCGCTGTACGCATAGGTGTGGGCCTGGAACACCCAGCCGCCCTCGAATGGGGCGGACATGTCGGCGCCGCCGTAGCCAGGCGCGTAGCGCAGGTCGTAGTCTTCCGTGGCGGCGGCGCTGCCGCAGGCGACCAGGGCGGCGACGGCCAGGGCGGTGTTCTTGTTCAGGAAGGTCATTTGAGTTTGTCTCCGGTACTCGAGTTTCCGATGGGATGGGCGCAGTCTAGTCGCGCTAACAACCCGTGGGCCCGCCATTTGCGCAAACAACTGCACATATGGGGTGCAATACGCCCAAAAATGTTGCGTGTTGATGACGGATGCAGCCATGGCGGGCGCGGCGGCCTGGCGTCGCGATCGCGTCGCGGCGCTGCAGTTCGAGCCAGAGACGACTCGAGCCGGCAACAGGCCGGCTCGAATGTGGGGAGTTGGACGCGCGCTGTCTGTCGCGTCAGCGACGCTGGACGCGATTGTTGCGTTCCAGCATCGCGCCGGCGTGTCAATGTGCGCGGGCGCGCAGTCCGGCGATGAGGTCGGCGGCGGCGATCTCGGAGGCGACGGCGGCGTCGAGCGGCGATTGCGACAGGCCGGAACGGTCGTAGTGCATGTTCTCGTACAGCAGCGCGCTGGCGGGACAGGCCCGCAGCACCGCGCGCAGCGCGTCGTCGGGCAGGTCGTCCTCGGCCAGCAGGCCGGTCACCGTCCTCACGAGGTTGCGGTACTGCTGCGCACCGACCAGCGTCGGGTTGGCGTCCACGCGCTCCAGCAACTGGGCCATGGCGATCAGGTTCTCGATGCGGTTCTTCAGCGCGGCGGCGGCCATCACGACTCCTTCATTGACGACGGGCGAGGGCGTTCTGCCTGCCCTCGGATCGCAGTTAGGGTCGGCCGGGCTCAAATCAAGGGGCAGGGAAGCGCGGACGGCTCCCGCCGCCCGGGCTCCACGCCTACTTGCCCCAGCTGTCCTTGAGCGTCGTGATGCGGTTGAACACCGGCTTGCCCGGCTGGTGGTCGACGCGATCCGCCACGAAGTACCCGTGGCGCTCGAACTGGACCCGCGTCTCGGGGGCCAGCGGGCCGGCCGACGGCTCGACGTAGCCTTGCGTGACGCGCCGGCTCGCCGGGTTCAGCTCGGCGGCGAGCGGCGCATCCGTCGCGCCGGGCTGGGGCACGGCGAACAGGCGGTCGTACAGGTTGAGCGTGACGGGCACGCCGTCGTGCGCCGCGACCCACGTGATGGTGCCCTTGACCTTGACCGCATCGGCGCCCGGGGTGCCGCTTCTGGTGTCGGGCACGACGGTGGCGAGCACGGCGGTGACGTTGCCGCCGGCGTCCTTCTCGCAGCCGGTGCACTCGACGATGACGCCGTATTTCAGGCGCACCTTGTTGCCGGGGAACAGGCGCTGGTAGCCCTTGACGGGCACCTCGAGGAAGTCGTCGCGCTCGATCCAGACCTGCGGGCCGAGCACGAACGCGCGCTGGCCCATCTCCGGGTGGTGCGGATGCGCGGGGGCGCCGCAGGGCTCTCGGTGCGCGTCGCTGCCGAACACCTCGGCCCAGTTGGTGAGCTTCAGCGGGATCGGGTCGAGCACGGCCATCGCGCGGGCGGCCTTGTCCTCGAGGTCGTCGCGCAGCGCGATGTCGAGCCAGGCGTAGTCGATCCAGGTGTTGTTCTTGGTGGCGCCGGTGCGCTCGGCCAGCAGTTGCAGCGCACCGGGCGTGTAGCCGCGGCGGCGCATGCCGACCAGCGTGGGCATGCGCGGGTCGTCCCAGCCGGCGACGTGGTTCTCTTCCACCAGCTGGCGCAGCTTGCGCTTGCTGGTGACGACGTAGGTGAGGTTCAGGCGCGCGAACTCGTACTGTTTCGGCAGCGGGTGCGCGAGCAGGCCGAGCTCGACCAGGCGCTCCAGCAGCCAGTCGTAGAACGGGCGCTGGTCCTCGAATTCGAGCGTGCAGATGCTGTGCGTGATGCGCTCGAGCGCGTCCTCGATCGGGTGCGCGAACGTGTACATCGGGTAGATGCACCACTGGTCGCCGGTGTTGTGGTGGTGCGCGCGGCGGATGCGGTACAGCGCCGGGTCGCGCAGGTTGATGTTGGGGCTGCGCATGTCGATCTTCGCCCGCAGGATCATGGAGCCGTCCGCGTGCCTGCCGTCGCGCATCTCGCGCAGGCGCGCCAGGTTCCCGGCCGGCGTGCGGCTGCGGAACGGGCTGTCGGTGCCGGGCGTGTTGAAGTCGCCGCGGTTGGCGCGGATCTGCTCGGCGGACTGCTCGTCGACATAGGCCAGGCCGGCCTGCACCAGCGCCTCGGCGGCGCGGTACATGAAGTCGAAGTAGTTGCTGGCGTAGAACAGATGGCTCTCGCCCGACGGCGCGATCCAGTCGAAGCCCAGCCAGTGCACGTTCTCCTTGATGCCGTCGACGTACTCCTGGTCTTCCTTTTCCGGGTTGGTGTCGTCGAAGCGCAGGTGGCACACGCCGCCGTAGTCGCGCGCCAGGCCGAAGTTCAGGCAGATGCTCTTGGCGTGGCCCACGTGCAGGTAGCCGTTGGGCTCGGGCGGGAAGCGCAGGCGCACGCGCGCCGCGTCGGCCCCGCCGGCCGCGTGGAACGCCGCATCCCCCGCGCCGCCGCCCCACTGTCGATGTGCGTACGTGCCCGCCTCGAGGTCGCGTTCGATGACGTTGCGCAGGAAGTTCGCAGGCTTGACGGCCTCGTCGGCCGGCGCGGCGGGAGGGGGATTCTTGGGCGTGTTCATGTCGCGAGGATTCTAGTGGCGCGGGTGGCGCGCCGGTTACAGATGGCGTCGCGCCGCACCCTCTCAAGGGGGATGGCTGAGCGGGCGACCGTTTTCCATACTCGCGCACACCGACAAGCCGGATCCTTCGGCGGCGCCAGCAGGAGTGCAGCATGCAGCAAGCGATGACCATGACGATGAGTACGACGGCCCGCTGGATCGACGCCGGCGCCCAGGTGCTGATCGGCGCCACGGCGATCGTCGCGGCCTGCATCGCCCTCACCGGTGCGGGCCTGGGCCGCCGGGGCGAGGAGCCGCAGGGGCGCTTCCGCGTGGCGATGGAGGCCTACGAGGCGCAGCAATGGCCGCAGGCCTACGCGCAGCTCTCGGCCGCCGCCGACGCCGGCGACCCGGCGGCCGCGCGTGTGGCCACGATGATGGCGCGGCAGGGCCCGCTGCTGTTCGGCCAGCACTTCGACGTCAGCCCCGAGCGCCTGCAGCGCTGGGACCAGGCGATGCGCGGCAACCTGCCGGCCGCCGGCGCGGCGGTCACATCCCGCGGAACAGATGCGCGTACAGCCGGCTCGCAACCAGGCGTTCAGGTCGCTGGCGCAAGGTGAGGAAGACCTTGCCCGAGTCGTCGCGCGTGGCCGTGGCGATGGCGTCAGCGCGCACCACGGTGCCCCGGTGGATCTGCCAGAAGCGCTCGGCCTGAAGCCGCGGCAGCAGCTCGCGCAGCGACATCCGGATCAGCGCCTCGCGCTCCGCGGTGATGACGCGCACGTACTTGTCGGCCGCCTCGAAGTACAGCACCTCGTCGACGGGGATCATGTGCAGCGTCGTGCCGATGCTCGCCTGCAGGATCGCCAGCGGCGCGGCTCGGCGTTCGCCCGGCGTGGCCAGCAGCGTGCGCAGGCGTCCGAGCAGGGCGGCGTCGTCGACGACCGCCGGCGCCGCCGGGCCGCTCGCCGCGGTGCGCAGCGCGAGCGTGTCGCGCAGGCGGGCGCAGCAGGCGGCCAGCCGTGCGGGCTGCACGGGCTTTTGCAGGTAATCGACCGCGGCGCGCTCGAAGGCCTGCAGCGCGTACTGGTCGTAGGCGGTGACGAACACGATCAGCGGCAGAGTGCCGGCGCCGCCGGGCCATTCCTCGACGATCGCCTCGGCGGCCTCGAGGCCCGTGCGTCCGGGCATGCGGATGTCCAGGAAGACGATGTCGGGGCGCCCGGACAGCGCGCGCTCGACCGCGTCGTCGCCGTCGACGGCGGGCTCCAGCAGTTGCAGCTCGGGCCAGGCGCGGCCCAGCTCGGTGCGCAGCGCCTGCGCGAGCCGCGGTTCGTCTTCGGCGATCAGGGCAGTGGTCATCGCATGTCGATCTCAGGAGCGTGCGGGCACGGGCAGGCGGATCTCGGCGAGCGTGCCGCCGCCGTCGCGCGGCGCCAGCGTGAAGCGGGCGGCGTCGCCGTGCAGGGTGCGCAGGCGCTCGCGGACCTGCACCAGCCCGAAGCCGGAGGAGGGCTGCGCCGGCTCGCGGGCGTCGGCCTGTCCGGCGGCGTCGAGGCCGCGGCCGGTGTCGGTCACGCGCAGCACCAGCGTCGCGCCGTCCAGCGCGGCCTCGACGTGCAGCTCGCCCGGCCCGCGCTGCGGCTCCAGGCCGTGCTTGATCGCGTTCTCCACCAGCGGCTGCAGCAGCAGCGGCGGCACGGGAAGGGCGGCCAGCGCGGGCGGCAGCGTCGCGCTCGTGCGCAGGCGCTCGCCCATGCGCACGCGCATCAGCGCCAGGTAGTCGTCGATGCGCGCGAATTCCTCCGACAGCGCGTGCTCGGGCTGCCGGCTCGCGGCCAGCGTGGCGCGCAGGAAGGCGATCAGGTGGTCGAGCATCTCCTGCGCGCGCGTCGGGTCGGCGGCGATCAGCGCGCGCAGATTGGCCAGCGTGTTGAACAGCATGTGCGGCTCGAGCTGCGACTGCAGCATGTCCAGCCGCGCGCGCGTGGCCTCGTGCGCGGCCGCGGCCACCTGCGCGCGCTGCACGCGCGCCTGTCCGCGGGCCCAGAATGCGCCCGCCACGATGGTGCAGAACACGACGGTCGGTCCGAAGTCGCGCGCCAGCTGCCCGGGCCGGCGCAGGTAGTTCGACCAGCTCGAGTAGCCGAAGAGGGCATCGGCCACCGTCACGCCGATCACGTAGCCGAGCGCGCACGCCACGGCCACCAGCGCGGGCCCGCGCCAGCCCCTGGGCCAGGCCGCGACCCCGCCCGGGCGGACGCGCCGGCCGATCTCGACGAGGGCCCAGATCGACAGGCCGATGCACTCCGAGTACAGCACGACGTGGCCGAACGGGCTGCCCGACATCGTGGCGACCAGGCCCGCGATGGCGACGTTGACGAGGGCCACCTGCACGCCGCGGAACAGCAGGTCGGCCACGCCGCGCGGGGGCGCGGCGGACGGCGGTGGATCGGTGGGAGGCGGCACGGCGGCGGTGAGGGGCGCGAAGGGACGGCGCGGATTGTCGCCTCAGGCGACCGCGGCCGCGGGGCGGGCGGCGCGCGTCGACCAGATCTTGCGCGAGCGCGCCACCAGCAGCCCGGCCGTGCTGCCGTAGGCGATCGCCACCAGCGCGGCGGCGACCGGGTCGTTCGACAGCGCGGGCTGGATCGCGAGCGCGACGTTGGTCGCATAGCGCACGAGGAAGATGCTCACCAGCACGGCGAGCGGTGCGATGCTGCCGCCGATCGTGAAGCTGCCGTCGGCGTTCGCGACGACGCGGCGCGGCAGGTCCAGCCACCGGTTGGCGGCGAAGCCGAGCGCGGCGCCAAGCGCCCAGCAGGCGCCGGTCAGCAGTTCGCCGGCGCCGGCGAAGCCGCGCAGGGCGCCGGCCAGCGAGGCCGCGCCCGCCACCAGCGGCACCAGCCACAAGCGGCCGCCCGACAGCGTCTGGGTGCGCATCTGGCGCGTGCCCACGAGCACGAGCACCGCCAGGACGGCCCAGACGGCGATGGGGGTGTGGTCGACGATGGCGATCAGGGCGTTCATGGGAGTGTCCTTGTCTGCGCGGGGTGGGTTGGAATGGTTCGCATGGTCGCGGCGCCTTTCGCGGCCGGCCAGCGGGAAGCGACGGGGCGGCGGCAGGTGGCGCGAAACGACCGCGGCGCGGCGCCGGATGCGGCGGTATCGGCGACCCCTGCGCCGCCCTGTCGCGCAGCGCACTCGGTGAGAACCCTCGGCCCATCCGTCAACCGCCTGTCGATCCGGCGTGAAATGCGCCGCGCCACCCCGTGAAACCGTGTGTTCCGACGAGAGCTCCCCCCAGGAAGCTCGCCCGCCCGCAGGCTAAAATGAGCCGTTGGAAGGGGAGGCCGCGACGCGGGCCCGCCGGGGGTATCCCGGCAGGCGGTGCAGCGGACCTGGAGGTCACGCGGCGGTCAGCCGCGGGCAACACGAAAAACGGCGCCGCGGCACGCGGTGAACGTGGCGTCAGGGCTAGCCAATTGAGTTTTTCTTTCGTCATCGAGTCCTGGGCGGCATGCGCGCCCGGCGTCGACACGCCACAGCGCTGGGCGCAGTGGGTGTCTGCGCCCTGGCTGCCTGAAGGCGAACCGCAGGTCGCGCTGGCCGCGGTCGCGCCGATGCTGCGCCGCCGCTTCGCGCCGCTGGGCCGCCTGGCCGCGCAGGCCGCGATCGACCTGGCCGGCTCCGCCACGCTCGAAGCCGATGCCGACCTCGACGACCAGCCCACCGTCTACGCATCGCGCTACGGCGAGACCAGCCGCTGCCTCGAGCTGCTCGGCGAGCAGGCGCGCGGCAACCCGCTGTCGCCCACGGCCTTCGGCCTGTCGGTGCACAACGCGATCGGCGCGATGATCGCGCTGACCCGCGGCGACCGCCGCAACTCCTCGGCCATCGCGGCCGGCCGCGCCACGGCCGCCGCCGGCATCGCGGAGGCGCTGGGCCTGCTGGAGGATGGCGCCGCCGGCGCCACCCTCATCGTCTACGACGCGCCGCTGCCCGCGAACTACGCGCGGTTCGAGGACGAGCCGTCCGCGCACTTCGCATTCGCCTGGAAGCTGCGCCGGCCGCGCGCCGGCGAGCGCGCGCTGCACCTCGAATGGCGTGCCGCCGAGGGCGAGGTCGCGGCGGTGCAGCCGCAGCTGCCGTCCAGCCTGCAGGCGCTGTGGTTCGGCCTGTCCGACGTGCGCGAGCTCTCGCAGGTGGTCGGCGGGCGCCGCTGCACCTGGAGCCGCGATGCGTGAGGCGACGATGACGGCCATGCCCTCGAACAGCTCGCTCGCCAACCGCTGGTGGCGCGTGGGCGCCACGGGCTTCTCGTTCGCGCTGTTCGGCATCGGCGGGCTGATGCTGGGCGTCGTCGTGTTCCCGCTGCTGCTGGCCGTGCTGCGCCATCACCAGCGCCGCTCGGCGCTCGCGCGCCGCATCATCCACCACCTGTTCCGCGCCTTCGTCGGCTTGATGTGCGCCCTGCGCGTGTGCAGCCTGGAGGTGCGCGGGCGCGAGCGGCTGCAGCGCCACGGCCTGCTGATCCTCGCGAGCCATCCGTCCCTGATCGACGTCGTGTTCCTGATGGCGCTGGTGCGCGATGCCGACTGCATCGTCAAGGCCGCGCTGCTGCGCAATCCCTTCACGCGCGGCCCGGTGCGCGCGGCGGGGTTCGTCTGCAACGATTCCGGCCCCGCCCTGATCGACGACTGCGTCGCCTCGGTGCGTTCCGGCAACAACCTCATCGTGTTCCCGGAAGGCACCCGCACGCCCGCCGGCATCCCGCTCGGACGACTGCAGCGCGGCGCCGCCAACCTGGCGGTGCGGGGGGCGCTGCCCATCACGCCGGTGCGCATCACCTGCTCGGAGCAGATGCTGGGCAAGACCGACAAGTGGTGGCGCGTGCCGGCCCGCGCAGGGCATTTCGTGATCGACGTCGGCGAGGACATGCCGATCTCCAACCATCTGGCCGGGGAGGGCGCGCAGGCGCTCGCCGCGCGCCGCCTCAACGACGAACTGGCGCGCCGACTCGGCGCGGAGACTTCCCATGCTGCAGCTTGAGAACGACATCAAGGAACTGATCATCTCCTCCCTCGCGCTGGAGGACATCACGCCCGCCGACATCGACGCCTCGGCGCCGCTGTTCGTCGACGGCCTGGGCCTGGACTCCATCGACGCGCTGGAGCTCGGCCTGGCGCTGCAGAAGAAGTACGGCGTGAGCCTGTCCGCCGAATCCGAGGAGGTGCGCGCGCATTTCGCCAGCGTCAAGACGCTCGCCGCCTTCGTGACCGCCCAGGGCAAGGCGTAGGAAGGTACGAGCGAATCCCGCATGCACGGATCCGCTCACGCCTTCCACAGACTCTGATGGATGCCAACATGACCAAAGACGACATCTTCGCCAGGATCGTGGAGATCCTGAACCAGACCTTCGACATCGAACCGGCGCGCATCACGCGCGAGTCGCGCCTCGGGGAGGACCTGGACATCGATTCGATCGACGCGGTCGACCTGATCGTGCAGCTCAAGCCGCTGGTGGGCAAGCGCCTGCAGCCGGAGGCGTTCAAGACGGTGCGCACGGTGCAGGACGTGGTCGACGCGCTGTACGGCCTCGTGCACGAGGCCCCCGCGGCGTGAGCGCCCTGATGGCGCCCGCCATGCCGACGCCCGCCGCCCCGGCCCGCCGCACGCCGCCGCTGCTTTCGGCCGTGCTGCTCGTGGTGAGCCTGGGCTACCCCGTGGTCGTTTACCTGGCGCTCGGCCATGTCAGCCCGCGCTGGATCGCGCTGCTGCTGGTGGTGCTCGGGCTCGCCCGCGCCTGGGTCACGCGCGAGCTGTTCTGGCTGGGTGCCGCCGCGGTGGCCATGGTGCTGGCCGCGGCCAGCTTCCTGGGCGATCACTGGGGGCCGCTGAAGCTCTATCCGGCACTGGTCAACGGCGTGATGTTCGGCCTGTTCGCGATGAGCCTGTGGCGTGGCCCGAGCGTGGTCGAGCGCCTCGCGCGCCTGCGCCAGCCCGATTTCCCGCCTGCCGCGGTGCGCTACACGCGGCGCGTGACGCAGGTGTGGTGCGGCTTCTTCGTGGTCAACGGCCTCGTCGCCGCGGCCACCGCGCTGTGGAGCAGCACGGCCACCTGGACGCTCTACAACGGCCTGCTGTCGTACATCGCGATGGGCACGCTGATGGGCGGGGAATGGCTCGTGCGCCGGCGGGTGCGTGCGCGCATCGCCGACGACGCGGCCCGCGCCCGAAACGGAGCCACGCATGCGTGATGCCGGCTGGCACCCGCTGACCGACCTGCCCCGCCAACGCCCCTCGTCCTCGAACCCGGCGGCCTGGCGCGGCGGCGAGGCGCTGTCCGTGGCGGACTTCGCCGCGCAGGCGGCCGCAT
>JBJMWE010000249.1:0-7747 GCA_045810285.1 Vitreoscilla sp. | reverse complement strand
GCGCCGTCCCGGACGCCGCCGCAAGCCGGGGGCGCACCCCCGTCGGCGGCGCCGGTCGAGCACTACGGGCCGCCGATCGCCGCCACGCCCGCGCCGGCTGCCGCGCGCGGCAACGCCGTCCCCAACATCAAGGACCTGGCGCCCGACGTGCGGTCACAGTTGCCCAGGCTGGCCGTGGCCGGCTCGGTCTATTCCGAGACGCCCTCGGCGCGCATGGTGATCCTCAACGGCCAGGTCTTCCACGAGGGCGAGAAGCCCGCGCCGGACACCGTCCTCGAACAGATCCGCCTGAAATCCGCCATCCTGAACTTCCGCGGCCAGCGCTACGAGATCACCTTCTGAGCACTGCCGGGTCGGCCCGGAACCGGTCATCCTGGACTTCGGCGGCCGGCGTTCCGGACGCCCCCCTCGGGACGCTGGCGGGACCGGCTGAAAATACGCCCTGGCACGCCCCCTGGCGCGCCGCGGCTCTTCCCTGCAATCCGTTTTCCGAAAGCCCTCTGCATGCGCCCGACGACCCGCCACGCCCTTCGCCTTGTCCCGCTCGCCGCCACCGCGCTGCTGGCCGCCTGCCACGCGCCGGCGCTGCGGCCGACGCCGCCGTCCGTGGTCATCCCCGGCAACCTGCGCGCGCCCGCCAACGAGTCGCTGCTGCGCACGCTGTGGGCCGACGGCGTGCAGGTCTACGAATGCCGCAAGGCGGCCGACGCGGCCTTCCCGGAATGGGTGCTGGTCGCCCCCGACGCGAAGCTGGCCGATGCCGCCGGCACGCCCATGGGCCGCCACTACGCCGGCCCGACGTGGGAGGCGAGCGACGGCAGCAAGGTCGTTGGCGTCGTCAAGGCCAAGGTCGACGCGCCGGATCCGCAGGCCATCCCCTGGCTGCTGCTGGAGACGCACAGCACCGGCAAGCCCGGCGTGTTCTCGAAGGTGACGTCGATCCAGCGCGTGGCCACCTCCGGCGGCGTGGCCCCGGCCACCGGCTGCGGCACCGCCACGATCGGCAAGCAGGAACGCGTGCCCTACCAGGCGCAGTACGCGCTGTACGCCCCGACGTTGTGATGCCGGAGGGGCTCGGGGCCGGCCGGGGCCGGGGTCAGGCCTGTCCACGGATCGCGGCGACGCCATCGCCTTGATCGGCTCGATGGGCGCGATCCGCGGAAAGGCCGGACCCCTTGCTGGCGGCGTTCACGGCACCACGGCCGTCACCTCGATCTCCACCTTGGCGCGCGCCTCCATCAGCGCGCTGACCTCGATCGCGCTCATCGCGACGTCGTAGTTCGGGCCCATCACTTCCCGATAGGCCAGGCCGATCTCGCGGCCGCGGGCGAGGTAGTCCGCGCGGTCGATCACGTACCAGGTCATGCGCACCATGTGGTCGGGGCGGGCGCCGGCGGTGTCGAGCACCGCCTTGACGTTGTAGAGCGCCTGGCGCACCTGTTCGACCAGGTCGTCGCTCTCGAACTGCGCGGCGGTGTTCCAGCCGACCATGCCGGCCACGTAGACCTGGCGGCCCTGGGTGGACACGCCGTTCGCGTAGCCGCGCGGGCGCGGCCAGCCATCGGGTAGCAGCACGTTCTTCATCGGGTCCTCGCCTGTCTGGTCGTCAAGGGTGTTCCTGGCGGCGGCGCGCCGGTCGTCGTCATGGCGTCGTCTTCAGCCGGAAGCGCTGCAGCTTGCCCGTGGCGGTGCGCGGCAGGTCGGGCACGAACTCGATGGCGCGCGGATACTTGTACGGCGCGACGGCGCGCTTGACGTAGTCCTGCAGCGTCTTGACCGTGGCGGCGTCCGGCGCGTGGCCCGCGCGGAGCACGACGAAGGCCTTGACGATCTGGCCGCGCTCGTCGTCGGGCACGCCGATCACGGCGCACTCGGCGACGGCGGCGTGTTCCAGCAGCACCGTCTCCACCTCCGGCGCGGCGATGTTGTAGCCGGCCGAGATGATCATGTCGTCGGTGCGCGCCTGGTAGCGGAAATAGCCGTCCTCGTCTTCCAGGTACGCGTCGCCGGTCACGTTCCAGCCGTCGTGCACGTACTGCGCCTGGCGCGGGTCGTCGAGGTAGCGGCAGCCGGTGGGGCCGCGCACCGCCAGCCGGCCGACGGCGCCGCGCGGCAGCGGGCGGCCGTCCGGGTCGAGGATGCAGGCCTGGTAGCCGGGCACCGGCGTCCCGGTGGCGCCGGGGCGCGCGTGGTCCTCGTCGGCGGAGATGAAGATGTGCAGCATCTCGGTGGAGCCGATGCCGTCGATCGCCTCGAGGCCCGTGGCCGCCTTCCACTGCACCCGCGTGGCCGCGGGCAGCGCCTCGCCGGCCGACACGCACTTGCGCAGCGTGCCGCCCAGCGGCGCCGACAGCTTGCGCTCGCGCGCCTGGTCGGCGATGGCGCGGTAGGTGGTCGGCGCGGTGAACAGCACGGTGGCGCCGTACGCCGGGATGGCGTCCAGCAGCAGGGGCGGCGTCGCCTTCTCCAGCAGCACGGTGCTGGCGCCGATGGACAGCGGGAACAGCAGCAGGCCGCCGAGCCCGAACGTGAAGCCCAGCGGCGGGCTGCCGATGAAGACGTCGTCGGCGTCGGCGCGCAGCACGTGCCTGGGCCAGCACAGGCAGATCGCCATCACGTCCTGATGGAAGTGCATCGTGGCCTTGGGCTCGCCGGTGGTGCCCGACGTGAAGGCCAGCAGGCACGTGTCGTCGGCCGCGGTGTCGACCGCCTTGAACGGCCGCGCGTGGCGCGCCATCGCGGCCTCGAGGCTGTCGGGCGAGGCGTCGTTGAACAGGCGCACCTGCGTCAGCGTCGGACACTGCGGCTGCGCGAGCTGCAGTTCCTCGGCCAGCTGGCGATCGCACAGCGCGTGCGTCACCTGCGCCTTCGCGACGACCTGCCGGAGCTCCTTGGCGCGCAGCAGCGGCATCGTCGCGACCGCCACCGCCCCCGTCTTCATCACGCCGAACCAGCACGCCGCGAGCATCGGGTTGTTCGGCGCGCGCAGCAGCACGCGCTGGCCCGGCCGCACGCCCATCTCCTCGACCAGCACGTGCGCGATCGCGTCGGCCTGGCGCTGCAGGTCGGCATACGTCCAGCGCACGCCGGGGCCGACGATGCAGGGCCGCTCGCCCCAGCCGCGCGCGATGGCGGCGTCCAGGATCTCGACCGCGCAATTGAGCTGCGGCGGGAACTGCAGCTCGGGCAGGTCGAACAGGTAGACCGGCTGCTGCTCGAGCGGCGGCAGGTGGTCACGCGTGAAGGTGTCGACGTGCGCAGTGCGTCCACGGGTCATGACAGCCCCTCCCGCACCGAGCACGGCGCGCCTTCCCCCGAACGGATCGCGGGCCTTGTGCACACGGCGCGCGGACGGGTCGACACGGAACAGATCCAGACAGGCATGCTCACTTCAACAGCTCCCGGGCGATGATCAGTTGCTGCACTTCGCTGGCGCCCTCGTAGATGCGCAGCGCACGGATGTCTCGGTAGAGACGTTCGACGGTGTTCCCGCTCTGCACGCCCGCCCCGCCCCACAGCTGCACCGCGGCGTCGATGACGCGTTGAGCGCCTTCGGTGGCGGCGAGCTTGGCCATGGCGGCCTCGCGCGTGACGACGTGGCCCTGGTCGCGGCGCCACGCGGCTCGGTAGGTGAGCAGGGCCGCGGAATCGACGCTGAGCGCCATGTCGGCGAGCCGGGCCTGCGTCAGCTGCAGGTCGGACAGCCGCTGGCCGAACATCGAGCGCGAGGTCGCGCGCGCGAGGCCTTCGGCCAGCGCGCGGCGCGCGAACCCGAGCGCGGCCGCGGCCACCGACGTGCGGAAGACGTCCAGCGTGCGCATCGCCAGCTTGAAGCCCGCGCCGGCCTCGGCCAGGCACTGCGACGCGGGCACGCGGCAGCCCTCGAACGACAGCCGCGCCAGCGGATGCGGCGCCATCACGTCGAGCCGCTCGGCGATGCGCAGGCCCGGGGCGTCGGCGTCGACGACGAACGCCGCGATCGACTTCGTGCCGCGTGTCTCCGGGGCCGCGCCGGGCTCCACCTGCCGTGCGAACACCACGTGGAAGTCGGCGATGCCGCCGTTGGAGATCCACGTCTTCTGTCCGTCCAGCACCCAGTGCGCGCCGTCGCGCCGCGCGGTCATGGCCATCGCCGCCACGTCCGAGCCGGCCTCGGGCTCGGACAGCGCGAACGCCGCGATCGCCTCGCCGCGCGCCACGCGCGGCAGGTAGCGTGCCTTCAGCTCCGGCGATCCGGCCAGCGTGATCGCGCCGCTGCCCAGGCCCTGCATCGCGAACGCGAAGTCGGCCAGGCCGTCGTGCGCGGCGAGCGTCTCGCGCAGGATGCACAGCGTGCGGGTGTCGAGCGCGTCGCTCGCGCCGCCGTACGCCTTGCCGCCCACCGCCAGCTGGAGCCAGCCGTGCTTGCCGAGCGCGCGCACCCAGCGGCGGCACTGCGCGTCGACGTCGTCGCGCGAAGCCTGCGGCCCCAGCTCGTGCGGGAAATCGCTGGCGGCGTCGGCCAGGCTGGCCGCCAGCCGCGCATGCAGGCGGCGGTGGACGTCGTCGAAGAACGGCCATTCCAGCGCCTGCGCGGCCGCGGCCGCCACGTTCTCGAGCGCGTGCGGCGCCATCTCAGCGCCCCTCGAACACGGGCCGGGACTTCGCCGCGAACGCACGGTACGCGGTGCCGAAGTCCTCGGTGAGCATGCACAGCGCCTGGGCCGTCGCCTCGGCGTCGATGGCGGTGTCGATGTCCATGCTCCACTCCTGGTGCAGCATCGATTTGGTGAGCGAGTGCGCGAACGACGGGCCGTCCACGAGCTGGCGCGCGAACGCGCTGGCCTCGGCCAGCAACGCGTCGGGCTCCACCAGCCGGTTGAAGAAGCCCCAGCGCTCGGCCTCCTCGCCGCCGAGCGCGCGGCCGGAATAGATCCATTCGGCGGCGCGGCCCTGGCCGACGATGCGCGGCAGCATCGCGCAGGCGCCCATGTCGCAGCCGGCCAGGCCGACGCGGGCGAACAGGAAGGCGGTCTTCGAGCGCGCGGTGGCGTAGCGCAGGTCGCTGGCCATCGCGAGGATCGCACCCGCGCCGGCACACACCCCGTCCACCGCGGCGACAATGGGCTGCGGGCAGTGGCGCATCGCCTTGACCAGGTCGCCGGTCATGCGCGTGAACATCAGCAGCTCGGGCGCGGGCAGGTCGATCAGCGGGCCGATGATCTCGTGCACGTCGCCCCCGGAGCAGAAGTTGTCGCCGGCGCCGGTGAGCACGATCGCGCGCACGTCGCTCGCGTGGCGCAGGCGCCCGAACAGGTCGCGCAGTTCGGCGTAGCTCTCGAAGCTCAGCGGGTTCTTGCGTTCGGGCCGGTTCAGCGTGATGCGCGCGACGCGGTCGCTGCACTCCCACAGGAAATGCGTGGCACGGTAGTCGGCCAGCGGCCGGCGGTTGCCGGCCAGCAGCGCGGGATCGGGGGCGGAGGTGGTCATCGGAGTGGCCTGTCGGGAGGGTTCAACGGGTCTTGTCGTCCTGCAGCCGGCGCGCCAGCGACAGCCGCAGGTGGCCCAGCAACGCGTGCAGCTGTTCGCCCTCGCCGGGCTCCAGGCCCGCGAGGAGCTCGATCACCCAGCGCTCGTGCTCCTGGGCCACGCGCTCGAAGGCGCGCTTGCCGCGCAGGGTCAGCGCGATGCGGGTGGAGCGACGGTCGTCGGGATCGACCTGGCGCGCGACGTAGCCGCTCTTCTCCAGCTCGTCGGTGAGGCTGGTGACGTTGCCGCCGGTCACCATGAGGTAGCGCGACAACGCGCTCATGCGCAGCCCTTGCGGCTGCTCGGCGTGGAAGCGGTGCAGCTGCGCGAGGTAGTCGAAGCGCGGCAGCGTCATGTCGAAGTGCAGGCGCAGGCGGCGGCGGATCTCGGTCTCGATCTGCGTGGTGCAGGACAGCAGCCGCAACCAGGTCTTGACCGCCGCGTGGTTGCCGGTGGCCGCGCGGCCTTCATGGCCGATGGCGGCGTCGCCGAGCAGCTCGTCCAGGCGGTCGGTGCTGCGCGGATCGCGGTTGTCGGCTCGCATGGCCTTGGCTTTCACGATGCCTCCCCGCGTGAGGCGGCATCACGATGCTGCAGGGGTCTGGCCTTTCCGGAATCCGCGCGATGAAGGCACCCGCAGGTCGCATGTATCGTTCGCGGATGAAGGACAGGCCTGACCCCTGCGGATGCGTTGCTCCGGTTCGGCATGGCGCTCAATTCATCACCTCTCCGCCGCTCACCGACATCGCCTGCCCCGTGAACGCGGCGGGCGCATCGGCGCACAGCCACAGCACCGTGGCCGCGACCTCGTCGGGCTCCACCAGCCGCTTGAGCGGGCTCGACTGCGAGAACGTCGCCATCGCGTCGGATTCGCTGCGGCCCGTCGCGGCCACGATCTTCGCCACGCCGTCGCGCACGATGGCCGTGTCGGTGTAGCCCGGGCACACGGCGTTGACGGACAGCCCCTGCGGCGCGAGCTCCAGCGCGAGCGAGCGCGTCATGCCCAGCACCCCGTGCTTGGCCGCGGCATACGCGGTGCAGTACGCATAGCCCTTCTGGCCCGCGGTGCTGGCGATGTTGACGATGCGGCCGGCGCGCGCGGCGATCATCGGCGGCAGCGCGGCCTGCGTGCACAGGAACGCGCCGGTGAGGTTGACGGCCAGCATGCGATCCCAGGTCGCGTGCGGCAGGCGCGCCATCGGGCCCGTCTCCACCGCGCCGGCGTTGTTGACGAGCGCGTGCAGTGCGCCGCCGCGGGCATGCACCTCGGCGAACGCGCGCGCCACGCTCGCGGCGTCGGTCACGTCCAGCTCGACGCAGTCGTGCGCCATGCCTTCCGCGATCGGCAGGGTGACGCGCACTTCGTCGAGCGCCGCGCGCGCGCGTCCGGCGAGCGTCACGTGCCAGCCCGCGCCCGCGAGCGCGCGCGCGATGGCCGCGCCGATGCCGCGCGTCGCGCCGGTGACCAGGGCCACCTGCCCTTTCAGATCGCTCATGCCAGCAACTCCTTGGTCTGGGCGAGCGTCCCGGGGTCATACACGGCACCTGCCTGCAAAGCCGGATCGATGCGCTTCACCAGTCCCATGAGCACCTTGCCCGGACCGCACTCGACGAGCGTCGTGACGCCGCGCGCCTGGATGGCGCGCACGCAGTCGACCCAGCGGACCGGGCCGAAAGCCTGCTCGTACAAGGCGCCGCGGATGCGGTCGGGATCGGCCTCGACCCTGGCTTCGATGTTGTTGACGACAGCGATGCGCGGTTGCGCAATCGCCGTTGCGGCCAGTCGTTCGCGCAGGCGGTCGGCGGCGGGCTTCATCAGCCTCGAATGGAACGGGGCCGACACGGGCAGCAGCAATGCACGCTTGGCGCCATTGGCCTTGAGCACCTCGCAGGCCTTGTCGACCGCGGCCTTGCTGCCGGCGATGACGGTCTGCGCGGGGTCGTTGAAGTTGACGGCCTCGACCACCTCGGCGGTGTCGGCGCCGAACGATCGCTGTGCCTCGGCGCAGCCCTCGACGACCTTCTGCGCCTCCATCCCGAGCACGGCTGCCATCGCGCCAGTCCCCACGGGAACAGCATCCTGCATGGCCTGCGCGCGGAAGCGCACCAGCGGCGCGGCGTCGGCGAGCGTCAGGGCACCGGCGGCGACCAGGGCCGAGTACTCCCCGAGCGAATGGCCTGCGACTACGGACGGCTCGGACACGCCATATGGTATGATGGTGGTGTATGGTTAGAGTGT
>JBJMWE010000248.1:0-3351 GCA_045810285.1 Vitreoscilla sp. | reverse complement strand
CGTGCCCGAAGGCGAGGTGTTCGTGCCGCAGCCGCAGGCCGACCGCCTGCTCAACCTGTTCGGCAACCCGGGCAGCAATCCCGACATGCCCGGCATGATCCTGCCGCGCGACCCGAAGCTCGACTGGTTCATGCCGGTGCGCTTCCACAAGACGGGCTACGTCAAGGACGACGAGGCCCAGAAGTGGGACGTCGACGAGCTGCTCAAGGGCTTCAAGGAAGGCACCGAGGCGCAGAACCAGGAGCGCGCCAAGCTCGGCGAGCCGGGCATTGAGATCCTCGGCTGGTCCGAGCCGCCGCGCTACGACAGCGCGCGCCAGCGCCTCGTGTGGGCGATGAAGTCGCGCGAACTCGGCGCCCGGCCGGACGATCCGCTCACCGTCAACTACAACACGTACGCGCTCGGACGCGACGGCTACTTCAGCATGAACATGGTGACGTCGCTGGATGCGTTGCCGCAGCTCAAGCCGGTGGCCGAGCAGCAGCTGGCCGCGCTCGAGTACAACGCCGGCAAGCGCTATTCCGACTTCAACGCCAGCACCGACCACGTCGCCGAGTACGGCCTGGCCGCGCTGGTGGTGGGCGTGGCCGCGCACAAGCTGGGCTTCATCGCACTGGCCGGCGTGTTCCTGGCCAAGTTCGCCAAGCTCATCTTCATCGGCCTGGCCGTGGCCGGCGGGGGCCTCGCGAGGTTCTTCAAGCGCAGCCCGAAGCCGGCCCCGATGCCGCAACGCGCCGCCGCCGCGCCGCCGCCGGCGTTCGCCAGCACGGTGATCGACCCGCCGGCGCCGTCGCTGCCGCCGCTGGAGTTCGACGCGGGCCAGGCCGCGCCGCCGCACGACCGCTGAAACTCACCCGTCGCCGCCATGTCGCGCATCTTCCTGTTGCTGGTTGCCGCCCTCAAGTTCGGCAAGCTCGTGCCCACCGTGCTGAGCATGGTCATCGCCATCGGGGCCTATGCGCTGGTGTACGGCTGGCGCTACGCGGTCGGCTTCGTGGCGATGATGCTGATCCACGAGATGGGCCACTACGTCGCGGCGCGCCAGCGCGGCCTGCATGTGGGGCTGCCCACGTTCATCCCGTTCGTCGGCGCCTGGGTGGAGCTCAAGAGCATGCCGCACGACGCCGAGACCGAGGCCTATGTCGGGCTGGCCGGCCCGATGCTGGGGACGGTCGGCGCGATCGCCGCGTGGTGGCTCGCGCGCGACAGCGGCCCGAACTGGCTGCTCGCCGTGGCCTACGCGGGCTTCATGATCAACCTGTTCAACCTCATCCCGCTGCCGCCGATGGACGGCGGCCGCGTGACGGCGGTGCTGTCGCCGCGCATCTGGCTCCTGGGCGTGCCCATCCTCGGCTGGATGCTGTTGACGCACTTCAGCCCGATCCTGCTGATCGTGGCCATCCTCGCGGTGCCGCACGTGTTCGCGGCGCTGCGCTTCGACCGCGAGAGCGCGCAGGCCCAGGGCTACTACGCCGTCCCGGCGCGCACGCGCTGGGAGTACGGGCTGATCTACGTCGGCCTGATCGCGTTCCTCGCGTACATGACCAACGAGGTCGACCACCAGCTGCGCGGCATCGGCCGCGCCGACAGTTCGCAGACGCAGTCCGGTGACGTGTGACGGCCGGAACCCACCCCCGTACCCGCGCCGGCGCGCGGACATCGACGATCCTCCTGCTCGCGGCCGCCGCGATGGCCCTGTCGTCGTGCGGCCGTCGCGGTGAGGACTATCCGCGCGACTGGCCGCCGCTGGCCTGGTCGTGGGGCTGTCCGAAGCTGGCCGGCCAGTGGCGCCTGGGCGGCCAGCCAGGCCTGGACATGGGCCTGCTGTCGGACGTGCCGCTGGTGCTCGTGTACGGCACCCACGTGAAGTGGGACGCGATCTCGATCTCGTTCGACAAGAACGAGCGCATGACGATCCGCCTCGCACGCTCGACCCTGCCCAACCGCGACCCGGACACCGCGCTGCCGCCCTCGTTGCGCCCTTTCGCCGCGCGCCTGCTGGGAAGGCACCAGAGCGCCGAGGCACGGGCGACGCACTACGAGTCCCACATCGATCGCGACCTCTACCACTGCAGCGGCAACAAGCTGACCATCCAGGGCTGGACGACCGACGACGGCGCCGGGTCGATCTACCTGTCGCGCGACAAGGCCGGCGCGCTGGTCGCGGGCATGGTGCAGCGGGAATCGGCGTCGATCGTGGTCAATGCGGGGTCGCCTGCCGTCCCGCTCGGACATGTCATGCACTTCCAGTATTCGCATTGGCCCGCGATCACGCCGGCCGAATTCGAGCGCGTCGATGCGACGGCGCACACCGCGGAGCAGCTCTTCGACGCGGGTCCGTTGGCATTGGGGTCGGTGGGCCCCCATGACCTCGAGGATGCGCGCGTCGAAGCCACGGCCGAACTCGAGGGCGGGGCCCGGCTCGTCGCGCTGAAGGCGGCGGGCAGCGGATCGGTGCTCGCCACGATCGAGGCGCCCGGCGAACGCGGCATCGCCATGGCGCTCGGCCGCGTCGCCGACGCGCGCGTCTTCGCGGCCGACCTGCGCCGCTACGATCCCACGGGCGCGACGAGCGTGAGCGCGGACATCCTGCTCACGCCGATCGGGGCCTCCGGCGTGCGGCGCTAGTGTGCTGTCCCGGAAGTTCGCGCGCAGGCGAGACGCGTATCGCGCGTGCGAACTTCCGGGACAGCACACTAGCACCACCCCGAACGAGCGGCCACCCGCAGACACGCCGTCACGCGCAGTTCAGCGATCCCACTGGCACAGGTGCAGCAGCACGCCGCTCGGGTCGTGCACGAACACCACGGTCGCGCCGTAGGACTGGCGCGCCGGCGACTGCACGCGCGCCGTCGCGAAGCGGCCCTTCTCCAGCGTGGCGGCCACGTGCGCGTGCCAGTCCGTCGCGCTGTCCACGGTGACGTGCAGCATGGCGTTCTCGGCGAAGTCCTTCAGGTAGTAATCCTGGATGTAGAAATGCTGTCCGTCGCCGAGGGTGACCAGCGCCAGCTTCGGGCCGACGTCCCGGGTGTCCCAGCCAAGTGCGGCGTAGAAGCGCTTGGACAGCTCGAAGTCCACGGACCCGCGTCGAAGAGCTGCTCCGCGGTGTGCGCCGTCGCATGGACGCGCTCGAATTCGGCCGGCGTGATCGCGGGCCAATGCGAATACTGGTAGTGCATGACATGTCCGAGCGGGACGGCAGGCGACCCCGCATTGACCACGATCGACGCCGATTCCCGCTGCACCATGCCCGCGACCAGCGCGCCGGCCTTGTCGCGCGACAGGTAGATCGACCCGGCGCCGTCGTCGGTCGTCCAGCCCTGGATGGTCAGCTTGTTGCCGCTGCAGTGG
>JBJMWE010000247.1:0-10908 GCA_045810285.1 Vitreoscilla sp. | reverse complement strand
GCGGCCGGCGCGCCGCCGCGACCAGCCCCTCGATCGCGCCGCTGCTGCTGATCGTGATCTCGCTGGCCGGCCTGTTCTTCGGCGAGCAGGCCGCGCGCGGCGAGATCCTCGACCAGCTCGAGGGCCTGATGGGCGCCGAGGGCGCGCATGCCGTGCAGGCGCTGCTGGCCAGCGTCAACCAGCCCAAGGCGGGCATCCTGGCCACCCTGTTCGGCATCGGCGCCCTCGTGGTCGGCGCCACGACCGTGATCGGCGAGCTGCAGAACGCGCTCGACCGCATCTGGCGAGCGCCGCGCCGCCCGAACGAAGGCGGCATCGCCAAGTGGATCCACGCGCGCCTGACCTCGCTGGGCATGATCATGGGCATCGGCTTCCTGCTCATGGTGTCGCTGCTGGCGAGCGCGGCGCTGGCCACCGTGCAGCGCTGGTTCGGGCGCTGGCTCGACTTCGGCGGGCTCGCGTCCGCGGTCGACTTCGTCGTCAGCTTCGGCTTCATCACCGTGGCGTTCGCCATGATCTACAAGCTGATGCCGCGGGTGCGCGTGGAGTGGCGCGACGTGTGGATCGGCTCGGTGGTCACGTCGCTGCTGTTCACGGTGGGCAAGATGGCGATCGGGCTGTACATCGGGCGCAGCGCGGTGGCGTCGACCTTCGGCGCCGCGGCCTCGCTGGTGGCGATGGTGGTGTGGGTGTACTGGTCGGCGCAGATCTTCCTGCTCGGGGCCGAGTTCACCTGGGTCTATGCACGCCGCTGCGGCTCGCTGCGCGGGGGTGCCGAGGCGCCGACTGACCGCGGGTCGACGCCGCGGCGGCGGTCGGACGATCCGCGCTGAACGACGCGCCAGGCTTGTCCGTCCGCAAGCCGTGTAACCAGCTGTCGCGCAAATGCCCTTTCAGCGCGACCATGGGCGCCAGATTTCCCGTTCCGCCCGGGAAAAACGCACGATTGCGCCCGGTGTTCCGCCGACCGGCCCGCGCCCCGGGTGTCATGCTTGCAGCCATGGACTCGAAACAGCTCTTCATCGAACACCTCGCGGGCGAACTGCAAGCCATGGAGGTGGGTCGCGTCCCCATGAACGCGCTGCGCTACCGCGTGCACGCCAAGATGCTGCGCAAGGCGCTGCTGGGGGCTTCCACGCCCTCGCTGCTGGAGCGCCAGGGCGGCGCCCACCCGCAGGTGGTCCACGCGCTGTCGAACCGCTTCTTCGAGGAAACCGGCCACCTGCTGCAGCCCAACGCCACGGCGCACAAGGCGCGTTCGGTGCTGGAGCGCACGATCGCGTCGTGCCGCCAGGCGCGCCAGAAATAGGCCGGACGCCCCTGACCGAGGAGCCGTCGTGGCCGTTCGTCTTCCCGCGATCCTCGCGTTCGCCACCCTGCTCTGCGCGTCCCACGTCGCCCCGGCCGCGGCCGACCTGACCGACACAGAACGCCGCTGGCTCGACGGCGCCACGCCGCCGCTGTCCTGGGCGATCCGGCAAGGCCTGCCCATCGACATCGTCGTGCTGCCCGAGGCGCAGCCCGGCGCCGCGCCCATCGCCATGGGCTACGTCGACGGCCGCTGCAAGCTCGTCTTCGCGATGCGCGGCAACCCGGCCGCGGAGTCCACGCTGGCCGCCATCCCCGCCGCGCTGCTGCAGGCCACGCTCGAGGCGATGACCGCGCACGAGATCGGGCACTGCCAGCGCCACCGCAGCGGCACCTTCGACAGCCTGCCGGCCGGCCTGACCGACAAGCCCGACGCGATCGAGTCGCGCCAGCCCACCGCCGAACTGCAGGCCATTGCGCGCGAGATGCGCATCACCCGCCGCGAGGAAGCCTTCGCCGACCTCGTCGGCCTGGCCTGGACGCATGCCCACCACGCCGAGCAGTTCACCCAGGTGCTGGACTGGTTCGACGCCGCGCGCTCCGACGAGACGCCGCACGGCTTCCACGACACCCGCCACTGGCTCGCGCTCGCGCACGAGCGCACGGCCTTTGCCGGCGACGCGGGCCCGATCGACCAGGCCGCCACGCTCTGGCAGCGCGGGCTGGTCGACGACTGACCCGAGCGCAGGCCCGGCCGCTGCCGTCCGGCGGCGCACGCATGCCGCGGTTCGTCGCCGGCCTGCAGCCGCAGTTGCGGCGCTTCCCCTCTTCAGTGCCCGACCAGCGAGACGGTCATCGCGCGCGCGGCATTTTCCTGCTCGTAGCGCACCTGGCCTTCCGGGGGCGCCTGCACCGGGGCGGGCTCGACGGACGCGATGTCGCCGTTGAACAGCGCCAGGCAATGGCCGCGCCGTTCGGCGGGCTGGTCGGCCTCGCAGCGCGCCTCGGCGAGGGCACGCGAGCGCTGGGCCATGTGCTCCATCTCGCTGGCGCTGACGTCGCGCTGCAGGACGGACACGTACACGGCCAGGACGACGCCCGACATCAGCAGCAGCGCGCAGCCGAGCCACTGCTCGCGCGTGACGCGCGCGAAGTCCAGGCGCGGCGCGATGGCGTGCGGCGCGAGCCGGCCGGATTGCCAGACGGTGACGGTGCCGGGGGTCGTGTCCATGATG
Source organism: Vitreoscilla sp. (assembly GCA_045810285.1). Classification (GTDB taxonomy): domain Bacteria; phylum Pseudomonadota; class Gammaproteobacteria; order Burkholderiales; family Burkholderiaceae_C; genus Scleromatobacter. The sequence goes on along the minus strand of JBJMWE010000247.1, from coordinate 8,365 downwards.
TCTTTCCTCCAAGCACGGCGCGGGCCGCGCGATGGCCGTTTCTGGCAAGGCCCGCGCCCGCCTGCCGCGGCCACGGTCGGGCAAGGTAAATTCGGGGGAGTTCACCCGCGCCGCGTCCGGCGCACGACGAGAACCGAAAGGAACGGATGGATTCGACGATCGCCGCCGTGCTGCTGCTGGACGGCATCGGCAACGGCGCCGTGTATGCCTTGCTGGGCATGGCCATCGTGCTGGTGTTCGCGGTCACGCGCGTGATCCTGATCCCGCAGGGCGAGTTCGTCGCCTACAGTGCGCTCACGCTGGCGATGCTGCAGCTCGGGCGCGTGCCGGGCACCGTCTGGCTGGCGCTGCTGCTGGCCGCGCTCGCGGTGCTGCGCGAGGCATGGGACGGCGTTCGCACGCAGCGGCCCTGGTCGGCCACAGGCCGCGAGATCGGCCGGCTGTGCGCCCTGCCCGTCGCGGCCGCGGCGCTGACGTACATGGCGAGCGGCCACCAGTGGCCGCTGCCGGTGCAGGGCGTGCTGACCCTGGTGCTGGTCACCGCACTGGGCCCGCTGGTCTATCGACTGGCCTACCAGCCCTTGGCCGACGCCTCGGTGCTGCTGCTGCTGATCGTGTCGGTGGGCGTGCATTTCACCCTGGTCGGCCTGGGCCTGGTCTTCTTCGGTGCCGAGGGCTACCGGACGCCGCCGTTCTGGGACGCCACGTTCAACGCCGGCCCGGTCACGATCTCAGGCCAGGCCATCGTGACGGTGCTGGCGTCCGCGCTGCTGATGGGGGCGCTGTACCTGTTCTTCGCGCGCACGCTGGCGGGCAAGGCGCTGCGCGCGACGGCCATCCACCGCCTTGGCGCGCGGCTGATGGGCGTGTCCACCGAGCACGCGGGGCGCAGCGCGTTCTCGATGGCGGCCTTCATCGGCGCGCTGTCGGGCCTGCTGATCGGCCCCACCACCACGATGATCTACGACGGCGGATTCCTCATCGGCCTGAAAGGCTTCGTCGCCGCGATCTTCGGCGGCCTGGCGAGCTATCCGCTGGCCGTGGGCGGCGCGCTGCTGGTGGGCCTGCTGGACTCGTTCAGCTCGTTCTGGGCCAGCGCGTACAAGGACGTCATCGTGTTCACCGCGATCATCCCGATCCTGCTGCTGCGCTCGCTCACCGACCGCCACCATGACGAAGACGAGTAAGCCGGCCGTGGCGAACGTCCCTCCCCTGCGCATCGCCGCCGCCGCGGGCGTGCTCGTCCTGCTCGCGCTGCCGCTGCTGCCCGTGCCCGAGTTCTGGATCACGCAGCTGGACTACATCGGCCTGTACGCGGTCGTCGTGCTGGGCCTGGTGCTGCTCACCGGCGTGGCCGGCCTGACGTCGTTCGGCCAGGCCGCCTTCGTCGGCCTGGGGGCCTACGCCAGTGCCTACGTGACCACGGCGCACGCGGCGTCGCCCTGGCTGGGCCTGTTGTGCGGCCTCGCGCTGACGCTGGTGGCGGCGCTGGTCGTGGCGGGCGTGACGCTGCGCATGTCGGGCCACTACCTGCCGCTGGCCACCATCGCCTGGGGCCTGGCGCTGTTCTTCCTGGTCGGCAACCTCGACTTCCTCGGCAAGTTCGACGGCATCCAGGGCATCCCGCCGGTGGCGGTCGGCGGCGTCGAGCTGCGCAGCGGGCGCGCCTCCTACTGGCTGATCTGGATCGTCGCGCTGCTGGGCGCGCTGGCGCTGCGCCACCTGCTCGACTCGCGCCCGGGCCGCGCCATCCGCGCGCTCAAGGGCGGCACGCTGATGGCCGAGGCGATGGGCGTGGGCACGCTGCGCTACAAGGTGACGGCGTTCGTGATCGCGGCCCTCTACGCATCGCTCTCGGGCTGGCTCTTCGCGCACTACCAGCGCTCGGTCAACCCGTCGCCGTTCGGGCTGCAGATGGGCATCGAGTACCTGTTCATGGCGGTGCTCGGCGGCGTCGGCCTGGTGGGCGGCGCCTTCGTCGGCGCGGCGGCGGTCAAGGTCGCGGAAGACCAGCTCCAGAACTGGCTGCCGGCGCTTCTGGGCACCAGCGGGCCCGTCGAGCTCGTGGTGTTCGGCATGGTGCTGATCCTGGTGCTGCAGGTCACGCCGCAGGGCCTGTGGTCGCTCGCCACGCGCCGCATGACCGTGCGCCGCCTCGACCCCACGGCCTGGGCGGGTGCCGAGCCGCTGCCCCGCGCGGCGACGCCGGCGCGCGACGAGACGGTGCTGTCGGTGGCCAGGGTGCGCAAGCAGTTCGGCGGCCTCGTGGCGGTCAACGACGTCTCGTTCGACGTGCGCGCCGGCGAGATCGTCGGCCTGATCGGCCCGAACGGCGCGGGCAAGTCGACGCTGTTCAACCTCATCACCGGCGTGCTGCCCCTCAGCGCGGGCCAGGTCGACTTCCGCGGCGCGCGCGTCAGCGGGCTGTCCTCGCGCGCGATCGCCCGCAGGGGCATGTCGCGCACCTTCCAGCACGTGCGCATGATCCCGGACATGAGCGTGCTGGAGAACGTCGCGCTCGGCGCGCACAAGCGCGCGGGCTCCGGCGTGCTGCGCGCGATGCTGCGCCTGGATCGCCGCGAGGAACGCCGCCTGCTCGCCGAGGCCTGGCGGCAGCTCGATCGCATCGGCATGGCCGCGCTCGCCAGCGAGCCGGCGGGCAACCTGGCGCTCGGCCAGCAACGTCTGATGGAGATCGCCCGCGCGCTGTGCACCGATCCGTCGCTGCTGCTGCTGGACGAGCCCGCCGCCGGCCTGCGCCTGAAGGAGAAGCAGGCGCTCGGCGCGGTGCTGTCGCAGCTGCGCGCCGAAGGCATGAGCCTGCTGCTGGTGGAGCACGACATGGAGTTCGTCATGACGCTGACCGACCGCATCGTGGTCGTCGAGTTCGGCATCAAGCTGACCGAGGGCACGCCCGACCAGGTGCGCGAGGATCCCGCCGTGCGCGCCGCCTACCTCGGGGTGGAGCACTGATGGCCGACCCGTTGCTGAAGGTCGAGGGCCTGCACGCCGGCTACGGTCGCGCCGAAGTGCTGTCGGGCATCGCCATCGAGGCGGCCGCCGGCAGCGTCGTCGCCGTCGTCGGACCCAATGGCGCCGGCAAGAGCACGCTGCTGAACGCGTTGATGGGCGTGCTGCCCGCGCGCGGCGACGTGCGCTTCGACGGCGAGGCCGTGCAGCGGCTGTCGCTGGAGGAGCGCGTGCAGCGCGGCATCGCCCTGGTGCCCGAGACGCGCGCGCTGTTCGCCACGATGCCCGTCGCCGACAACCTGCTGCTGGGCGGCTACCGCCAACGCCGCGCGCCGCGTGCCGAGCAGGCCGCCCGCCTGGACGAGATCTACGCGCTGTTCCCGCGCCTGCACGAGCGCCAGGCGCAGGCGGCCGGCACGCTGTCGGGCGGCGAGCGCCAGATGCTGGCGATCGGCCGGGCGCTGATGGGCAGGCCGCGCCTGCTCATGCTCGACGAACCCAGCCTGGGGCTGGCGCCGCTGGTGGTCAAGGAGATCTTCCGGATCATCGACCGGCTGCGCGCGACGGGCGCCACCATCCTGCTGATCGAACAGAACGCCCGCGCCGCGATGGCGGTGGCCGACCACGCCTACGTGCTCGAGACCGGCGCCATCGCGCTGTCCGGGCCTGCCGCGCAGCTCGCCGCCGATCCGCGCATCATCGAAACCTACCTCGGCAAGGCCAAGGCTTGATCCGCCGCCCTGCCGCCCTCACCTGAACTCCACGATGAACGCCATCTCGCGCGAACAAGCCTGCCGAATCACGTCCTACCTCCTGGCGGGCCTCGCGCTGGTCGGGGTGTTGCGGCTGCACCTGCTGGTGCCCCTGCTCGTCGGCCTGCTGGTGTACCAGCTGGTCGTCTCCGTCACCCCGTTCGCGCAGCGCTGGTTCAACACCCGGCTGGCCAAGATGCTGACGGTGCTGCTGTTCGCCACGCTCATCATCGCGCTCATCACCGGTGCGGTGTTCGGGCTGATCGCGTTCTTCCGCAGCGACGTCGAGAACCTGCCGCGCCTGCTGGCCAAGGTCTCCGACATCCTCGACAAGGTGCGCGCCGGCATCCCGCCGTTCCTGGGCGCCTACCTGCCCGACGACATCGCCGACCTGCAGCAGAAGGCGCTCGAGTGGCTGCGCACGCACGTCGCCGAGCTGCAGATGATGGGCGCCCACACCCTGGTCACGTTCGCCGAGACCATCATCGCGATGGTGATCGGCGTGGTGCTGTCGCTGCGCGAGGTCGATCCGCACGCCAATTCCGGCCCGCTCGCCGTGCACCTGACGACGCGCGCCGAGCGCTTCGCCGACGCGTTCCGCAACGTCGCCCTGTCGCAGCTGTCGATCTCGCTGCTCAACACCACGTTCACCGGCCTGTACCTGGTCATCGGCCTGCACCTGTTCGGCGTGCACCTGCCGCTGACCAAGACGATGATCGCGATCACCTTCATCGTCGGCCTGCTGCCGATCGTCGGCAACCTGACGTCCAACACCATCGTCGTGGTGGTCAGCCTGGCGCACTCGCCGACGGTGGCGGTCGCCTCGCTCGTGTTCCTGATCGTCATCCACAAGCTCGAGTACTTCCTGGGCGCGCGCATCGTCGGCACCCGCATCAAGTCGCAGATCTGGGAGCTGCTGGTCGCGATGATGGCGATGGAGGCGCTGTTCGGCGTGCCGGGGCTGGTGGCCGCGCCGATCTACTACGCGTACATCAAGAGCGAGCTGATCGACGCGAAGCTGATCTGACGCAGTCGATCGACGCAGGGCGGCGGGTCGTTCGCTGCGCCTGCCGGCGTCCCGGGTCGACCAACGCCCCCCTGGACGCTCGATCGGACCGCAGCGCCAACCCTGCCCGGACACCCGTCGATCGCCCGAATTGGGCGGATGTTGCGGTGCAGCGCATATTTTCGCCGCGGGCGGTCTCGGGCAAACTCCTCGTCCAGGGTCCGCACCCAACCACCCCCAGGAAGATTGTTTCGGTGAGCGAAAAGAAGATCGAGTTCTACAAGGGCCCGGCCGGCGGCTGGAGCGCCCTCAGGAGCGTGAGCAAGGCCCTGCTGTCGCAGGACATCCCCGTCAAGGGCGCCAGGACCCTGCTGTCGGCCAACCAGCCCGACGGCTTCGACTGTCCCGGCTGCGCCTGGCCCGACCGCAACCACGCCTCCACCTTCGAGTTCTGCGAGAACGGCGCCAAGGCCGTCGCATCGGAGGCCACGGCGCGCCGGGTCACGCCGGAGTTCTTCGCGCAGCACACGGTCAGCGAGCTGGCCGCCCGCAGCGATTTCTTCCTGGAAGACCAGGGCCGGCTCACCGAGCCCATGGTCTACGACGCCGCGAGCGACAAGTACCGGGCCATCGCATGGGGCGACGCGTTCGCGCTCATCGGCCGGCACCTGAACGCCCTGCCCGACCCGAACCAGGCGATGTTCTACACCTCGGGCCGCGCCAGCAACGAAGCCGCGTTCCTGTACCAGTTGTTCGTGCGCGAATACGGCACCAACAACTTCCCCGACTGCTCCAACATGTGCCACGAGCCCAGCGGCTCGGCGATGCGCCCGCAGATCGGCGTCGGCAAGGGCACGGTCACGCTGGACGACTTCGAGCAGGCCGACGCGATCTTCATCTTCGGCCAGAACCCCGGCACCAACCACCCGCGCATGCTGGGCGAACTGCGCGCGGCGGCCCGGCGCGGTGCCCGCATCGTCAGCTTCAACCCGCTGCGCGAGCGCGGGCTGGAGCGCTTCGCCGACCCGCAGGACAAGCTGGAGATGGCCACGCTGGGCTCGACCCGCATCAGCACGCATTACTTCCAGCTGCGCGTCGGCGGCGACCTCGCGCTGCTCAAGGGCATGATGAAGCACGTCGTGGAACAGGAAGATGCCCGCGGCGGCGTCCTCGACCACGCGTTCATCGCGGCGCACACCGTGGGCATCGATGCGCTGCTGGCCGACCTGCGCGCCGAGTCGTGGCCGCTGCTGGAGCAGGAATCGGGGCTGTCCGAGGCGCAGATGCGCGCGGCCGGCGACGTCTACCTGGAAGCGGGAAGCGTCATCGCCTGCTGGGGCATGGGCATCACCCAGCACCAGCACTCGGTGGCGACGATCCAGATGATCAACAACCTGCTGCTGCTGCGCGGGAACATGGGCCGGCCGGGCGCCGGCGCGTGCCCGGTGCGCGGCCACAGCAACGTGCAGGGCGACCGCACGATGGGCATCTGGGAGAAGCCGCCCGCGGCCCTGCTCGATCGCCTGCGCGACGTGTTCGCCTTCGAGCCGCCGCGGGCGCCTGGCCTCGACACCGTGCAGTCCATCCAGGCGATGCTGGACGGCCGCGGCAAGGTCTTCATCGCCCTGGGCGGCAACTTCGCCGCCGCCACGCCCGACACCTACCAGACCTGGCGCGGGCTGCGCCAGTGCGACCTGACCGTGCACGTCGCCACCAAGCTCAACCGCAGCCACCTCGTGCATGGCCGCGAGGCGCTGATCCTGCCGTGCCTGGGCCGCACCGAGATCGACGTGCAGGCGGCCGGCCCGCAGGGCGTGACGGTGGAGGACTCGATGTCGATGGTGCACATCTCGCTCGGCATCAACCCACCGGCGTCCGAGCACCTGCTGTCGGAGCCGGCGATCGTCGCCCGCATGGCGGCCGCGACACTGGGCGCGCGCTCGAAGACGCCGTGGCGATGGCTCGTGGAGGACTACGACCGCATCCGCGACAAGATCGAAGCCGTGTTCGACGACTTCTTCGACTTCAACGAGCGCATCCGCGTGCCCGGCGGCTTCCGGCTGCGCAACACGGCCAGCGAGCGCGTCTGGGCCACCGCCACCAGCAAGGCGCTGTTCTGCACGCACGCCGTGCCGCAGGACACGCCCGTGCACCGCGCCCGCGCGCGCCAGCTCGACCAGGTCGTCTTCACGCTGCTCACCACGCGCTCGCACGACCAGTACAACACGACGATCTACGGCCTGGACGACCGCTACCGCGGCGTGTTCGGCCAGCGCCGCGTGGTGTTCATCAACCCCGCCGACATCCGGCACCTGGGCTTCAAGGACGGCGACTGGGTGGACATCCACACCGCCTGGAGCGACGGCGTCGAGCGCCGCGCCGACCGCTTCCGCCTGGTGGCCTACGACATCCCGCGCGGCAACCTGGCGGCCTACTATCCCGAGACGAACCCGCTGGTGCCGCTGTCGTCCACGGCGATCGCGGCCGGCACGCCCACGTCGAAGTCGATTCCCGTCATACTCACGGCGCACGAGGCCGCGGGGTCCACCCAGCAGGCCGACACGACGTTCGCGGGCGCGTGACCCCGGCGGCTCCCCGCCGCTCGCTCGCGCGTGACGCGCACGCACCTGCGCGAGGGATCCGATGAACGACGACGTTCCCGAACTCGACGAGCTGTCCGCCGCCATCCTGCGCGAGCTGGCGGCCGCGCCCGGCGAAGCCGGCATGTCGCTGCCGCGGCTGGGCAAGCACCTGGGGCTGGGCGCGAGCGTGCTGATGCGCTCGCTGTCAGCGATGAGCAACGCGCGCATCGGCGGCGTCGACGGGCCCGGCTGGGTGCGCGTGACGCAGGTCGAGGAGCGCTGGAATGCGGCGTTGACCGAGGACGGGCGCGCGTTCGTCGCGCGTCACCTGGGCCCCTAGGGGCTGCGCGGCTTCTGCCGCGCAGACTCGTAGCCGCCGCGCAGGCGCCGTATCCGCACGATGCAAGGAAGGACGGCGCCAGTCGACCGTGCGCACGGCGCAGCCCGCATCGGAACAGCGATCCAGCGGCCAGCCCCGGGACCGCCGGCTGGTTCGAACGGTCGATCGGCAGGCGATCGGCAGGAGGTCGAGGCTCTGTTCAAATACGCTCTCCTTCGGCGCTCCCACTGATCGCGCAGTGACTCAGACAGACACTCCGGCGCCCGGCGCAACGACCCTTGCGGCGCCCGACCTCGGCGAGTGGTGGGCCCGCCTGCGCCCATGGCTGCTGGCCGCCGTCGGGATCACGCTGACGGCGCTGATCGGCGTGGCGCTGCGGCACCTGCTCGACGAGGTGCACTACGCCGAGGTGATGGCGACGATGGACGCGACGCCCGCGCCGCGCATCTGGGCGGCCGTGCTGGCCACGGCGTTGAGCTACCTGGCGCTCACGCGGTACGACGCCTCGGCGCTGCGCTACGTCGGCGCGCGCGTCCCGCGGGGCACCGTCCTGCTGACCTCGTTCGTCGCTTACGCGCTGTCCAACACGATCGGGCTCGGGCCGCTGTCGGGCGGCGTCGTGCGCATGCGGCTGTACTCGGCGGCGGGCGTGGAGCCGCCGCAGATCGCCCGCGTGATCGCCTTCAACGCCACCGCGTTCGGCCTGGGCATGGTG
>JBJMWE010000246.1:0-6616 GCA_045810285.1 Vitreoscilla sp. | reverse complement strand
GCCGTAGGCCACCGCGATGACCACCGCGATCTTGATCAGCGTACCCATGATGTTTTCCTCCCTGTCATTGACCTGTCATTGCTGCGGGCCGGTGCCCGGCCGCGCTGGCGCGAACTCTAGCGCGGCGCAGTATAGGTTGGCTGCTCGACGGCAACTTGGGGACGGCCTCGGCGTGAACGATGCCGCATCCGGCCTGGAGGCGCGCCTCCAGACGCGCCTCGAATCCCGTCGCCGGGCGCGCATTCGCAGGATTCGTCGAGCGGCCGGCAAGCATGCGATCGCCATACCCCTGGATGTACCGCGAAATGGGGATGCACGGCTGCCGCTTCCCCCATTGACGCTGCCGGGGGGCGATCCAACACTTGCGCCCACCCCCCCTTCCGGAGAGCCGTGATGAGCTTCGAACCCCGCAATCGCCGCATCGCCCTCGTCGCCGTGCTCGCGGCCCTGGCTGCCGCGTCCGGCGCGCCGGCGCGCGCGCAGACGGCCGAGCCCGAAGTCGCCACCGTCGGCGCCGAGGCCCTGATGCAGGAGAACTGGCGCGAGACCATCGCGCGCACCAGCGTGCCGCACGAGGGCTGCTTCCAGGCGGAGTTCCCGAACGCGGTGTGGATGGAGACGGCGTGCAGCGTCGCCCCCGACAAGGTCTACGTGCCGCATGGCCACGGCGGCCCGCAGACGGTGGGCAACGGCGTCGACTACGCGGCCAGCGTCGGCAACCTCATCTCGTCGGCCGTGGGCACGTTCCCAACGGTGACCGGCGTCACCAGCGAGCGCGACGGCGGCGCCAACGTCTACTCGATCCAGCTCAATTCCAACTTCATGTCGACGGCCGCCTGCAACGGCCACCCGGGCTGCCTGGCGTGGGAGCAGTTCGTGTACTCGTCGTACGAACAGTCGGCGTTCATGCAGTACTGGCTGATCGACTACGGCAACAGCTGCCCGGGCGGCTGGAACGCGTACAGCGGCAGCTGCTACAGGAACAGCGCCGCGGTGACGGTGCCCAAGCAGGCGATCTCGGTGCTGTCGCAGCTGAAGATGTCGGCCACGGCCGTCGCGGGCGGCAACGACACCCTGGTCTTCACGACCCCCACGCGGGCCTACAGCACCACCGGCAAGGACAGCGTCACCTACCTGGCCACGGCGTGGAAGCAGTCGGAATTCAACATCATCGGCGACGGCGGCGGCTCCAAGGCCACGTTCAACGCGGGCTCGAGCATCACGGTGAAGGTGGCGGTGGCGCACGGCTCCACGGCCGCGCCGACCTGCGCGTCCAACGCGGGCACCACCGGCGAGACGAACAACCTGAGGCTGGGCAGCTGCAGCGCCGTCGGCGGCGCCACGCCGTACATCCAGTTCAAGGAATCGAACTGACCTGCGTCCACCCGCGCGGTGGTTGACCCGGGCCTCGCCTCGTCCCTCCCGGGGCGGGGCCCGACGACGTCGGTCATCGCGCGTTGCCGTGCCCCTCGTCGGCGACCGCGGCCCGCCCGGGCCACGCGGCACGATCATCGTCGACAGCAGCGGCGATGTCGGCAGCCGGGCGCTGGCGATGAGGATTCTCATGGTGCTGGCGGCGACGCACGCAGGCATGGCCGCCGCGCAGCCGCTGGCCGACGGGCCCTCCATCGATGCGCAGGCCGGCCTCGCCTGTCCCGGACGTACGCGCAGGCTGATCGGCCGCGCGCGGCAGCAGGTCGGCGTACCCGCCTCGTAACCGCCGGCGCTAGACTGCCCGCCTGCATTCCCGCTCCAGGACGCCAGCGTGTATTTCCAGAAGATCCGCCACCCTTCCAACTTCCGTTTCGCCAGCGCCCACGCGGGTGAAACGCTGCGGATGGGCGACGCCGCCGCGCTGCGGGCGAGCGTGCGCGACCTCGGCGAGGACGTGTTCCATGTCGAGTTCCGCGACGACGCGCGCTGGCCGCTCGACCCGCGGCTGCTGCGCATGCACGACGACGCGTTCTCCGGCGCATCCACGCATCGCCTGGGTTTCGACGCCGACGGCACGCTGCGGCTCGCCGACGCGCAGGGCGCAAGCGCGCTCGCGGGCGTGCCGGGCGCGTGCGTGGGCGTGTGCGGCAAGGCCTGGCTGGTGCAGCTCGGGCGCAGCGACGACATGCGCTTCTACGGCCAGGGCGAGAAGCTCACCGGCATGGAGAAGTCCGGCAGGCGCACCAAGTTCTGGAACCTGGACGTCTGGGCCGATCATCCGATGTCCGTCGTCATCGACGGCCAGGCCGACCCGCAGTACGCCGCCATCCCCTACCTGCTGATCCGCCAGGGTGCGCGCTGGATCGGCGTGCTGGTCGACCATCCCGGCGCCGCCTGGATGGACACCGGCTCGAACTGGTTCTTCGCCGGCAAGGACGACCACGGCGCGCCGCCCAGCCTCTGGTTCGGGGCCGACGAGGGGGTGCCCGCGTTCTACGTGATCGCCGGCGACAGCATGGCGGCCGTCACGCAGCGCCTGCAGCGCCTCGTGGGCAAGACCCCGCTGCCGCCGCTGTGGTCGCTGGGCCACCACCAGTGCCGCTGGGGCTATGGCGGCACGAAGGACCTGCAGATGCTGGACGCGGGCTTCACCGAGCATGCGTTCCCCAACGACGGCCTGTGGCTCGACATCGACTACATGGACGACTACAAGGTCTTCACGACCAGCCCCGCGCAGTTCGGCGATCGCACGGCTGAACTGAAGGCGCTGTCCGACAAGGGCCGCCGCGTCGTGCCCATCCTCGACCCGGGCGTGAAGGTGACGGGCGGCTACGAGGTGGCCGAGAGCGGCCTGAGGGCCGACATCTTCTGCAAGAACCCGGAAGGCCAGCCCTACGTCGGCTTCGTCTGGCCGGGCCGCACCTGGTTCCCCGACTACTCGCTGCCCGAGGGCCGCGCCTGGTGGGCCGGCTACGCGCGCCAGTTCCGCGACTGGGGCTTCGGCGGCGCATGGATCGACATGAACGACCCGAGCACCGGCGCGGCCGACGTGGACGACATGCGCTTCCAGCACGGCCGGTGGGATCACTGGACGTACCACAACCTGTACGCGACGGGCATGGCGCAGGCCACGTGGGAAGGCTTCAAGGCCGCGGTGCCCGACGAGCGCCCGTTCGTGCTCTCGCGCAGCGCGGCCACCGGCTCCAGCCGCTGGACGGCGCTGTGGACGGGCGACAACTGGAGCAACTGGCACCACCTGCGCCTGAGCATCCCGTGCACGCTCAATCTCGCGTTGTCGGGCATCCCGTTCAACGGGCCGGACGTGCCGGGTTTCGGCGGGCACGCCGACGCCGAGCTCGCCGTCGCCTGGTACAAGGCCGGCATGCTGTTCCCGTTCCTGCGCAACCACGCGGTCAAGGGATCGGTGGCCCAGGAGCCGTGGCAGTTCGGCCCGCAGGCGCTGGCGATCATTCGCCACTACGTGCGGCTGCGCTACAAACTGTTGCCGTACCTGTACCAGTTGTGGGTGGCGCAGGCGCGTGACGGCACGGCGGTGATGCGCCCGCTGTTCCACGACTTCGACAACGCGGACGGCCTCGACCTCGACCGCATCGACGACCAGTTCCTCGTCGGCCCCGCGGTGATGCAGGCGCCGCTGGTGCACCAGGGCCAGCAGCAGCGCACGGTGGCGCTGCCGGGCACGGGCCGCTGGCTCGACGCGGGCACCGGCCGCTTCGTGGCCGCCGGCCGCAGCGTGCATGTGCGCAGCGACGCCGCCTCGACGCCCCTGTACGTGCGCGAGGGCCAGTTGCTGCCGATGCAGGTGGGCGAGCGCACGACGCAGTTCAACGACCTCGCCGACATCGAGCTGCACGTGATCCTGGGCCGCGGCAGCACCGAGGCGGCCCGTCTCGACTACGCCTTCGACGACGGCCTGAGCGACGCGCACGAACGCGGCGAGCGCGGCGTGGTGCGCTTCCACGCGACGCGCTCCGGCGACGAGATCGTGCTGCGCGTCGAGACGCTGCAGGCGTGGAAGCCACTGCGCGTCAGCGTGGTCGGCTACGACGCTGCCGCGTCCGTGAAGCTCGTGCTGGCGTCGGGCGCGCGGGCGCAGGGGCTGGTGGCCGACAACTGGACGTTTTCCGGACAGCCGCTCGCCGTCGGCCGAGGCCCGGGTTTCGCCGTCTGAACGGCGGTCGACTCGTTCGCGGAACCCCAAAGTCGATCGAGCCGCAAGCCCCTGGTCAACGTCCGCGCCGGGCCGTCGGCGCGGCCTCGCGCGGGCAAGAATGGCATCTTCACAACCGGGGAGTGAGACGTCATGAACAAGATCGCGATCGGGACCGTCCAGGCCGCATTGGCCCTTGGCCTGGCGGTGCCGCTGCAAGCCGGCGCCACGAGCTACGCCATCACGGCGCTGGCGTCGTTCGACGGCACCAACAGCGGGGCGAATGCCATCAACGACGAGGGGCAGGTCGTCGGATTCACCGGGCGTGGCGCGGTGGTCTGGAACGGAGCGACGCCGACCCTGCTGGCCGGCCTGTACGGCGGCGACCAGCAGGGCAGCTACGCGACCAGCATCAACGACGCGGGACGCATCGTCGGCGTCAACGGATGGGGTGCCGCGGCAGCATGGACCGGGACGACCCAGACGACGTTGGACAGGCCCTTCGGCGCCGGCAGCAACGCGTGGGGCATCAACAACGCCGGTCAAGCCGTGGGCATGTCGGACCCGGGCCAGGCGGCGATCTGGAGCGGCGCGGCCACGACCGTACTGACTCCGGGCGGGGGCAAGGCCTACGCCATCAACGACGCCGGGGAAGTCGCCGGATGCGTCTGCTCGCCCGACCAGTACGACAGCCAGGCCGTCGTCTGGAACGCCGGCGTCGCGACCGTGCTGGGTGGAACGTGGGGGCCCTCGAACGGCAGTGCGGGGCTCGCGATCAACGAGGCCGGTGAGGTCGTCGGCTACGGCACGTTCCACGCCACCATGGTTCCCGTCGTCTGGAACGGCACGACGCCCACCATCCTGCCGACGCTGGGCACGACCCCGAGCAAGGCCAAGGCCGTCAACGACGCCGGCCAGATCGTCGGGATCAGTGCGGGGCATGCCGCGCTCTGGACCGGCGACTCCGTGACGGACCTCAACGTGTACCTCGACGCGGCGGACCAGGCGGCGGGCTGGTACCTGCTGTCGGCCAACGACATCAACGACCTCGGCGTGATCGTCGGAACCGAACACAACAGCCTGACCGGCGCGACGCGCGCCTTCGAACTTTCGCCGGTACCCGAACCGGGTTCCCTCGGCCTCGCCTTCGCGGGCCTCGCCCTCATCGGCCTGGCTGCCCGGCGCAAGCGCAGCCGCATCGAGTGAACGGACGGCGGCGGGCAGGGCCTGCCCGGAAACGGCGACGGCACCGTCGATGAACGAGCGGTGCCGTCGGGCGGCTGCGTCACGCGTGCGGGCGGACCCGCGCGTGAGAAGTGCGCGGAATCAGGCCGCGATCAGGCCGCGATCAGGTCGGCCAGTTCCTTGAACGAGGCCTCGTAGGCCGGGAACTGCTTGACGCCGTCGGCGACGAATTGCTCCTTGCTGATCTTCTTGCCGTAGAGCGCATGGCACTCGTCCATGAACCACTCGCGGTCGGCGCTGGACTGCAGCGGGATGACCTTGTAGTTCGGGTCGGCCTTCACGTGGGCGATCACGTCGGACATCTTCGCGTCGAAAGCAGCGGCCATCGAGGCGGTGGCGGTCATCAGGCCCGCGGCCAGGACGGCGGCGGTGGCGACGGCGTGGAACTTGCGCATGGTTATCTCCAGATTCGAGTAGGGGTGTGTCTCGCCGCGCCGGCCGCCCGCGCGAAGACGAAGTCGTTCCTGCCCGCGCGGTCGAGGAGGCTGCGCGAGTGGTGTGTGCACGGCCTGCACGTCTGCATTGCCGATGCCCCGAAGTCTAGGTGGCGCAGGTGCGGGAGTCACTGCAGTTCGTGCCCTCAAAGTCGCACTTCGTCGCATGGTCCGCAAACCCCCCCACGTATGCGCCGCCGCCGCGACGCGCTGGGCGCCCGGATGGGAAACTCAGTCTTCGTCGCCGACGAATTCCGCGGCGAAGGCGTGCGCGAACCCGGGCGTTCCCGTGAACGTCAGTGCCACGGAATGCCAGCCGTCCGGCTCGACGCCGGACTGCAGGTCGTGGTCCCACTCCCCGCCGTCGTCGGCCGGTCCGTGGGTGTCGGGAAAGGCGCGCCAGGCCCAGTCGAGCAGGGCCTGCGCCTCGGCGAGCGCGAACGCGTGGCCGGCGGCGTCGGTGGCGGCCAGCGCCTCGATCGTGACGACGCCCTCGTCGTTGTCGCTCACGTCGAGCGTGAGCCAGCGCAGCGCGCTCACGAGGCGAACTCCGCGCGGCGCGCCGCGGTCGATTCGCCCTTGGGGCGGCCGTACAGGCTCATGGCGCGCTGGCCGCGGGCGCGGCGCCGCCGAACACCTGGTCGAGAGCGGCGTTGAACACCTTGAAGTCCAGCGGCTTGGTCCAGTAGTCGTCGAAGCCCGCGTCCAGCGCGCGCTGGATGTCGGCGGGGATCGCGTTGGCCGACAGCGCCACCACGCGCAGCCGGGCCGTGGCCGGGTCGGAGCGCAGCCGGCGCAGCACTTCCAGGCCGTCGAAGTCGGGCAGTTGCAT
>JBJMWE010000245.1:0-2998 GCA_045810285.1 Vitreoscilla sp. | reverse complement strand
CCACCCGGCACTGGGTGGCCGTGGCCACGGACGGGCCCTTCGGCAAGCCGGTGCAGGCGCTCACGCTCGCCTGCGCGCACTGAGGCGCGCCGCGCCCGCCCGCCCCTGGCGCGAGCCGCGCCAAAAGCCGACCGATCGGTCAGGGAATCGCGGTTTCCGCCAGGAGTCGGCGGCCTGAAATCAGGTACGCTGTCGGATGCGATCCGCCGCGGTGACCCCGCCGGCGCTCGCCATGTTCCGGCCGGCCGCGGCACACCCACCGCGCGACCGGCCGTTTCGCAGCTATCTTTGGCGCCCGCCACCCGCGGGCGCGGAGCATTCAGCCGATGACCCAGCACGACCCCTTGAGTCTGCATGTCCCGGAGCCCACGGGGCGCCCGGGCTGCGCGACCGACTTCTCGTACCTCCACGTCTCGCCGGCCGGCGAGGTCCGCCGCCCGCCGGTGGAGACCGACCCGCGGTCCACCAACGATCTCGCGTTCTCGCTGGTGCGGGTGCTGGACGCCGACGGCAATGCGGTGGGCCCCTGGGCCCCGGAGGTGTCGGACGAGCTGCTGCGCACCGGCATGAAGGCCATGATGAAGACGCGCATCTTCGACGCGCGCATGCTCATCGGCCAGCGCCAGAAGAAGATGTCGTTCTACATGCAGTCGCTCGGCGAGGAGGCCATCGGCACCGCCCACGCGCTGGCGCTGGAGGAAGGCGACATGTGCTTTCCCACGTACCGCCAGCAGAGCCTGCTGATCGTGCGCGACTACCCGCTGGTCGACATGGTCTGCCAGCTGCTGTCCAACGAGCGCGATCCGCTCAAGGGCCGCCAGCTGCCGGTGATGTACTCGGTCAAGGCCAAGGGCTTCTTCTCGATCTCCGGCAACCTGGCCACGCAGTACATCCAGGCGGTGGGCTGGGCGATGGCCTCGGCCATCAAGAACGACACCCGGATCGCGTCCGCGTGGATCGGCGACGGCGCCACCGCCGAATCCGACTTCAACACCGCGCTCACGTTCGCGCACGTCTACAACGCGCCGGTGATCCTCAACGTGGTCAACAACCAGTGGGCGATCTCCACGTTCCAGGCCATCGCCGGCGGCGAGCACACCACCTTCGCCGCGCGCGGCGTGGGCTCGGGCATCGCCTCGCTGCGCGTGGACGGCAACGACTTCCTGGCCGTCTACGCGGCCTCGCAATGGGCCGCCGAACGCGCGCGCCGCAACCTCGGCCCGACCCTGATCGAGTGGGTCACGTACCGCGCCGGCCCGCACTCCACGTCCGATGACCCCAGCAAGTACCGCCCCGCCGACGACGCGACGCGCTTCCCGCTGGGCGACCCGATCGGCCGCCTGAAGCAGCACCTGATCAGGCGCGGCTGCTGGTCGGAGGCCGAGCACGAGGACGTGCAGAAGGCGCTGGAGGCCGAGGTGGCCGCGGCGCAGAAGGAGGCCGAGTCCCACGGCACGCTCAACGACGGCCGCATCCCGAGCGCCGCGTCGATGTTCGAGGACGTCTACAAGGAGATGCCGGAACACCTGCGTCGCCAACGTCAAGAGTTGGGGGTCTGATCATGGAAATGCAGAACAAGAACCAGCTGGCCGCGGCACCGTCGGGCCCGACCGCGCCGATGACCATGATCCAGGCGCTGCGCTCGGCGATGGACGTGATGCTGGAGCGCGACCCCAACGTGGTCATCTTCGGCCAGGACGTGGGCTACTTCGGCGGCGTCTTCCGCTGCACCGAGGGCCTGCAGAAGAAGTACGGCAAGCAGCGCGTGTTCGACGCACCGATCTCCGAGGGCGGCATCGTCGGTGCAGCCGTGGGCATGGGCGCGTACGGCCTGCGTCCGGTCGTCGAGATCCAGTTCGCCGACTACTTCTATCCGGCGTCCGACCAGATCGTGTCCGAAGCGGCGCGCCTGCGCTACCGCTCGGCCGGCGACTTCACGGCGCCGATGACGATCCGCATGCCCTGCGGCGGCGGCATCTACGGCGGCCAGACGCACAGCCAGTCGCCCGAGGCGATGTTCACGCACGTGTGCGGCCTGCGCACGGTGATGCCGTCCAACCCGTACGACGCCAAGGGCCTGCTGATCTCGTGCATCGAGAACGACGACCCGGTGATCTTCCTGGAGCCCAAGCGGCTGTACAACGGCCCGTTCGACGGCCACCACGACAAGCCCGTGGTGCCGTGGTCCAAGCACAAGCTGGGCGAGGTGCCCGAGGGCTACTACACCGTGCCGCTGGACTCCGCGTCCATCTACCGCGAAGGCGCGCAGCTGACGGTGCTGACCTACGGCACCATGGTCTACGTGAGCGAGGCCGCGGCCGCGCTCACGGGCGTCGACGCCGAGATCATCGACCTGCGCAGCATCTGGCCGCTGGATCTGGACACCATCGTCACGTCCGTCAGGAAGACCGGCCGCTGCGTCGTCGTGCACGAAGCCACGAAGACCAGCGGCTTCGGCGCGGAGCTCGCCGCGCTCGTCCAGGAGCACTGCTTCTACCACCTGGAAGCCCCCATCGAACGCGTCGCCGGCTGGGATACCCCCTACCCGCATGCGCAGGAGTGGGCGTATTTCCCGGGGCCCGACCGCGTCGGTGCCGCGTTCAAGCGTGCGATGGAGAAATAGGAATCATGGGTATTCACGTCATCAAGATGCCGGACATCGGCGAAGGCATCGCGGAAGTCGAACTGGTCGCCTGGAACGTCAAGGTGGGCGACGACGTCGTCGAGGACATGAACCTCGCCGACGTCATGACCGACAAGGCGACGGTCGAGATCCCGTCGCCGGTGCACGGCAAGGTGCTGGCGCTCGGCGGCAAGGTGGGCGACGTCATGGCGGTCGGCTCCGAGCTGATCCGCATCGAGGTCGAAGGCGCGGGCAACGTCGGCGAACGCTCGACGGCGCCCGCCCCGGCCGCTGCGAAGGCCTCGCCGCCACCGGCGGCTCCGGCTCCGACGCCGGCCCCGGCCCCCGTGGCCGCGAAACCGGCGGCGGCGCCTG
>JBJMWE010000244.1:0-38264 GCA_045810285.1 Vitreoscilla sp. | reverse complement strand
TCGACACGGTGGGCGCAGGCGATGGCTTCGCGGTGGGCGTGATCAGCGGGCTGCTGGAAGGCCTCGCGCTGGAGGCCGCGACGCGGCGCGGCAACGCGATCGGCGCTCGAATGGTGCAGTTCCCCGGCGACAGCGACGGGTTGCCGACCCGGCAAGAACTGGACGCGCTGGCGGGCTGACGCCAGGGCGCCGTTGGCGTTCGCGTCCTTGCGCGTCGCGCCGAGGCGGATGCCAGGAACCGGGCCCGCCATCGCCCGCCGCCCGACGCGCGTCACTCGGGCGCCGCCACCTTCCACTCGATCGAATCGCTGGCATCGCCGGCGCCTTTGGCGGTGAGACGGTGGACGCCAGGGGACAGTTCCACGTCTTCCCAGAGCGCGACGTGGTCCTCTGCAGGGCGCGATCCCAGGCTCCTGCCATCGACGAGCAGGGTCACCTCGTCCAGGTTCGTGTAGACCTTGACGTTCGATGGTGCGCCGGCCCGCGGCGGGGCGCGCCGATTGGCCAGGTGCAGCATGGGCTTGCGGCTCCAGTTCGCCTGGTACCAGTACCACGCGTCCTTGCGCGTCTGCCTGTCGTAGGTCGCCAGGCCCTTGTCGTTGACGCCGCGGCGATCGCCTTCGTCGCGGCCTGCGGAGGGCAGGTCGAAGCCGACCCACACGAACGTGGCCCACAGCCACGGTCGGACGCGCAGCTGGCGCCAATACGCTTCATGGAACAGCGCCTGGTACTGCTCGGGATGCCAGTGGCTCGCCGGGACCGGACGCCTGGGCGGCTCTTCCTGCTGCAACACGCTGGCGCCCGCACCGTATTCGCTCACGGCGATGGCCCGCGTGGGCTGGGCGGCGTGCACCCGGTCAGCCCAGCCGCCGATATCGGCCAGCACGCCGTCGTACCAGCCGTAGTAGCGATTGAACGCGATCACGTCGGTCTGCCGGGCCAGTGCATCGTCGTCCGCGGCACAGCAATGGGCATAGCTCGTGACCCGGTGCGGATCCAGCGCCTTGGCCTCGCGCTGCAGCGCCGCGAGAAGCGCATGGCTTGCCGCGTCCGACTTGTACACCTCGTTGCCCAGCCCCCAGACGAGCACCGAGGGGTGGTTGTAGTTCTGTTTGACCAGCTCGCGCAGCTGCTGGAAGAGGTTGGCGCGGAAGGCGGGGCTGTCATCCATGGCCGAGTTCAGCGGGATCTCGGACCACAGCACGAAGCCCAGCCTGTCGGCGTCGTCGTAGGCTCGTTGCGGATGCTGGAAGTGGACGAGCCGCAGGCCGGTCACGCCGAGTTCGCCGAGCGCGGCGAAGTCCTCGTCGACCTGCGCATCGGTGACCGCGAGACCCTTGCCGGGACGGCCGCTGTGGAACAGGTCGACCCCGTGGACGGCGTAGGGACGGCCATTCAGCAGCAGGCCCCGGGCCGGGTCGATCGAGAACGCGCGGATGCCCACCGGTACCTCGACCTGGTCGGCCACCACATGGCGGTCCAGCACCTGGACGCGCAGCCTGTACAGGTACGGGTCATCCACCCCTTGCCACAGATGAGGATGCGGCACGATCAAGGTCTGCGTGACCGCGCCCGCGCGTGCAGCGGCGGCAGCGACGGGAAGGGTCGCGCGCACGACCCGCCGCCCGCGCGCATCGACAAGCGTCCAACGAAGGAACAGGGGCGCGCGCGCGCCGGCAGGCACGGACAGGCGCAGCTGCGCCGCGAGCACCGCGCGTTGCGGCGCGATGTCGCTCGCGGCGACGTAGACGCCCGGTCCGCCGTCGTCGAGCAGGTCGACGTGAAGGGGGTTGACGGTGATCAGCTCGACGGGCCGATACAGGCCCCCGAACACGGTGAAGTCTCCGCCCAGCGGGGCGACCTGGCTGGCGTGCGCATTGTCGACACGCACCGCGATGACGTTGCGTCCAGCATGCAGCCAGGATCCGATATCGACGCGGAACGCGCCGTAGCCGCCTTCATGGCGTCCCACGGGATGGCCGTTGACCCAGACATCGGCGACCAGGGCGGCGCCGTCGAATTGCAGGAAGCGCTGCGGTGCGGCCGCCGAAGCCGGCATGGCCGGCAACGACAGCTCGCGGCGATACCATCCGGGGCCGCGATAGTAGTCGCCTCCCGCCTCGCCATCGACGCCGTTCCATGTATGGGGCAAGGTCACGGCCGCCCAGCCCGAATCGTCGAAGTCCTCGGCACTGGCGGCGGGCACGTCCTCGCGCAGGAAGCGCCAGGAACCTTGAAGCAGTTCGACCTGCCGGCCTGCCGGCGGCGCCGCCCACCCGGCCGTGGCGGCGAACAGCAGGAGCAGCGGCGCAAGCCGGCGACGACCGCGCGACGCGGCCCACGTCCGCAATGCGCCTCGCAATCCCAGGACAAGCCACTGCACATGCATGCGCGATCTCCGGTTGGAAAGAGGCAGCGAGTCTATGCCCACCTGCACGGCTCGGCCTGTCGACAAGAGCAGTCGCCCCGCCCGTCGCTGTCGCCGCCAGGAATCGCATGGCTTGCAGGGGTCGGGCCTTGTGCATGCTGTCTGGCCAGGAGTGATCTGCCGGCGCGTCGAAGGCGTCCTCATGCCGGCCTGGCGAAGCCGGGGTCAGGCACCGCCCAGCGCATCCTGTGCCGTTCGGGCAGCCGCACGCGGCGGAGCCAGACCCCGGCCGGCGGCCGCCTCGCGAATGCGCCGGCAGGAGGGGTCTGGCTCCGCCCCGACATGGTCGCCGGGACGTCATCGACGCTTCCGGGCGGTGCCTGACCCCGAATTGACCCCGGCTGCACGAGGCAGGCCGCCGGGCCTCCGGCCTCAGCTCGATTCGGTCAGGGCCAGCAGCACGTCCGCGTACCACGCGCAATTCAAGCCCAGCGACTCGTCTTCGTCCTTGTCCCTGGACTTCATGTCCATCCGTGTCGAGTGGATGCCCAGCAGTTGCCAGGGCAACGCATCGCGCCGCAGGTCCGACTGGGTACGACGCCGGACGACAGGCGCACCGCTGCTTCCGCGGTGTGTCCGTGCGTCGGTCAGGAACCAGCCCTTCTGCTGGAAGCGCACGCCGAAGGCGGAGGCGACGGATGCGCTCCGCGAAACCGCCAGGTGATGGATGGTGTCGTGGAATCCGAGCGGGAAGCCGACGATGGCCAACGCGTCGCCCATCTGCACGATCTCGTCGCCCTGCTCGAGATGGCTCGTGTCGAAGGCCTGCAGCACGGCATCCGCGGGCAGGGCCGACGCGGGGATCTCCAAGGCGGCGACGTCCACCTCCCCGCCCGAGTCCTTCGCATCGCGCCACAGGCCCAGGCCATCCTGGTACAGCGGCAGCGACACGGTGGCGTGCCGGGTCAGGTCGCGCGCGTCCGTGTGCACGCCGAGCTCGATGCGATCCGGGAAATGCGCGTTGTCGGCATCGATGAAGACGTGGCGGTTGGTGATGATGAACAGGCGGTCGTCGCGCCGGAAGAAGAAGCCGCTGGCGCTGGTCAGCACGCGCGACCCGAAGAAGGTCGTGACGCGACTGGTCGCCATGAGCAGCGCCTCGACTGGCGGCGGCGCGGCCGCGGGCTCGCGGGACGCTCCCCGCCGCTCGAGCAGGGCGAGATTGCGGGCGATGTCGCGCTCGAAGCTCGCCAGGGCGAGCTCGGAGATGTCGGCATGCAGCATGACCGTCCTCGCCGCTTCGGCATGCTCTTCCAGCGACCGTTTCATGCTCGCACGGACAGCGGCGGACGATTGCTCGATCAACGCCGGCAGCAGCGAATCCAGTGCGATCAGGCTGCCCTTGAGCTCGCAGATGCGCTCGGTGGCTTCTTGCAGGTTCTTCATGGGTGACGCCTTCCAGAATGAAAAAGCGCGGCCGTGCCGCGCTTTCGAAACCGCGATGCCGTGAACGGCATCGACCGTCGATCGGGGCGTCAGCCCACCTCGCGAATGTTCGAGGCCTGCGGCCCCTTCTGTCCTTGCGTCACCTCGAACTGCACGCGCTGGTTCTCGGTCAGCGTCTTGAAGCCGCTGCCCTGGATTTCCTTGAAATGCGCGAACAGGTCCTTCCCGCCATCGTCGGGCGTGATGAAGCCGAAGCCCTTGCCATCGTTGAACCACTTCACGGTTCCGGTTTGAGTCGTCATGTCGATTTCCTTCGAGAGTTGCAATGGCACAGGAGCGCGCCACGGCGAAGAGACGCCAGGATGGTCACGACTGGAAGTTCGACGTACGACCGGCAGGACGCCGGCAGCGGAGGAAGGCCCAAGAGCGGACAGCCTTGTGCATATCAGCGCTTCCATCGTACAGGAATGCCGGCCTCGGCGCCCGGTGTCAACTCGTCCGCACGGCGCAGGCTTTCTCAGGCGGACTCCGCAAGCGCCAGGGAACGCAGCGGATCCGCATCGAGAAAGCACTGGAACGCGCCAAGCGGGACGTGGACATCACGGCCGCTCGCATCCGCGCCCACGAAGCGGAAGAGCGGAGGGGCCAACGGAAGCTTCCGGGGAAGCTGGTGAACCAGGTACTCCCCGGGCAGCACGGCCGTGGCGCAGCCATCGGCTGTCACGCCCGGCACCCTCACGCCGTGAGGAATCTCGACACGATAGCTGGCCATTCCCATGTCTCCAGGAATGCGCGGCGGGCCAACGGCGGTCCCGCCGCGCGCTCGCCATCACGACGGCTGCACCTCGATGCGCCGCGGTTGCGCATGGGCTTGCTTGGGAATGCGCAGCGTCAGCACGCCATCCTTCAGGTTCGCCTCGACGCGCGACGCGTCCAGCTCCCGGCTCAGCGTGAACGTGCGCCGGAACTGCGGCACGTTCACCTCGGCCCAGAGCGCGCGCATGTCCTGGAGGCCCTCGAGCTCCACGCGGCCTTCGATGGACAACGTGTCGCCGTCCAGCCTGACGTCGAGCCGATCCTTCGCCACGCCCGGCATGTCTGCCAGCAGCGTGATCGCGGCGGCGTCCTCGAAGATGTCCACCGCGGGTGAAACGGGATGCTCGTTGAAGTCGAATCCTTTGCCGGACGTGAGTTCGGTACGTTCAGCCATGGTCTTTCTCCTTGAGATGAAACGGTAGCGATTACTGGACCGAGATGCGCTGCGGCTGTGCCGCCACGCTGAGCCCGACGGTGACGCGCAGGATGCCGTCCCGGTAGCGCGCCTCGACCTTGAGCGGGTCGACGTCGTCGGGCAGCGAAATGGCCCGCGAGAAGCGGCCCTCGGGGCGTTCGTTGGCGTACAGATGCACCTTCGCATCGCCCCTGGGAACGGCGGCGTTGCGCACGCCCGAGATCTTGAGGACGTTGCGCTCGATGGTGACCTCCAGCGAGGTCGCGTCCATGCCGGGCGCGAACGCGAACACCTCGACGCTCGTCGGCGTGCGGCCGACATTGAGTTCCGGGAACGCGCCATAGGCGACGGCGCGGATGCCGCCGGGCGCGCCGTCGACGCCGCTCGCCCGTGTCAGCAGGCGGTGGATCGTCTCCAGCTGGTCGAACAGGCCCTGAGGCCGCGAAAGCATGTGGTCACGCATGTTGAAGCTCCTTCAGTGGTGGAAAGTTGCCTGTCCAGGCAAAGGGGGTCGCGGCGACTCGCCGCGCAAGGCCCGGCCTTGGCGCGAAAGCCAGTGGGTCGGTTCCGGACGCCGGGTTCAGGAAGCCGAGGGCCGTGCTGTCGGCGGTCGCGGGCAACTCGTCAGCGACGCGCCGGCACGAGCGCGACGAAGTGCGTCGCGGGCCTCGAGGTAGGCGTCGAGCTGCAGCTCGCTCACCCAGGGCAAGCCGGGTGTCCTGGCCGGACGCCTTGCGCGTCGGCCGTTGGGGGCAGTGCGTGTGTTGGCCATGATTCAGTCCTCTCCGAATCGGTTGATGGCGGTGACTACGACGCACCAGCTAGGCGCTCGGTTGACCGTTTCAAGACCCCGAAAACCTAGTAAAAACCCTAGCCTTCGCGCGATCGCCGGTCCGGGATGTCGAGACGCACGCAACCGGTCGCGACCTCCTTCCAGCGTCCTTTGCGACGAACGCCGGATCCGAGGCGCCCGGCGGCGCCCGTCGGGCGGCGGTCCGGCCAAGATCGGGGGCATCGCGCCTGTCCCGCTGCATGAGGATGTCATGATGAGACTTCGATTCCCCGAGCACCGCCTCGCTCGCTTCGGCCTGGCGCTGCTGGCCGGCGTCCTCGTCCCGCCGGCCGCGGCCGCCGCCCCCGCCCCGCAGGCACAGGTGTTCGCGCCCGGCAGCATTTCCGCCACCGGGAATGTCGACGCCATCACCTTCGCGCCGGACGGCGCCACCGCCTGGTTCGACGCCGTGGCCGGCGGCGGCTCCACGATCATGGAATCGCGCCGGGTCGCCGGCGAATGGACGGCGCCGCGAATGGCCGCGTTCTCGGGTGAATGGCGCGACCTCGATCCCGCGATGGCGCCCGACGGTTCGTTCCTGGTCTTCTGCTCGAACCGTCCGGTCGCGGCCGGCGGCCGGGCGCTGGACGCGACCACGTTCGACGGGCACGTCCGCGTCGGATACGGCAGCCACCTCTGGCGCGTCGACCGCCAGGGAGACGGCTGGGGCCAGCCGTATCCCCTGCCGCCCGAAGTCAACGATGACAACCGGCTGTTCTCGCCGAGCGTCGTCCGCGACGGCAGCGTGTACTACCAGCACCCGGACGCCACGACCCGCACCTATCACCTGATGCGCACGCGGTTCGCCGGCGGCCGCTACCTGCCGCCGGAAGCCGTCACGATCGGCCCGCGCGATGCCGACGAGCGCGACCCCGCGGTCGCGCCCGACGAGTCCTTCATCGTCTTCAGCACGAAACATCCGCCGAAGCAGGCCGAGTCGCGCCTGGTGATCTCGCTGCGCACCGATGGCCACTGGGGCGCGCCGACGGACCTCGGGGACGGCGTCAACCACGACGGCGCGGAAGGTCCGCACCTCGGCCCCGACGGACGCACGATCTTCTTCGACAGCACGGCCACGTTCGTCGCGCCCTTCCCGCGCACCCGCGCGCAGACGGAACGGGACCTGGAACGCGCCCGGCTCTGGGACAACGGCAACAGCCATCTGTGGTCGATCTCGCTGTCGCCCTGGCTCGACGGCCGCTGACGTGCCGGCGCAGCGACCGATGCCGCCCCTGCGCAGCGCGATGTCCCGGGAGACCTCGGCGCGCCCGGCCGGATCGATCCCCCACCCATCCCTAGATCGTCACTTCGCACCTTTCCGGGTCTCGGGTACGTTCCCCACGACCTGCCGGTGCGGCAGATTGCGAGGTCTTGCATGAGTACACAGGGATCCGGCGCTTCGTCCATCGGCAATCGAGTCGTCCGCGGGCAAGCGATACCGCGAGCGGGCAGCCAGGCCGACTGGCTCGCCATCGGGCGGGCGCTGAACGCCGACGTGCGTACCCAGTACGGTATCGGCCCGACGATCCATACGGTCGCCGTCGGCTGGACGAGCATTCCCGGGCTGCAGGCCGTCCGTTTCGTGGGCGCCTCGCGCCGCATCCGCGAGTCGTCCTGGCTGCCGACGCCGACGCCGCATGTCGATGCACCTCGCTCCGGCAGCCAGTTCGTCGATCATGCCGAGCAGGACGTCGTCAACGGATTCATCGATGCCGTGGAAAGCGGCCAGCGGATCCGCATCGAGTGCGAGACCTTGTGGATCTATGTCACGCACCAGAAAGGCCCCTGCACGGCCTGCGTGCAGGGCCTGGCGAACCGCCTGGCCGCGCCCGGCATCCTCGCCCAGCTCAGCCTGCGCTATCCGGGCCTGCTCATCCAGCTGACCTGGGAGACCGCGGCCGGCAAGCTGGGCTACCTGCAGGTGGAGAACGGCGAACGCCTCCAGTGACGTCCTGAGGTTCGCTCCCGGGACGGCGAGACGTGCCCAACGCAGAAGCACCGGCAGCCAGCCGCGAAAGCGCTGTTTTCGCGCCCGCGCCGGCGCTCAGGCCGACGGGAGGTCGGCGCGCGTGCGTCGATCCGCGCGCAGGACGAAGCTGGCGATCTCGTCGGGCGGCACCGGCCGGCTGAACAGGAAGCCCTGCCCGTGCTGCGCGTGCAGCGCCTTGAGCACGGCGAGCTGCTGCCGCGACTCGATGCCTTCCGCGACGACTTCCTTGTTCAATGCCCTGGCCAGGCCGACGATCGCCTCCACGATGGCCAGATCCTCGCTGCAGCCGCCCAGGTCGCTGACGAAGCTGCGGTCGATCTTGATCTTGTCGATGGGCAGCCGCTTGAGATACGCGAGCGAGGACAGGCCGGTGCCGAAGTCGTCGATGGCGATCTTCATGCCGCGCAGCCGCAAGGTGGCGAGCATCTGCACGTTGGCGGCGACGTCCTCCACCAGCGCGTGCTCCGTGAGCTCGATCTGCAGGTGGCGCGGATCGGCGCCGCTTTGCCTGAGCGCGGCATCCACCTGGTCGACGAGGCTGCGCCGCGACAGCTGCTGTGCCGACACGTTGACCGCGATGAACAGGTGCCCGAGTCCCTGCGCCTGCCACGCCGCCTGCTGCCGCGCGGCCGCGTTCAGCACCCAGCCGCCCAGCTCGACGATCAGGCCCGAGCCCTCCGCGACCTCGATGAAGGCGCCGGGCGCGAGCAGGCCGCGCGTCGGATGGTTCCAGCGGACGAGCGCCTCGACGCCGATCGTCGCTTCGCTGGCCAGGTCGAGGATGGGCTGGTAGTGCAGCACCAGCTGGTCGCGCTGCAGCGCAGCGGCGAGTTCCTCGTTCAGCTGCATGCGGGCGACCACCTCGCGGTCCATGCTCTCGTCGTACACCGCGAACGCGTTCTTGCCGGAAGCCTTCGCGCGGTACATGGCGGTATCGGCCGCGCGCAGCAGTTCCTGGGCCGTGCGGCCGTGGTCGGGGAATTCGGCGATGCCCACGCTCGCGTGGACGGGCATCAGCCTGCCGCGGAACAGCAGCGGCCGGTCGAAGCAGGCCACCGTGTGCCGCCCGAGGTGCACCGCCGTCTCGTCGGCCCGGCGGCTGCGGAGCACGGCCACGAACTCGTCGCCGCCGAGGCGGAACACGGTGCCGGTCGCCTTGAAGGCCTCCTGCAGCGCCGCGCCGAGCTGGCCCAGCAGCGCGTCGCCGGCGGCGTGGCCCATCGTGTCGTTGACCAGCTTGAAGTCGTCCAGGTCCAGCAGCAGCACCGAGAAGCGGGTGTCGGGGTCCAGTGCGAGCTCCGACAACATCTCCATCGCGGCATGGCGGTTGCGCAGGCCCGTCACCTGGTCGAAGAAGGCGAGCTGGTTGAGGTCGTCCTCCGCGCGCGCGACGGCGCGCCGCACGCGCCGCACCTTCATGAACGACACCACCAGCCCCAGCAGCGCCGACAGGATCGACGCGCCCGCCAGCAGGGCCGTCTGCCGCATCAACGGCTGCTGCGAGACGAGCAGCCGCAGCTCGCCCAGGCGGTCGTGCCCCTGGACGATGGGCGTGCGCAGGTCGAGCAGGCTCGGGTCGTCCGCCGCGGGCCGGGGCGCCGCGGCGGACACGCGGCTGCCCGCGTCGTACTCGGCGAACACGTGGCCCGCGCCGTCGAACACGGTCGCCTGGACGATGTCGGGCGAGCTCGCCAGCAGGCGCAGGGTCTCGCCGGCGGCCTTCGCGTCGCCGAACAGGAGCGCCGGCGCCACGCCGTCGGACGCGATGGCCGCCTGCACCTGCGCCTGGCCCCGCAACGTCGCGCGCGACCAGCCGTAGACGAGGACGTTCATCGCCAGGCAGGCCACCAGCAGCGCGAGCGCGGTGGATTCGAGCGCGGCGCGCGTGAGGCGCCCGGCCAGCGAACGCGTGCCGGCGAGGCGCCTGCCCAGCTGCAGGAGGTGCCGGCGCGTCATTCGACGACCGTCCTGGCCAGCCGCAGCAGCCGCGAACTGATCACCAGTCCCGCCAGCTGCGCCTTGCGCTTGTCGATGTCGAACGCGAGCCGGCCCTCCAGGAACAGCAGCTGGATCGACGGCGAGGCCGCGGGGCGATAGTCGCTGGCGCCGATCACGAGCGCGGGTTCGCGGATCGCCGTGCGCGCGTCGGCTTCGGCCTGCGTCGAGTCGAGGTAGACGGCCTGGCATTGATGCTGCACGCCGTCCAGCCTGACGACGTGCAGCGTCATCCGGCGGATCGCGCGCCCGTCCAGCTGCAGGGCCGACGCCAGCAGCGGACTGCTGCCCTTGAAGCAGAGGGTCAGCGGCGCGCCGTCGGGCTGCGCGACCTCGCCCGGCCATTCCACGAACTGCAGCACGTTGAAGACGATCGCCGCCTCGAGCGCGCCGCGCTCGACGGCCGTCGCCTCGCGTGCCGGCAGGCACAGCAGCGCCAGCGCCCAGGGCCAGGCGGCCAGCGTGCGCCGCCCGCGGTGCAGGCGCGTCATCGGAACGCCTTCGACACGGTGAGCTCGGCGCTGCGCCCGGCCTGCCGGATCGACGGCTGGGCGGACAGGTCGGTCCCCGGGTCGCCGTAGCGGCGATCGAACAGGTTCTGGACGTTCGCCGACCACGACCAGCCCGTGTCCGACACCCCCGATGCGAGCGACAGGTTCGCCAGCGTGTACGCGCCCGCGCCGCCACGGCGGGCCACCGCGCGCCACTGCAGTCCGGCCTGCACGTCGCCGGCCACGGGCGCGATCGCCGTCAGGTTGGCCACGTAGTGCGGCGCATAGACGGCGATCGGCGTCCCCGTGTCGCGGTCGACGGCCAAGGAGGTGCTGGCATTGGCACGCACGCGCCACCCGGCGACCCACGCGTGCTGCCACTCCACCTCCGCGCCGCGCGCGATGACCGTGCCCTGGTTCACGAACGTGTAGGAGTCCGTCGCGTCGTCGCGCGCCTGCACGACGAGCCGGCGCGCGACGTTCTCGTAGATCGATCCGCTGAAGCTGTCGCTCGCGTCGGGGTGCCATTCGAAGTTCAGCTCGCTGCCGCGCACGGCCTCCGGCCGCAGCCGCGGGTTGGCCTGGTAGCCGCCCGGCCCGGCCACCTGGTAGTGCGCCTCGTAGTCGTTGGGCGGCCGGTAGGCGGTGCCGACGATGGCCTTGGCCACGAAGGTCTCGGCCGGCTTCCACACGAGTGCGAAGCGGCCGCTGGCCTGGGCCTGGTAGCCGCGCGTGGCATCGACGCGCACGCCCGCGTCGAGCGACAGCGCGTCGGTGACGCGCACCACGTCCTCCGCGAACGCGGCGATGCGGCGCGACGGGTCGTTGCGGTCGAGGTAGGCCTCGCTCGCGGGTGCGACATCCGCGTTGTACGACCACAGGCGCGGCGATACCTGGAACTCCGCGCCGGCGGTGAGGCGGTGGCCGTCGACGCGGCTCGTCGTGACGTGGGCCTCGGCCCCGCCCCAATGCGCGGTGTCGGTGTCCTGGTTGACCGTCACCGGGGACTCGTCGAGCACGTAGCGCCCGATGAAGTGGTAGCTGCCAGCGTACACGCGCGCGGCGGCCTGGTCGCCCGCGGGCGTCGTCCCGCTCCAAGACAGGTCGTAGAGGCCCTGGTTGTCGATGTTGCGCGTGCGTCCGTCGCCGGGCGCCGTGTCCAGGATCGCCGGGTTGCCACGGGTGCGATGCGACTGCACCAGCGACAGCGCCCATCCCCCATGGCGGGCGTCGAGCGAGAAGGCGCTGCGCTGCTCGAAGTCGCCGTGCCGCGTGACGGCGCCCTGCGATTCGACGTCCTGCCCCTGCACGCCGCCCGACGAGGCGGACAGCCGGATCACCGTGCCGCCGGCGCTCGCGAACGTGTCCTCGAGGCGCAGGCGGCGATCGCCGTGCGTGCCGATCGTCGCCTCCGCGACCGCCGCCGCGCCGGCCTCGGGCCGGCGGGTGACGAGGTTGACGACGCCGAACAGCGCGTTCGCGCCGTAGATGGCCGAGGCCTGGCCCGGGATGAACTCCACGCGATCCAGCAGCGCGAGGTCGATGGGCAGTTCGCTGCCGATGTACGCCTGGTCGTACAGCGCATCGTTGACCCGGTTGCCATCGATGAGCAGCAGCACGCGGGTGTTGTAGTCGCCGGGCGCGTAGAAGCCGCGCACGCCGATGTAGCTGTACGATCGATCGGTGCTGATCGTCACGCCCTTGACGGTGGCGAGCACGTCCGCGAGCGTGCGGCAGCCGAGCGCGCGGATCTCCGCGGCGCCCACCACCGTCACGGCGGCGGCGGTGTCGGCCAGCGTCGACGAGAACTTCGAGGCGCCGGACACCTCCATGCCCAGCAACTGGTCGAGCGGCAGCGACGCGAGGTCGGCGGTGCTCGGCGACGCGGCGCTGGCAACGGCGGCGGACAGGCCCAGCACGCAGCACAGGCAGGGACGCAGGAACGGGATCTTCGGCATGGGAGGGGCGACGGGGGCCTCTTTTCTTCGGTCGCCCGCCGGTCTTTCTGAAGGAACTCCTGCACGCCCGGCGACCGCCTGGCGACCGATCGGTCGATCCATCGACGCGGCCGTCGCGACAAGCTCTCCCCACAGGACGAGCGATCCGGGATCGCGCCAGCCCGGCCGATAACGTGGCCTGGACCGTGCATTCCCTTCCGCCTCCCGCCAATGACCGACGACCTTTCCGTACCCGATGCCGAGGCCGCGGCGCCGCTGCAGGCGCCGGTGCGCCCGCCGGAGTCCGTCGCCCCGCCGACCGCGAAGCCGGCCGCGGACACCCTGCTGGACGCCTGGGAGACGCTGCGCCGCAAGCTGTCGTCGCTGTTGAAGGCCGAGCAGCCGGACGCCGAATGGCGCGCGCTGCTGCAGGGCTACGCGACCCACATTCGCGAGCTCGCGGCGCAGGACGCCGACCTGGCGCTGTACTACCTCATCCATTCGGCCGGACAGGAGCTGGATCACTACAGCGCCGTGCACGCCATGGCCTGCGCGGTGATCGGCGAGCTCATCGGACGCTGGCACGGCTGGAGCGACGACGACGTCGCGGCGCTGGTGCATGCCGCGCTGTCGATGAACGTGTCGATGACGCGCACCCAGGACGCCCTCGCGCAGCAGACCCAGGCCCCGGACGAGCGCCAACGCAGCGAGATCGCGGGCCACGCCGAGGCGAGCGCGGCCTTCCTCGAGGCGGCAGGCGTCGACGACGCGTTGTGGATCGACGTGGTGCGCCAGCACGCCGCGGGTTGCGACGCCGGCGAGATTGACACGATGCCGCCGGCATCCCGGCTGGCCGAGCTGCTGCGCCGCATCGACGTCTACACGGCCAAGCTCAGCCGGCGCCGCAGCCGCAGCGCCACCACGCCCGCCCTGGCCGCGCGCGACGCCTGCCTCGGCCGCGCCGGCTACCCCGACAGCGTGGGCGCGACGCTGCTGCGCGTGCTGGGCCTGTACCCGCCCGGCACGTGGGTGAGCCTGGCCAACGGCGAGACAGGCATCGTGATCGCGCGCGGCGCGAAGGCCCACACGCCCATCGTGGCGGCGCTGCGGCGCGCCGACGGCGGCCTGCTGATGCAGCCCGTGCGGCGCGACACGCGGGCGCGCGGCTGCGCCGTCGCGCGCGGCCTGACGTCACGCGACGTGCGGGTTCGCATCCACCACCTGCGCACGCTGCGCTGCTAGTCGGTGGCCAGCAGGCGGGCGCTGGAGGCCGCGGCCTAAGGTCTCGACAGGCGCCGGAACGCGCTGAAGTGCCGCAGCGCGCCCTGGCCGTCGCCGGCGCCTTCGAGCAGCAGCCCGAGGTTGTAGTGCGCGTCGGCCATGGACGGATCGAGTTCGAGGGCGGTCTCGTAGGCCTGGATCGCGCGGTCGCGCTCGCCGAGATCCTCGAGCGCGACGGCGCGGTTGAAGTGCAGCAGCGCGTTCGCGATGCCCTGCGTCACCGCGTCCTCGAAGAGCGAGACGGCCTCCTCGCAGCGCTGCGTCTCGCACAGCAGCGCGCCGAGGTTGACGAGGGCGTCGACGTGATCGGGCTGCTGCGCCAGCGCGTTGCGGTAGGCCTGCTCGGCCCGGGCGGCATCGGAGGCCTCGAGTTCCTGGCCGAGTTCGAACCAGTCCGGCGCCGGTTCCACGGGGGCGGGCAGGCGGTCGGCGACATGCACGACCGCATCCGGCGAGACCTGCACCTCGAAGTCCAGCAGCAGCTGCCCGGTGGTCGCCTCGCGGACGCCGGCGGCGTCGCGCACCGCGACATCCGTGCCCGCCGACGTGATGCGCAGGCCGGTCAGCGGCATGTCGGCCGGCAGGCTGGCCCGCAGCGATTCCAGCGCCGCGACGATGCGCCGCGTGGGCACCCGCGCCTTGCGCAGGGCCTCGGCGGTCTTCATCAGGAGCAGGTCCTGGAACGTGAAGCGCAGTTCGTTGCGCGGGCCGCGCGACGGCGTCACGAACCGGTTGATGACCAGCGCACGGACGACCGTCGGCGTCAGCCCGATCAGGTCCTGCACCCGCTTCAGCGTGTACGGTGCATCGACCGGCGTCGTCACTTCTTCGCGCGGGCTCGGGTCGCGGTGGCGGGCGCGGCCACGGGCTCGGCGGCCTTGGGCGTGCGCTTGACGGCCTTGCGCTCCTTGGCCTCGACCATGGCCGTGACGTTGGTGGGCACGGCCACGGGCGCGGGCGCCGGTGCGGCCTTGGCCGTCTTCGCGGCCGCCGCCTTGCCCTTGCCGAGGCTGGCCTGCAGCGCGGCCATCAGGTCGATGACCTGGCCGCTGCCCACTTCGGCGTCTTCCGGATGCGTGGACGCCACGACCTTGCCGCCCGCGATCTTCTCGTCGATGGCCGCGAGGACGCGCGCGCGCTCCTCGTCCTTGAATTCGGACGGGTCGTACTCGTCGACCGAGCTCTGGTCGACCAGCTGCATCGCCAGCTTCAGCTCGGCCTGGGTGACCGGTTCCTCGGGGATGTCGAGGTCCTTGAGCGAGCGCACCTCGTCGGCGTAGAGCAGCTGCTGCAGCACCAGCCCGTCGTCCGTCGCGCGGATCTGCACGACGTACTGGCGCGCCTTCCAGGCCCACTTCGCGAGCGCGCAGCGCCCCGCCTCCTGCAAGGCCTGCTGCAGCAGCCGGTAGGGCTTGCCGCCGCGCTTGTCCGGCGCCAGCAGGTAGGCCTTGTCGTAGTAGGTCGGGTCGATCGACTTGGCGGGGATGAAGCTCACGATCTCGATCAGGTGGCTGCCGCTGTCCTCCACCGCCTTCAGCTCCTCGGGCGTGAACAGCACGAAGCGGTCCTTCTCGAATTCGTAGCCCTTGCTCATCTCGGCGCGCGGCACGACCTGGCCGGTCTGCTCGTCCACGTACTGCTGCTTGAGGCGATGGCCCTCCTTGGACAGCAGGTTGAACTTGACCGCACCGCCGGACGATTCCGTCGCCGAATAGAGCTTGACCGGGATACTGACGAGGCCGAAAGAGACGGTCAGCGAGGCAATCGAGCGAGCGGCCATGGGGTCTCCCGAGGCAGATGGGGAGTGGAGATTAGCGCAGAAGGCGCCGGCTTGCCAAGGATGGGCTGACCGAGCAGACTCCCGGGCGGCCCGCGCCGCGACGTCGTTGAACAGCGCGCCGTCGCCGGACGGCCACGACGAGATCGACCACCGACAGGAGCATCGAGGCGTGCGCGTCGCGACCTGGAACGTCAACGACATCCGCAAGCGGCTGCCCCAGCTGCTCGACTGGCTGCAGCGCACGGCGCCCGACGTCGTCGCGCTGCAGGAGCTGAAGGCGCCGACCGCGGACTTCCCCGTGGCCGCGCTCGCGGCCGCCGGCTACGCCGCCCTCGTGGTGGGGCAGCGCACGTGGAACGGCGTGGCCCTGCTCGCGCGCGGCCAGGAACCCCTGGCCGTCTCCATCGCGCTGCCCGGCGATCCCAAGGACAAGGAGGCGCGCTACGTCGAGGCCGCCATCGACGGCGTGCTGTTCGCGTGCCTGTACCTGCCCAACGGCAACCCGTGCCCCGGCCCCAAGTTCGACTACAAGCTGCGCTGGTTCGAGCGGCTGCAGGCGCGCGCCGCGCAGTTGCAGGCTTCCGGGCAGCCGGTGGTGCTGCTGGGCGACTGGAACGTCGTGCCGACCGACGCCGACATCTACAAGCCCGACACCTGGCGCGACAACGCCCTCCTGCAGCCCGAGCCGCGCGCGGCGTTCGCCCGGCTGCTGGCCCAGGGCTGGACGGACGCGCTGGCGCACGCACATCCGCAGGCCAGGCCGTTCACCTTCTGGGACTACCGCCGCAACCGGTGGCAGCGCGATGCCGGGCTGCGCATCGACCACATCCTCGTCAACGCGCGACTGACGATCGCCGATGACGGCGTCGACCGCGGCGAGCGCGGCGCCGACAACCCCAGCGACCATGCGCCGGCCTGGGCCGAGCTCGGCGTCGCCGCGTCGAAACCCGTGCGATCGGGCGCCACGCGCAAGTCCGCCGCCGCGGCCGACCCGCTGGCGCGCTACCGCTCCCGGCGCGACTTCGCGCAGACGCCCGAGCCCGCCGGCGAGCAGGCCCCTGCGCGCGCGGCCGCGGACGAGCGGCCGCGGTACGTCGTGCAGAAGCATTGGGCGAGCCGCCTGCACTACGACTTCCGGCTGGAGCTGGAGGGGGTGATGGCGTCCTGGGCGATCCCGAAAGGCCCGTCGCTGGATCCGGCGGCCCGGCCGATCGCGATCCGGGTCGAGGACCATCCCCTGGCCTACGGCGACTTCGAGGGCACGATCCCGAAAGGCCTGTACGGCGCGGGCCGGGTCATCGTGTGGGATCGCGGCGGGTGGGCGCCCGTGGGCGATCCGCGCGCGGGCCTGGCGGCGGGCAAGCTGGTCTTCCGGCTGCATGGCCAGAAGCTCGCGGGGCTGTGGGAGCTCGTGCGCATCTCCAAGCCGGGCGCCGTGAAGCAGGACGAGTGGCTGCTGCTGAAGAAGCGTGGCGACGCCTGGGCGCGGCCCGGGGGCGACTACGACGTCATCACCGCCTTGCCGGACAGCGTCGTCGCACGGCCGCTGGGCCTGCTCGAGGAGCGCACGAAGCCGGCTGCGGCGGGCGGGTCGCCGGCCGACGATCTCGCGCGTGCCGTCGCCGCCGACCTGCCGGCCCGCCTCGCGCCGCAGCTGGCCACCGCCGCCGCCAGCGTGCCGGCGGGCGCGTGGCTGTGCGAGACCAAGCTGGATGGCTATCGACTGCTGGCGCGCATCGAGGGCGCGTCCATCCGCCTGTTCACGCGCGCCGGCAACGACTGGACGACGAAGTTCAAGCCCGTCGTGCAGGCGCTCAAAGGCCTCGGATTGACGAAGACATGGCTGGACGGCGAGATCGTGGTGATGAACGAGCGCGGCATCCCCGACTTCAATCGCCTGCAGAACGCCATCGACAACGCGCGCACGGCCGACGTGCAGTATTTCCTGTTCGACGCGCCGTACTTCGAAGGCAAGGACATGCGGCGCGTGCCGCTGCGCGGCCGGCGGTCGGTGCTGGAGCAGTGGCTCCTGGCCCATCCGGGCGAAGGCATCCGCTTCAGCGAATCCTTCGATGCCGCGCCGATGGACATGCTGGCGGCCGCGCGCCAGCTCGGCCTCGAGGGCGTGATGGTCAAGCGGGCGGACTCGCCGTACGAGGAGTGCCGCACGGCCACTTGGCTGAAGCTCAAGTGCCAGCAGCGGCAGGAGTTCGTGGTCATCGGCTTCACCGACCGCAGCGACCGGACGACGGAGGTCGGCAGCCTCCTGCTGGCCTATCACGAGGGCGACGCGCTGCGCTTCGCCGGTTCGGTCGGCGCGGGCTGGGACGCCGCCGCCGGGTCCGACCTGCACCGCCGTCTCTCGTCGCTCGCCACCGGCCAGCCCGCGATCGATCCCGCGACGATCAACGTGGGCAAGTGGTCGCGCCGCGGCCCGGGCGCGGAGCGCTGGGTGCGGCCGACGACGGTCGTCGAGATCCGCTTCGCGGACTGGACGCCCGACGGCCACATCCGCCACGCCGTCTTCCGCGGCGTGCGCGAGGACAAGCCGGCGCGCGAGGTCGGGCGCGAGACGCGCGTGCAGGCGGCCGCGCAGGACGCCGCGCCGCCGACGGCGGTCGACGGCGCGCCGGTGCCGGGCCTGAAGATCACGCATCCCGAGCGCGTCATCGACATGTCGACCGGCCTGCGCAAGATCGACCTGGTGCGCTACTACGCGAGCATCGCGCCGTGGATGCTGCCGCACCTGGCCAACCGCCCCGTGTCGCTGGTGCGCGCGCCGCAGGGCGTCGAGGGCGCGTTGTTCTTCCAGAAGCACCCCGAGTCCAAGGTGCCCGGACTCACCGAGCTCGACCCGGCCCTCTGGCCCGGCCACCCGGCGCTGCTGGCGGTGAATTCCGCGGAGTCGCTGGTCGCGGCGGCGCAGCTGAACACCATCGAATTCCACGGCTGGAACAGCACGACCCGGCGCATCGCCCTGCCGGATCGCTTCATCCTCGATCTCGATCCGGGCGAGGGGGTCGCCTGGCCGATGCTGCAGGAGGCGGCGCTGCTGACGCGCGCGATGCTCACGGAGCTGGGCCTGGAGAGCTGGCTCAAGACCTCGGGCGGCAAGGGGCTGCACGTCGTCGTGCCGCTGACGCCCAAGGACGACTACGAGACCGTCAAGGAGTTCAGCCATGCGGTGGTCCGGCACATGGCCCGGGTGATCCCCTCGCGCTTCGTCGCCGTGGCCGGTGGCGGCCATCGCGTCGGCAAGGTGTTCATCGACTACCTGCGCAACGGCCACGGGCAGACCACCGCGTGCGCGTTCAGCGCGCGCTCGCGGCCCGGCCTCGGCGTGTCGATGCCGGTGGGCTGGGACCAGCTCGGCGAACTCAAGGCCTCGGCGCAGTGGACGGTCGCGACGGCGCGCGAGTACGTCAGCTTCCAGACCGTCGATCCGTGGGCAGGCTACTGGACGAAGCGGCAGACCCTGGCAGCGGGCAGGAAGGTGCTGGCGGCGGCGGGCCGCGGGTGAATCGGCGCCCGCCACCGGGCCCGGGCCGGTGGGTGATTCCGGCGCTCGAGCGGGCGTGTCGGGCCCGTCCTCCGGTTCTTCAGGCTCCCTGCCCGTCGCGCGCGGCCCGTTGCGGGAACAGCAGGACGCAGGCCACCATGAGCGCGAGCAGCGCCAGCGACGCGACCAGGCGGCTCATCTCGAGACCGCCCGCCGCATGCGGCTTGTCGAGGAAATCGCCGACGGTGGCGCCGAGCGGCCGCGTCAGCACGAAGGCCATCCAGAACAGCAGCGTGCGCGAGAGGCGCGTCCAGAAGAAGAGCGCGGCCACCACGCCGAGCGCCGCCCCGAAGATCAGGGCCGCGTTCTCGTAGCCCAGCCCCAGGCCGCCGCGGTCGTCGCCCGCGGTCCAGTCGCCGAGCGCCGTGCCGAGGGTCTGCGAGAACAGGATCGTGCACCAGTAGAACCATTCGGCGCGGGGCTTGTGCACGCTCGCGATGGACACCGTCCCCTCCACGCGATGCCACACGGACAGGCTGGCGAGCAGCAGCAGGCCGATGATGGCGACGCCGCCCGGATAGCCCACGCCGATCGAGCGGTCGAAGAAGTCGGCCATGGTGGTGCCCAGCGTGGTCGTCGCGACGATGGTGGCCCAGTAGACGGACGCATGGAAGCGGGCTGCCCTGACCTGCAGGTACACCAGCACGACGAACAGCGCGGCGAAGATGCCCGTGCCCACCAGGTAGCCGAGGCCGAGCGACATCGTCACCCAGTCGCCACCCGTCTCGCCCAGCGTCGTGGCCGCGATCTTGACCAGCCAGAAGCCGAGCGTGACGGCGGGCACCTTCGCGACGGCGTCGTGAAGGGAGTGTCGGTGGGTGTCCATGTGCGGTCCTTGTCGATGCGGCGCGATACGAGGCCTCTTCCCGCGAGGCAACGCCGAGGCCGCGCCGTGCATCGGTGAGCAACGCGCATGCCCCATGAATGAAGCCCTGGTCCTGGCTGCTCGACAATATCGACACAGCAGAATGCGCGCATGGACAGCGAGAAGTACGAAGCCATTGGCCAGCGCGGCGAGGCCTGCATCATCCTCATGCGGCGCGCCCCCGCACCCAACGGGCAGATGGTCGAGACCTGGACGCTCGCCACCGGCGAGAAGCTGCGTGCGACGGAGGTCCCGGGCGAGTACGTGACCGTGAACGGCGGGCGCACGTTCCGCCTGCGCCGGTCCGCGTAGCGCGACGGCTCGGCCGCGCACCCGCGCGCGGGCAAGCGCAGGGCCGCGGAGGGCGAACGGTCACGGCGGCGTCTGGGCGAATGCCAGGGGCGCATCGGCGCACGTGGATCCTGCGACTGCGCGCAGGATGACACTTGGTTGGCGCCGCGCGGCAGTTGTGTCGGTGTGCCCGCCATGCGCTGTTCCGCCGTTCGGCGGGTCGGCGGGTCGGCGGTCGGCGGTCGGCGGTCGGCGGGTCGGCGGTGCGCGGTGCGCCGAAACGCCGAAGCGCCGCCACGGCTTGCCGCCAAGCCGTCATCCTGCGCGCAGCGAAGCGAAGTCGCAGGATCCACCCCGGCCGAAGCGCCGCCACGGCTTGCCGCCAAGCCGTCGTCCTGCGCGCAGCGAAGCGAAGTCGCAGGATCCACCCCCAACCGAAGCGCCGCCACGGCTTGCCGCCAAGCCGTCATCCTGCGCGTAGCGAAGCGAAGTCGCAGGATCCACCCCGGCCGAAGCGCATCGTGTGCGCCAGGAAGCGACGCGTGCATCCTGCTCGTCAGCGCTCCGCGCACCCCAAGCTGCCGCATCAAACTCGCCGCAAATCCGGATGCGAGCGCTCGCCCTGAATTAATTTCGGCCGAAATTACGTTTGCTGATTGGGCGCAATAAAACATTTCAAATCGCAATGCAATAAAAGACACCCGAATATCCAAGACCACTACGATTCCACGACATATCCAGTTCAACGTGGAATCGCGAAATGAAAATGAATCGAAACCTGGCAGGATTCCTGTGGTTCTTCGCCTTATATGAAATCACGGTCTACCTGACCAACGACATGGCGATGCCGGCCATGCTGGACGTCGTGCGCGACTTCCACGGCCGGCCGGCCGACGCGGGCCTGTCGCTGAGCCTGTACATCGTCGGCGGCAGCCTGCTGCAGGTCGTGCTGGGGCCGCTCGCCGAGCGCCACGGGGAACGCCGGGTGCTGCTGGCCGGCAACGCGCTGTTCCTGCTCGCCACGCTGGCGGTGCCGCTGTGCCACACGATGACGCAATTCCTGGCCGTGCGCTTCGTCCAGGGCATGGGCACCTGCTTCGTGTTCGTCGGGTACTCGGTGCTGCACGAGGCGCTGGACGACGTCGCGGCGGTCAAGGCGGCCAGCCTCCTGGCCAACCTCGGCATCTTCGCCCCGCTCGTGGGCCCGGTCGTCGGCAGCGCGGTGCTGGGCGTCGCGCCGTGGCAGGCGGTCTTCCTGCTGGCGGCGGCCCTCGCCGCGGCGTCGCTGGCCGGGCTGGCGCGGTTCGCGCCGCAGCGGCGGCCGCCCGCCCGGCCGCTGTCGGCACGCGAACTCGCGCGGGCGTCCGGCCATCTGGTCAGGAATGGGAGATTCCTCCTAGGCATATTCATCGCCGGCCTCGCCCTGGTTCCCCTGACGGCCTGGATCGGATTATCTCCGGCCATCGTCATGGGCAATATGGGCCGCACCCGATCGGTATATGTCGAATTCCAGGTCGCGATATTCGCGGGCTTTGTCGCCAGCAGCCTGTGGGTACAACGGCTGGCCGACCGGGTGCCCATGGACGCGCTGGTGCGGCGCGGCGGCGCCGCGGCGCTCGGCGGGCTGCTCGTCGCGGCGGCGGGCGTGTCCTCGGCGTGGCTGTTCGTGCTCGGCATGGCGGCGTTCTCGGCTGCCCTCGGGCTGTTCAACGGCGCGCTGCTGCGCATGACGATGGTCGCCTCGGGCAGCTCGACGCGCCTGGCCTCGGCGCTGCTGAGCCTGCTGTACTGCGCGTGCCTGGCCATCGGGCTGGAGCTGCACAACCGCATCGGCGCGTGCTTCGGGTACGCGCTGGCCGCCTATGCCTGGGCCAATGTGCCGATCGGCCTCGCCGTGTTCTTGCTCGCGCGCCGCTTCGCGCCGGCGCCGGCCAACGTCGCTCGACCGGCAGCGACGGGCGCGCCGGCATGACGAACGTCGGCAGATCAACGCGGGGTCAGGCACCGCCCGGAAGCGTCGACGACGTCCCGGCGACGGTGTCGGGGCGGAGCCAGACCCCTCCGGCGGGCGCACTCGCGAGGCGGCCGCCGGCCGGGGTCTGGCTCCGCCGCGCGCTGCTGCCCGAACGGCACGGGATGGGCTGGGCGGTGCCTGACGCCGGCTTCGATCCGCAGGCGGCCTGAGACGCCATGAACGAGGCCGCCCCGACCGGCGGGCGGTCGAGAAGACGAGGGAAGCCGGCGCCGCCACGCGCGTCCGGGACCTGCGGGTTCCGGCGCCTCCTCCGATCCAACCTTCGAAAGAGCTCCATGTCCTTCCTGAACGACTACGAATCGACGCTGGCACAGATCAAGACCCGGTTCGTGGCGCGCCAGCAGTGCGCGACCCTGGCCGAGGCCGGCGTGCCCGGCGCCGACGCCCTGCGCCTGCGCGTGCGGCAGCTGGCGCGCCAGCACGACGAGCAGGTGGCCCAGTTGCGGCGCCTCGTGCGTGCCGAGTTCGCGCGCTTCGATGCAGGCGCCGTGTCGTCGCTCGTGGGCTTTCCCGCGCAATCGCTGACCCCCGAGGAATCGGTGCTGCACCGCATCTGGATCGGCGGCCCGCCGCCGGCCGCCGTGCGCGAGGCGATACGCCAGTGGGGTATCGCGCTGGAGCTCACGCGGGCTGCGGTGGGACGTCGCTACCGCTCCATGCTGTGGGCCTGGGA
The DNA here is from genome assembly GCA_045810285.1 of Vitreoscilla sp. Taxonomy (GTDB): domain Bacteria; phylum Pseudomonadota; class Gammaproteobacteria; order Burkholderiales; family Burkholderiaceae_C; genus Scleromatobacter. The sequence goes on along the minus strand of JBJMWE010000244.1, from coordinate 15,490 downwards.
CGCGCGCCAGTTCGCGGGCGACGCATGCTTCGAGCGCCGCGCCGGTGCAGGCGCCTACGTCATCGGCCGCTACCGCCTCGACGAGACGATCGTCGACGTCGGCTCGCTCGCCCTGCTGCTGCACGACTTCGCCGCCGGCCACGCCGCGTTGCTGGCCGAGCTGCACGCCAAGGGCTACTACGTCAACCTGTCCGACATCGCGCGCCAGCTGGTGCTCAAGGTCTTCGGCGGCATCTACATGGACGCCGACACCATCCCCTCGCGCACCGCCACCATCTTCCTCGCCCGCCCGGAAGTGCCCGACTACCTCGGCGCGCCCGGCCATCGGGCGTGCGGGCGCTCGCGGCCGCACGTGAGCTGGCTGAACGCCTTCGACGACGAGAACGGGTTCCTCGTCTCGCGCAAGGACAATTCGGCGCTGGACCAGATCATCGTCGAGACCGGACTGATGCTGGCGGCCCTGCGCGGCGCCGTGCCCGCGCGGGACCGCCGCTCGCCGCAGGCCGCGGAATTCGCGGCGCGGCTGCACGGCGCCACCTACGGCGCCTGGCGCATGCACCTGGGCCACAGCCTGCTGGCCTACGACGAGGTGGCGCGCCTGCACTGCGTGCTGCAGGGAGACGGGCCGGAGCGGCGGCCGATCGGCCTGCACGGCATGCGCCTCGTCGTGGACTGGCTGACGCAGCGGTCCGTGCCGCTCAGCGCGGCGGAACTGGCCAGCCGCGCGCGCTGCGTCGCCGCGCTCGCGCGCCGGGGCTGGCAGCTCGATGCGCAGACCCGGCTGGAAGACGTCGCACAGGTCTGCTGGGCCGACGAGACGCCGCGCCTGGCGTACGCGCCGCAGCTGCGCACGGCCGAGGGCAACCTGCACTACTACTCGTTCCTGTCGCGCGACGAGGCGCTCGATCGCGTCAACACCCTGTTCGGCCACTGGCTCATCGCCCGCAACGCACAGGCCATGCGCGACCCCGCGTGGTGGGCGCGCGTGAAGGGCGGTGCCGATCCCGAGCGCACGCCGCGCGCCGCCGCGACGGCGGACGCCGACAGCCTGGGCGTGACGCCATGAGCGCAGCCCGGCCGCCCGAAGGCGCTCGCCCCGCAGCCGACGCGGACTACGCGATCGTCGACGGCACGCAGGCCAGCGCCGCCGACCGCCGGCGCATGGCCACGCTGCTGTTCTCGACGAGCTACCTGGAGTACTGCTCGGCCGCCAACAAGCTGGGCATCCCGTGCGTCGACCTGCAGCAGCGGACCAACATCGACCCCTTCCTGCCGCACCTGCGGGTGCTGGCCGACGGGACGCGGCGGCTCGCGGGCTTCTATGTCGCCGCGACCCAGGCCGAACTGGCCGGCATCGCGACCGGCCGTCCCTACCGCGACGAGATGCAGGCGCTCGACGACGCCTACGAGGCCTTCGTCGGTGCGCACACGCGGCCGGACGACTTCTTCGTCGCCAGCCTGGCCATCGAGCCGCGCGATCGCGGCCGCGGCCTGTTCCACCGGATGTTCGACGACATCCTCGCGCGCGCCCGCGCCGCCGGCAGCCCGCGCGTGGTGCTGGCGGTGTGGGACAGCAACGCGGCGCTGGCGCTGTACCGCAACAAGGGCATGCGGCCGCTGGCGCGCTTCGACACCGCCTGGCCGCTGTTCTTCGACCGCCTGTGGCTGCTCGCGCTGCCGCGGGCCGACTCGCCCGCGACGCGGGCCCCTCGCCAACTCGCCCAAGGAGCACCCGCATGACCGACGCCATCGCCCGCCTGGGCAAGAAGGACATCGACAGCCGCAACCCGTCCACCGTCGCCGCGCCGCGGCACCGCCTCGCCACGCACCCTGCCCCCGCCTTGCGCGCGCTGTCGCAGGCCGACTGGATGCGCTGGCGGCGCGACGGCTACGTCGTCGTGCGGCGCGCCATCGAGCCGGCGCTGGCCGACGCGATCGCGCGCCTGGTGTGGGAGTTCGAGGAGCTCGATCCGCTCGATGCGTCCACCTGGTATCCGGCGGCGCGCACCGAGCGCCGCCGGCATTCGCTGGCCGCCAACGCGGGCATGGTGGAGCTCTACAACCATCCGCTGCTGTGGCAGGCGCGGCAATCGCCGCGCATCCACGACGCGTTCACCGACCTGTGGGGCACGCACGAGCTGTGGGTGTCGATCGACCGCCTCAACCTCATGCTGCCGCCCGAGCCGGGCGTCGAGTTCCGCAGCTTCATGCACTGGGACCACGACCCCGAGGGCGACGGCGACAACGTGCAGGGCGTGCTGGCGATCACCGACCAGCGCGACGTCGACGTCGGCGGCTTCCAGTGCATCCCCGAGCTGTTCCGCGACTTCGCCGCGTGGCGCGCGACGCAGGGTCCCGACTGGGACTGGTACCGCCCGGACGTGCGCGCCTTCACGCCCACGCCGGTGCCGCTGGATCGCGGCGACCTGCTGGTGTTCGACAGCCGCCTGTGCCACGGCATCCGGCCCAACGCCAGCGCGCGCGGCGTGCGGATGGCGCAATACGTCGCGATGCTGCCGGCGCAGGAAGACGACGCCGAGCAGCGCGCCTGGCGCGTCGCCTCCTGGCGCGAACGGCGCGCACCGCGCGGCTACAGCCTCGAAGGCGATCCGCGCGGATGGGAACGCACGCGCTATCCGACGGCCGACCTCGGCCCGCTGGGCGAACGCCTGCTGGGCCTGCGCTCCTGGCGCGAATGAGCACACCGACACCACGCCGACAAGGATGACGATGAACGACCGAGACCCCGACCTGCGCGCCCAGTTGCTGGAACTCCTGATGCCCGACCTGCGCTTCTGGGCGGCCGACGAGCGCCCCGACCCGCCGCCCGTCACCCGCCTGCCGCCTGAACTGGCAACGCTGCTGCGCGACTACCCGTTCGGCGGCGTGATCCTCTTTCGCGAGAACCTGGTCGACAGCGGCCAGATCGTCGCCCTCACGGACGAACTCGCGCAGGCCGCGCCCACCGGCCGGCTCATCGCGATCGACCAGGAAGGCGGCACCGTCACGCGCATCGCCGGCGGGCTGGAGATGCCCGGCAACATGGCCCTCGGCGCATGCGACGACGTCGCCATGACGACGGCGTGCGCCGGCCTGCTGGGCGCCGAGCTGCGCGCACTCGGCTTGAATTTCGTGTTCGCGCCGGTGCTCGACGTCAACAGCAATCCGGCCAACCCGATCGTGGGCGTGCGTTCGTTCGGCAGCGATCCGGCGCTGGTCGCGCGCCACGGCTGCGCCTTCGTCGACGGGCTGGACGCGCAGGACCTGGCCGCCTGCGCCAAGCACTTCCCGGGGCACGGCGACACCGAGACCGATTCGCACCACGCCACGCCCGTGATCCGGCGCGACCGCGCCGCCTTCGAGGCCGTCGACCTGCTGCCGTTCGCGTCGGCCATCGCGCACGGCGTGGACGCCATCATGACCGCGCACATCGTGGCGCCCGCGCTCGACGACGCGACGATCTGGTCGGATCGCGCCGGCAAGCCGGTTCCGGTCCCGGCGACCCTGTCGCGCCCCATCATGACGGGGCTGCTGCGGGAGACGCTGGGCTATGACGGCGTGATCGCCAGCGACGCGCTCGACATGAAGGGCATCACCGATCACTTCGGCGCCGTGCAGGCGACGCTGCACTGCCTGCGCGCCGGCGTCGATCTCCTGCTGATGCCCATCCGCCTGTGGAGCCCGGCCCGCATCGACGCCTTCCGCGCCTGGTTCGACGAGGTGTCGCAGGCTTGCACGGACGAGCCGGCCCTGCGCGCGCACGTCACGCGCGCCTGCGCGCGCCTGCGAGCGCTCAAGGCTCGCCGCGGGGTCACGGGTCGCTCGGCGACCCCGCTGGCGACGCGCCAGGCCGAGGCCGCGCGCCTGGTGATGTGCGCGGCGCATCGGCAGGCCCAGGCGTCGATGGCCGCGGCTGCGATCACGCTGGAACGCAACGACGCGCAGGTGCTGCCCTGGCGCGCGCGGGCGGACGACCGCGTACTCGTCGTGTCCGACCACGCGATCCTCGCCGCGGAGGCTGCCGCCACGATCACGGGCATGGCCGCCGGACGGGTGACGACGGCGCGGCCCGCGGACGCCCTGCGCGAACCCGGCTTGCCCGTCGACAAGCTGCTGCTGCTGACCTGCAACCTCACGGCCCCCGACCCGCGGCTGGACGGCCTGGTGGCGCGGGCACGCGCATGCGACGTCCCGCTGGTCATGCTGAGCTGCCACAACCCGTACGACGTCCTGCACGTGACGGGCGTCGCCACCAACGTGCTGGTGTACGGCGCGTCCGGCATCGACCAGACCAACTACAGCGAACGGCGCTTCCGGCTCAACCTGGAGCAGGCGCTGCACAAGGTGTTCACGGCGACCTCGGCGGCAGCGTTCTGCGGGCACGTCCCGGTGGATCTCGCCATGACCCGGGCGCCTGTGGGCGTCGAATGAATCGTAGGGCGGGTTAGCCGCAGGCGTAACCCGCCGTTCGCGACATTGGCTGCGAATGCGGCGTCTTTCGTCGAAGATGCGGGGCGGTCTATGTGCCGGCGAAAGGCGGGGCTGCATGCCGGCGAAAGGCGGGGCTGCATGCCGGCGAAAGCGGGTCTGCATGCCGGCGAGCGGCGGGTTACGCCTGCGGCTAACCCGCCCTACGGCGCCTTGGGCCGCGGCTGCCAGCCATTTGCCGAAGCGCCAGGTGCCGAGGCCGAGCGCCGGCAGCGACCAGGGGCGGCGCGTCAGGCCGGCGGCGCTGCCGCTTCCATCATGGCTTCGCAGCGCAGGTTCTCCAGGTCGCGGCCCACGGTGGCCAGCGCCAGCAGGCGGCCGTCGCGGAAGTAGCGCACGGCGGCGTCGAGCGCCTCCAGCGAGCCGTCGACCTCGATGCGGTCCCAGCTCGACGCGTGGCCCGTCATGTTGATGGCCGCGTCGTAGTGCTGGCTCCAGAAGAACGGCACGGTATCGAACGGCCGGCGCACGCCGAGCATGTTCAGCGCCGCGCACTGCCCCTGTGCCTGCGCATGCGCGAAGTGCTCGACGCGCAGCGCCTCGCCCGTGCGCGCGTCGGGCCAGCGCGCGATGTCGCCGGCGGCCCAGATGCCCGCCGCACTCGTGCGCAGCGTCGCGTCGACGACCACGCCGCGGTCGACGGCCAGCATCGCCTGTTCGGCCAGCGCCAGCGCCGGTCGCACCCCCACGCCGGCGACGATGAAGTCGCAGCCTTCGACGCGCGTGCCATCGGCCAGGCGGGCCGTCGAGCCGTCCATGCGATCGACCGTCGTGCCCAGATGGAACCGTACCTCGTGCGCCTCGTGCAGCCGCTGGATGCGGCGCCCGAGCGCCTCGCCCAGCACGTTGGCCATGGGCACCGCATCGCGGCCGACGACGTGCACCTCCAGCCCGCGCTGGCGCAGCGACGCAGCGACCTCGAGCCCGATGAAGCTCGAGCCGATGACCAGCGCGCGCTTCGCGCCGGCCGTGCGCGCGACGATCGCGCGGCTGTCGGCGAAGCTGCGCAGGACGTGCACGCGCGCCGGGTCGGCGCCGGGGATGTCCATGCGGATCGGCGTGGCGCCGGTGGCCAGCAGGAGCGCGCCCCAGGCGAGCTCGCGGCCGGACTCCAGCGAGAGCGTGCGACGCGCCGGATCGATGGCGGCGACACGCGTGGACAGCAGCAGCTCGATCCCGTTGGCCTCGTAGAACCCGGGCGGGCGCAGCGGGATCCAGTCGTCCTCCGCGGTGCCCGCGAGGAAATCCTTCGACAGGTTGGGCCGATCGCAGGGCGGGGCGTCGTCGGCGCTGATCATCGTCAACGGCCGCGTGTAGCCCGAGCGCCGCAGCATCTCCGCCGCCGCGAGGCCCGCGACGCCGCCGCCGACGATCACGACGGACTGCGGATGCCCGGCCACCGGCGGCCGCTCGCGCGGGCCGGCGACCACGCGTTCGCCGACGTACGCACGGCCGTCGCGCTGATCCACGCGCCAGCACGCGATCGGGTCGAGCGCCGGCGCGCGCACGGCCTCGCCGGTCGTCACGTCGAAGCTCGCGTGGTGCCACGGACAACGCACGGTGTCGCCCACGACCAGGCCCTCGGCGAGCGGCCCGTGGTAGTGGCTGCACAGCGCGCCGAACGCGTGCAGGCGTTCGCCGCGTCGCAGCAGCAGCGCGTCCTCGCCGCCCACGCGTCCGGCCACGGGGCGGCCCTCGGGCAGGTCGGCGATCGGCACGCCGGCGCTGAAATCGAGACCTTGTTGCTTTTGCTCGTCCATCGGGATCTCCTCGAAGCCGGGCGCGGCTGTCGAGTCGATCATAGGACGCCCACGCCGCACTCCGGCAGGGATGTCATTGCCGTTCCCGGCGTTCCCGGCGAACCCGCGGCGCCCGATTCCGTGGCCAAAGAAGAAGAAAGCCCGCAGTCCATTCCTGGAGCGGGCCTTCCGTTGCCCCGCGGGCGCTTGCGCGTCATCGGGACGGTTCCAATGTAGCGGCCGGATGCGATGCGCGCTGTAGGACGAACGCGCATCCGATGCCGGCGCGTCAATGGAAGATCAGGTAGAGGATCACGAGGACGCCGAGGGGAATGCCCAGGAACCATCCGAGTACGTACTTGCCCATGCTTGTCTCCGTTGAGGTTCGCGCCGGATCGGCGCCATGGGCTCGAAGAGGCAACCAGGGTGCCGGAACGAACGCTCAGCCGGCGGCGAGCGACTCGATGACGGCCGGCGCGTCCGGCGCGGCGCGCTGCATCGCCTTCACGCGGGCGGCGATCAGCGATTCGTTGCGGTGGAACGCGGGCAGCCAGGTCCGGACGTCGTCCGTCGCCCCGAGCTCCAGCAATGCGTCGGCGGAGACGAACACGTGGTAGACGAGGACACCCTCGCTCGCCGTGGCGGCGACGCCCTGCACGACCTGCGACAGGTGCACGTCGAGGAACGAGAGCTTCATTGACGCGTCTTCCGAGAATGTGTCAAATGCCCATTCTGTCAAAAAACGCTGTCGTGTGAAGAGTCAGGCCGCCGGGTGTTGTTGCCGCGGACGGAACGGTCGATCAGTGGCCGGGCGGCGCACCGCTCCGCGCCGATCGGCCGCGGTGCGAGCGGGCGTGCGCGATTCGTCCAGCGGCGCTCAGAGCAGCTCGGCGTCGACCCCCATGTAGCGCCGGAATTCGTCGACGAACTGCGTGCACAGGCGGGCATTGCCCAGGCCGCCCTCGCGCCGGCACAGCGCCGGGTACCAGGCGCCCTCTTCCTCGTAGAAATGCAGCACGAGGTCGGCGCACAACGCGTCCAGCTTGTCGACGAAGTCGGCGCCGCCAGGCTCGAGCAACGCCAGTCCGGCGAGGTCGATGCGAAAGCTGCTCTCGTCGGCAAAGGCGCTGACCGCATGTGCGCGCTGGCCGTCGAACGCCAGCGCGGGGTAGAGCACCGAGTCCTCGGCGAGCGCGTGGCCCTTGATCAGGGTCGACAGCCAGCGCAAGGCGTGGCGGCCCGCCGTGGGCTCGGGCGCGGCGCGCACCGCCTCGAGGGCCTGCTCGATCGCCACGTGGTGCCGCAGCACCTCGGCGAACCAGTCGCACTCCGCGGCCCGCGCATACGCCAGCTCGCGCGCGCGCAGGCGACGCTCCTCGAGCGGCTCGCGCACGCTGCCGATCATCTTGTCGAGCAAGGTCATCCTGGTCTCCCGGAAATCGCGTCGGCGCCGCGCCGTCGCGCGGGCGGATGAGAGGCGGACGCGCCGCGTTCAGTCGTAGCCCTCGCGCACGTTGTCGACGGCGCGCTGCTCCTGGCGAGCCAGCTTGTCTGCCTCGTCGGGGCGGCCGCCTTGGCTGGCGGAGGGCTCGGGTTGCTCGTCGGAATTTTCCTGGCGGCGGCCGCTGCCGGGCTTGTCGGGCTGCAGCGGGGTCGCGCGGCGCGGGGGCTCGCGATCGCGCGGGCGTTGGGGGTCGCTCATGGGCGTCTCGCTTGGTTGATGGGGAGGGATACCGGCCCAGGCATCCGTCATTCCCGTCGCCCGCCTCCCGACTGCGCCCGGCGACGCGCGCATGACCGCCGGGACCGCCGCTCATGCGCGCGCGTTTCGCAGCGCGCGCAACGGGTGCGACGTCACGCGCGCTTGCCTGGCGGCTGCAAGCTTTCCTCGCGTTCCTGGGAAAACCGACAGCGGCGTCGCGCCGGCCGACGGCTTCACGAATCGGCGCGCTCGTCCTGACGTGGCGAGCAGGCGTGCCGGATCCGTTCACGGGTTCACGGCGCTCGCGTGTTGCCAGGCGGCCGGAGCGACGGCCTGCGTCGGCGGCGATGTTGCCTGCCACCACTCGACCGCAGGGGCTGTCGGGCGGGCGTCGCATCCCCTTTTCGCGGCATGCATCCCGGCATGGCGCTTGCCCGCGGAGCAGCATCCCAACACTCATGATCGGAAACCACCATGCTCAGATGGGCCCTGATCTTCGCCGTGATCGCGCTCGTGGCCGGCCTGTTCGGCTTCACCGGCATCGCGGCAGGCGCCGCGGACATCGCGCGCATCCTGTTCTTCATCTTCGTCGTGCTGGTCGTCGTGTTCCTGCTGCTGGGCGCCGGCATCTTCGGCGGACGTCGCTAGCGACGATCGACGGGACAGGACGACGAAGGCCCGGCATGCCGGGCCTTTCCATTTCCTGCGGCGCGTCGCGACGCGCCTCGGCGATCAGGACGCCGGGCAGGCCGCGCCCGTCCTGATCCAGGCGTCGACCAGCGCACCGAACTGCGCCTGCGTCCCCGGCGCCGGCGCGCGCGTGCCGCCCGGGTGCCAACCCCAGCCGACCAGCGCGTCGTGCGCCATGTGGTCGTGGATCTGCGCCAGCGTGCGCCGGCCGTTGCGCGCGGGGTCCTTGATCTGCTCGCAGATGGCGCCCAGCGACTTGCCCTGCCACGCCATCTCCACCGGCGCGACGTGCCACTTGGGCGCGCCGGGCACGCCCGCGGGCTGGAAGTTGGCGACCTGGTGGCAGGCCGCGCAGCGCAGCGCGATCGCGCCCTGGTCGTCCCGCCCCCGCACGACCAGCGGCAGGTGCGGATGCATGTCGTCGCCCTGCGTCGGGCGATCGCCCACCGGGTGGCAGTTCTGGCAGCGCGGGCTCTGTATCACCTTGCCGGCCTCGGCGAACAAGGCGCGCGAGCGCTCGGCGGGATCGGCGATGCCGGCGAAGTCGGCGGGCGACTTCAGGGCCTGCGCGTGGACGGCCGGCGCCAGGGCGGCCGCGAGGAGAAATCCAACCAGCGTTGTCGGTCGCATTCGAACCCCCTGGAAAAATTCCAAGCGGCGAGCATACTGCGGCCTCCGATTTCCTTCACGGGAGCAGCGTGATGACGACCGTTTCGCTCAACGTCAATGGTCATGTCCACAAGGTGGACGCCGACCCGGACACGCCGCTGCTGTGGGTCCTGCGTGACGACATCGGCCTGACCGGCACCAAGTTCGGCTGCGGCGTCGCCCAGTGCGGCGCCTGCACGGTGCACCTCGATGGCCAGCCCGCGCGCTCGTGCGTGACGCCCGCCACGGCGGTCGGCGGCCGCAAGGTCACCACCATCGAGGGCTTGCAGTCCCGGGCCGCCAAGGCCGTGCAGAAGGCGTGGATCGAGCACGACGTGGTGCAGTGCGGCTACTGCCAGTCGGGCCAGATCATGTCGGCCACGGCGTTGCTGGAGCAGAACCCGAAGCCCAGCGACGAGGACATCGACCACGCGATGGCCGGCAACATCTGCCGCTGCGCCACCTACATCCGCATCCGCGCCGCCATCCACGCCGCGGCCGGCCAGCTCTGAAGCCCGAGGAGACCGCCATGCACCCGTTGATGCACGCCTTGCGCGAACAGATGCTCGAAGAACTCCAGGCCCAGGCGCCCGCACGCGAGGCGCCCGCGCGCGTGACGCGACGCGCCGTGCTGGCGTCCGGCGCCGCCGGCGGGCTGGTCGTGGCCATCGGCGGGCTGCCCGCGGCGGCCCGGGCCGCCGCCAGCCAGGGCGTCGAGGGCCGTGCCGCCAAGGCCGCGCTCGTGCCGAACCAGTTCGTCAGCGTCGGCACCGACAACCTCGTCACCATCGTCTGCAAGCACCACGAGATGGGCGAAGGCAACACCACGGGCCTGGCCACGCTGGTGGCCGACGAGCTCGACGCCGACTGGTCGCTGGTGCGCACCGAGTACGCACCGGCGGACGCCAAGCGCTACGCCAACCTCGCCTTCGGCACGATGCAGGGCACCGGCGGCTCGACGGCCATCGCCAACTCGTACCTGCAGTACCGCGAGGCCGGTGCCACGGCGCGCGCGATGCTGGTGGCCGCCGCGGCCGATGCCTGGAAGGTGCCGGCCGGCGAGATCCGCACCAGCGGCAGCGTGCTGACCCACGCGTCGGGGCAGCGCGCCACCTATGGCGAGATGGCCGCGGCCGCCGCGAGACAGGCGCCGCCGGCCAAGCCGATGCTCAAGACCCCGGCGCAGTTCGCGCTGATGGGCCGCGACGGCGCCACGCCGCGCGTCGACTCGCCGTCCAAGTGCACGGGCACCGCCGTCTACACGGGCGACGTCAAGCTGCCGGGCCTGCTGACCGCGGTGATCGCGTTCCCGCCGTCGTTCGGCGCCAGGATGGTGTCGTTCGACGCCACGGCGGCCAAGAAGGTCAAGGGCGTCACCGATGTCGTCGCGGTGCCCGAGGGCGTGGCCGTCGTCGCCAGGGGCACCTGGGCCGCGATGCAGGGGCGGCGCGCGCTGAAGGTCACCTGGGACGAATCGGCCGGCGCGTCGCTCGACTCCGAGGCGCTGCTGGCGCACTACCGCGAGCTCGCGGCCAAGCCGGGCACGCCGTTCGCGAAGCCCGCGGCGGCGCCGGCGGCGGCGGCCCGCACCATCGAGGCGATCTACGAGTTCCCGTTCCTGGCGCACGCGCCGATGGAGCCGCAGGGTTGCGTGGCGTGGCTGCACGACGGCCAGCTCGAGACCTGGGCCGGCCACCAGTTCCCCACCTTCGACCACATGCTCGCGGCCAAGGCGGCCGGGCTGCCGCTGGACAAGGTCAAGCTGCACTCGCTGGTGTCGGGCGGCAGCTTCGGCCGCCGCGCCAACGTGTGGAGCGATTTCACGGTGGCGGCCGTCAACGTGGCCGTCGCGATCAAGGGCCGCGCGCCGGTGCGCCTGCAGTACAGCCGCGAGGACGACATGGGCGCGGGCCTGTACCGCCCGATGATGCTGCACTCGCTCAAGGTGGGCCTGGACGGTGCCGGCAAGGTGGCGTCGTGGCAGCACGTGGTGGTGGGCCAGTCCATCGTCGCCGGCACGCCGATGGCCGCGATGATGGTCAAGGACGGCGTGGACCCGACGTCGGTCGAAGGCGTGCATCCCACGTCGTACGACCTGCCGATGATGGACGGCCAGGTGCACGATGTCGCGCTGCCGGTGCGCCCGCTGTGGTGGCGCTCGGTGGGCAACACCCACACGGCCTACGTGATGGAGACGATGATGGACCGCCTCGCGCGCGCCGCGGGCCAGGATCCCCTCGCCTTCCGCCTGGCGCTGCTGGAGAAGAACGAGCGCGCCGCGCGCACGCTCAGGCTGGTGGCGGAGAAGTCGGGCTTCGGCAAGGCGATGCCGCCCGGCTCGGCGCAGGGCATCGCGCTGCACGAGAGCTTCGGCACCGCCGTCGCGCAGGTGGCCGACGTCACCATCAAGGACGGCAAGGTGCGCGTCGACAAGGTGTGGTGCGCGGTCGATTGCGGCGTGGCCGTGAACCCCGACGTGATCCGCGCGCAGATGGAAGGCGGCATCGGCTTCGCGCTCGGCGCGCTCTACTACAGCGAGATCGAGCTGAAGGCCGGCCGCGCGGTGCAGCGCAACTTCGACCAGTACCGCGCGCTGCGCATCTACGAGATGCCCGCCGTCGAGGTGTTCATCGCCGACAGCAGCGCGTCGCCGACGGGCGTCGGCGAGCCCGGCGTGCCGCCGCTCGCGCCGGCGGTCGCCAACGCCATCGCGCGCGCCGGCGGGCCCGAGGTGCTGCGGCTGCCGTTCGCGCGCGCGGGGCTCGTCCAGGCCTGACGCTCACAGGGCGCCGAGCTCGTCGTCGGCGTCGAGCAGGCGCTCCTCGAGCGCGCCGATCTCGCCGCCGAGCTCCTCGAGATCGACCGAGCTGGCGTGCAGCGCGGGGAACAGGCCCGCGCGCTCCTGCTCCATCGCGTCGACGAACAGTTCCTGCAACACGCGCACCCCGGCGTCGTAGCGCGGTTCCGTCGCGTCGCCGGCCTGCACGTCGGCAATGCAGTCCTCCAGCGCGGCCTGCGACTCCAGCGCCTCCTCGACGGGCGTGTCGTCGTCGAGCGCCTCGCGGGCGGCCGGGTAGAGGATCTCGCGCTTGGCCTGCACATGGACGAGCAGCAGCGAGCAGATCTCCTGCGCCAGCTCGCGCCGCTCGTCGGCCTCCGCGGCCTCGGCCACGAGGGCGTCGTAGCGGTCGAACAGTTCGAGGATCTGGTCCTGCTCGTCGGAGAGCAGTTCGAGGGCATCCTGGGCGGTCGGCGCGCGCAATGCGGGGGGGCTCATGCGGACTCCTTGGTGGCCACGGGCGGGTGGGCGCGACGCACGTCGGGCCGCGAACGCCGCAAGGAGTTGTACGGCAAGGCGCATGCCCCCGCAAGCAGCGCGGCGGTCGGCACGGCCGTTGCCTCGGCAAGCTCGTCCACGGCGCCAACGTGGAACATCCACACCAACCATCCAGGAGATAGCGATGAAAGCAATCACCCGACTCGCAGCGATCGCCTTGAGCGTCGCGGGCGTCGCCGGCGGCGTCGCCATTGCGCAGACCACGCTCGACCCGAAGCAGGCCGCGGACAACCCGAACACCGCGAATTACCCCTATTCCAAGAACAGCTACCTGAAGCGTGACGGCACGCTCAGCGACGACCAGAAGGCGCCGGCCGCGACGGAGAGCGCCACCGACACGTCGCGCACGTGGTCGTCGACCACGACCTCGACCACCACCACGGCCAACCCGGCGCCTGAGGCGCCCGCGCCTGCGCCGGTTGCCGCCGCGCCGGCCGAGACGCAGGCCGACGCGTCGCCTCCGCCGCGCGCCGACCGCAACTGAGCCGATCCACCTCGTTGATCCAGGGGCCGCGCATCGCGGCCCTTCTTCTTTGGCGTCGGCCCGCCACCGGCGCGTCGCGGCAAAGCTGAATGCGCTCGTCCACGGCCGCGCGTTCGCCCGGCAGCGCTAACCACGCAGTGCGTCGCCCACCACGCCAACGGTCTCCGCCTGGACGAGCGGGCGGCCGCAAGGCCCGCGCGCCTGGAATCTCCATTGCCCCATCGCGCCGTCGCCCGGCTTCGCGCGACGCTCCATTCAACCCCGCATCGCCGATCGAATCGGAACAGGAAAGGCCGCTCATGTTCTCGCACAACAAACGTCTCCAATACACCGTCCGCGTCGACGAGACCAATCCCGGCCTCGCCAACCTGATGCTCGAGCAGTTCGGCGGACCGCAGGGCGAGCTCGCCGCCGCGTGCCGCTACTTCACCCAATACCTGGCCGAGGAAGATCCCGGCCGCAAGGACATGCTGATCGACATCGCCACCGAGGAACTCAGCCATCTCGAGGTGATCGGCACCATCGTCGCGATGCTCAATCGGGGCGCCAAGGGCCAGCTGTCGGAGGCGATGCTGGGCGAGGCCGAGCTGTACCGCAACGTCAGCGGCGCGGGCAACGATTCGCACGTGACCCAGGTGCTCTACGGCGGCGGGCCGGCGCTCGTCAACTCCGGCGGCGTGCCCTGGACGGCCGCCTACATCGACTCGATCGGCGACCCGACCTGCGACCTGCGTTCCAACATCGCCGCCGAGGCGCGCGCCAAGATCATCTACGAGCGCCTGATCAACTGCACCGACGACCCGGGCGTGAAGGACGCGCTGACGTTCCTGATGACGCGCGAGATCTCGCACCAGCTGTCGTTCGAGAAGGCGTTGTACTCGATCGAGCCCAATTTCCCGCCCGGGAAGCTGCCGGGCAAGCAGGAGTTCGCGAACGTGTACTTCAACATGTCGCGCTCGACGAGCGACGGCGTGGGTGCCGGCGACGGCGGCACCGGCGCGCGGTCCGGCGTCGCGACGAGCGGCGCGGACGGCGACGGCGCGCTCGTCTCCGACCGCCGCGGGCCGTGGAACGCGGCACCGGCGTTCAACTTCCAGGAAGGCCGCCCCGCCGTCGACGGCGGCAGCGGCGGCTTCGAGGTGCAGTGCGACGCCGACGAGCGCCAGGCGCTGCAGGCCATGAAGCAGCGCCTGGCCTCCGTGGTGGACAGCGACCCGCTCACCGGCGCGGAGCTCGGCAGCACCACGCCGGCGTCCGGCAACGGCGCCGGCACCCAGGCCCGGTCGTGACGGCCGCCTCGCCCCGGGCGTGGCAAGCGTCGCGACGGAGGCCGCGATGACGCAGGCACTCGACACGGCGCCGACGGCCGCGCGGCCCTGGCCGGGCGCCTCCGGCCGGCCAGGGTCGGCGGTCCGAGCCTGGGCGCGGCGCTGCTGCGCCTTCGCCGGCCCCGGTTGGATGGTGGCCGTGGGGTACATGGACCCGGGCAACTGGGCGACGTCGATCGCCGGCGGCTCGCGCTATGGCCAGGCGCTGCTCGCCGTCGTGGTCGCCTCCAGCCTGATGGCGATGCTGTTCCAGGCGGCGGCGGTGCGCCTGGGCCTGGCCGGCGGCGAGGACCTGGCGCAGGCGTGCCGCCGGCACTTCGGGCGCCGGACGAGCCTCGCGCTGTGGCTGTTCAGCGAGATCGCGATCGTCGCCTGCAACCTCGCCGAGGTGCTGGGCATGGCGATCGGTCTGAACCTGCTGTTCGGCCTGCCGATGTTCGCCGGCGTGTGCGTGACGGTGGCCGACGTCCTGCTCGTGCTGGCGCTGCAGGCCCGCGGCTTCCGGCTGGTCGAGGCCGTCGTGGCCGTGCTGGTGGCTGCCATCACCGCCTGCTTCGTCGCCCAGCTGGCCTGGGCGCGGCCGTCCGCCGGCGCGATCGTGCACGGCCTGGCGCTCGCCCCGCGCGTGGTGGCCGATCCGCAGATGCTCTACCTCGCGGTCGGCATCGTCGGCGCCACGGTCATGCCGCACAACCTCTACCTTCACTCGGCCATCGTGCGCACGCGCGCGGGCGCCGGCGACGCGGCGACCGTGCGCTCGGCGATCCGCTGGTCGACGCTCGATTCCACGCTCGCGCTGGGCGTGGCGCTGTTCGTCAACGCGGCCATCCTGCTGGTCGCCGCCGCGGCGTTCCACCGGCCCGGGCAGCCCGAGGTCACCGAGCTGTCCGATGCCTACCGGCTGATCTCCCCGATGCTGGGCGTGGCCGCGGCCGGCACCGTGTTCGGCATCGGGCTGATCGCGTCGGGACTCAGCGCGTCCATCACCGGCACGCTGGCGGGGCAGGTCGTGATGGAAGGCTTCGTGGCCATCCGCCTGTCGCCGGCGCGCCGCGCGCTGCTCACGCGCGGGCT
>JBJMWE010000243.1:0-3746 GCA_045810285.1 Vitreoscilla sp. | reverse complement strand
GCGCGGTTGGTCTCCGCCAGGCCCGAGATGAAGTAGACGAAGAAGATCGGCAGCAGCGGCAGCCAGTTCCACGACAGGAAGTTCAGGCCGTGGTCGGCCATCATGCCCTTGCCCTGCCCCATCACGATCTCGCCCATGTTCATGGTGCCCGAGACCATCAGCACCACGACCAGGCAGAAGCCCATCGCGATCTCGTAGCTGACCATCTGCGCCGAGGCGCGCAGCGCGCCCAGGAAGGCGTACTTCGAGTTCGACGCCCAGCCGGCCACGATCACGCCGTACACCTCGAGCGAGGTGATGGCCATGATGAACAGCAGGCCGGCGTTGACGTCGGCGAGCACCACGCCCGGATCGAACGGCACCACGGCCCAGGCGGCCAGCGCCGGCATGATCGTCATCACCGGGGCGATGAAGAACAGCTTCTTGTTGGCGGCGCTCGGGCGGATGATCTCCTTGAAGATCAGCTTGACGGCGTCGGCGATCGGCGTGAGCAGGCCCAGCGGACCGACGCGGTTCGGGCCCGGACGGATCTGTGACCAGGCGATGGCCTTGCGCTCCCACAGCGTCAGGTAGGCGACCAGCCCCAGCAGCGGCAGGATCGTGACGACGATGCGGACCAGCGCCCACACGATGGGCCAGGCGATGCCGCCCAGGTGGGCGAAGCCCCATTGATTGATGGAATCGATCATTGGTTTTCTTCGCTCCGGGTCAGGCCTTGGCCACGGTGATGGCGCCGAACGATGCGCCGAGACCGGCGGTCAGCACGTGGCCCGCGGGCACGCGCACGGCCGTCGGAGCGAGCGTCCTGTCGAGGCGGGCGGTCAGCACCGCTTCCGCCCCGCCCTGGCTCACGCGCACCTTGTCGCCGGCGGCCAGGCCGAGCTCGGCCCACAGCGGCGCGGGCAGCGAGGCCTGCGGCGCGCGGGCGTCGGCGGTCAGCTGCAGCGAGAGCGCGCGGCGCACGAGGCTGTCGGTGGCGTAGATGGGGACATCGGCGATGCGCTCGAAGCCGGAGGCGGCTTCGGACGGCAGCGCGGGAGGCAGCTCGGCCTCGTTGTTCAGGCGCGAAGCCAGCGTCGTGAGGTCGCCCAGCGCTTCGGCCAGAACCTCGTCGGCCGACTGCTGGGCAAAGCCCGGCAGGCCCAGCATGTCGCCCAGCACGCGCAGCACCTTCCACGCCGGACGGGTCTCGCCCAGCGGACGGGCGACGCCCTGGAACGACTGCACGCGACCTTCGGCGTTGACGAAGGTGCCGGCGGTCTCGGTGAACGGCGACACGGGCAGCAGCACGTCGGCGACGTCGGCGGCGGCATTGCGGAACGGCGTGAGCGCGACCACCAGGCCCGAGGCGCCGAGGGCGGCGCGCGCGGCGGCGGGGTTGGCGGCGTCCAGCTCGGGCTCGACGCCCAGCAGGAACAGCGCCTTCATCGGCTGCGACAGCATCTGGCCGGCGTTCAGGCCGCCCGCGCCGGGCAGCGCGCCCACGAGCTGCGCTCCGACGTTGTTGCCGGACTCGCCGAGGTAGCCGACGGTGGCGCCGGTCTGCCTGGCGATCCAGCCGGCGAGCGCCAGCAGCGTGCCGGCCTGCGGATGCTGTGCGGCGGCATTGCCCAGCAGCACGGCCTTGGCGCTGCCATTGAGCAGCGAGGCGGCGATGGCCTCGGCCTGCGGCGTGCAGTCGCCGGCGAACGGCGCGCTGCCGCCCTGCGCCTTGGCGACGCAGTGGGCGATGTCGGCCAGCGCCTTGACCCAGGCGCTGGGCGCGACGGTCAGCTGCGTGGCCACGGACACCAGCCAGTCGTCGGCCAGCGCGTTGACGCTGTGGATCTCGGCGCCCGAACGCGCGGCCTGGCGCAGGCGTTGCGCGAGCAGCGGGTGATCCTTGCGCAGGAACGAGCCGACGACCAGCGCGCGATCCAGCCTGGTCAGCGACGCGATCGTCGTGCCCAGCCAGCGCACGCCGCCGGTGTGCGTGAAGTCGGAATGACGCGTGCGATGGTCGACGCTCTCGCTGCCGAGGGCGCGCACCAGCTTGGCCAGCAGGTGCAGCTCCTCGACGGTGGAGCCGGCGTGGCCCAGCGCGCCGATGCCGGCGACGCCGAACTCGGCCTTCACGCGCTTGACGCCGTCGACGACGTAGTTCAGCGCGGTGGGCCAGTCCACCGCCTGCCACTGGCCGCCCTGCTTGATCATCGGGGCGGTGAGGCGGGCGTCGGAATTCAGGGCTTCGTACGAGAAGCGGTCGCGGTCGGCGATCCAGCACTCGTTGACGTCCTCGTTCTCGTACGGGACGACGCGCAGCACCTGGTTGTTCTTGACCTGGACGACGAGGTTCGCGCCCACGGAGTCATGCGGGCTCACGCTGCGGCGGCGCGAGAGTTCCCACGTGCGCGCCTGGTAGCGGAACGGCTTGGACGTGATCGCGCCGACCGGGCAGACGTCGATCATGTTGCCCGACAGCTCGGAGTCGATCGAGCGGCCGACGAAGGTCTGGATCTCGGAGTGCTCGCCGCGATGGGCCATGCCCAGCTCCATCTGCCCCGCCACTTCCTGGCCGAAGCGCACGCAGCGCGTGCAGTGGATGCAGCGGCTCATCTCTTCCATCGAGATCAGCGGGCCCGCGGGCTTGTGGAACACCACGCGCTTTTCTTCCGTGTAGCGCGAAGCGGAACCGCCGTAGCCCACGGCCAGATCCTGCAGCTGGCACTCGCCGCCCTGGTCGCAGATCGGGCAGTCCAGCGGGTGGTTGATCAGCAGGAACTCCATCACGCTCTGCTGCGCCTTGATGGCCTTGTCGCTCTTCGTGCGCACGATCATGCCCTGCGTGACCGGCGTGGCGCAGGCGGGCATCGGCTTGGGCGCCTTCTCGATGTCCACCAGGCACATGCGGCAGTTGGCGGCGATCGAGAGCTTCTTGTGGTAGCAGAAGTGCGGGATGTAGGTGTCGGCCGCGTCGGCCGCATGCATCACCATGCTGCCCGGGGGCACCGAGACCTTCTTGCCGTCGAGTTCGATTTCAATCATGGGTGTCGTCTCGTCCCGATCAGACCGCTGCCGGGACCTGGCAGGTCTTGTGTTCGATGTGGTGAACGAACTCGCTGCGGAAGTGCTTGATCATGGCGCGCACCGGCATCGCCGCGGCATCGCCCAGCGCGCAGATGGTGCGCCCCTGGATGTTGTCGGCCACCGAGTTCAGCAGGTCGATGTCTTCCATGCGGCCATGGCCGTGCTCGATGCGGTCGACCATGCGCCACAGCCAGCCGGTGCCTTCGCGGCACGGCGTGCACTGGCCGCAGGACTCGTGCTGGTAGAAGTACGACAGGCGCAGCAGGCTCTCGACCATGCAGCGCGTGTCGTCCATCACGATGACGGCGCCCGAGCCCAGCATGGAGCCGGCCTTGGCGATGGAGTCGTAGTCCATCGTCAGCTCCATCATGATCGACGCGGGCAGCACCGGCGCCGAGGAGCCGCCGGGGATCACGGCCTTGAGCTGGCGGCCCTTGCGCACGCCGCCGGCGAGCTCGAGCAGCTTCGAGAAAGGCGTGCCCATCGGCACTTCGTAGTTGCCGGGCAGCTCGACGTCGCCGCTGACCGAGTAGATCTTGGTGCCGCCGTTGTTCGGCTTGCCGCACTCGAGGTAGGCCGGACCGCCATTGACAATGATCCAGGGCACCGCCGCGAAGGTTTCGGTGTTGTTGATGGTGGTCGGCTTGCCGTAGAGGCCGAAGCTGGCTGGGAACGGCGGC
>JBJMWE010000242.1:0-19817 GCA_045810285.1 Vitreoscilla sp. | reverse complement strand
GCGCGGGCCGTCCTGCATCGTTTCTCCGGAACCATCGTCACGGGGATGTTTCCGGAGCATACCGCCAGAAGTATGGAGGCGGCGCGGGACGGCCTCCCCCGGGAGGGGGATGAACGGGCCGCCTGGCGCAAGCAGCCGTCCGGGCTGCGCCCGGACACGCGTGGCCGGCCGCCGCAGGTGACCGGACGGCCGATTGCCCCCCGCGGCCAGCCCGCCCTACCGCAGCTGGCGCTCCACGTAGACGATGTTGGTGATCTGCCCGTCGTCGACCTGGTAGACGGTGATCTCCTCGGACATCTTGCCGCTCGCCAGGCCCGTGACCAGGTCGTGCGAGACGACCTTGTCGGCGACCGCGGTCAGGTCGAGGATCTTCACGTTGAGGTCGGGGTTCTGGCTGAAGTTGCGCTCGTACCTGGCGCGATTCGACTCGCGGCCCTCCGAGCTCAGCGTCGCCGGAAAGCCGTACTTGCGCACGCCGGGCGCGTACAGCGCGAGCAGCGCGTCGACATCGTGATGGTTGGCGGCGTCGGCGTAGGCGCGCACCACGTCCTCCGGCGAGGACGGCGCGGCCTGGGCGGCGGCGGCCGCCAGCGCGAGGACGCCGGCGGCGGTCAAGCGGCGGGCAAGTGTCATGGACGGGCTCCGGCGAGGTGTCCGCGAGGACGGGAGCGCAGGTTCGGCGAACACGGTCAAGCGCGCGTTTCGCCCGTGTATCGATTCATCTCGTCGCGCTCGTGAAATCGAGGAGCGCGCGCAGGACGGCGTCGCTGTCGCCGCACCACCAGAAGTGGTCGATGCCCTCGAGCGGGTGCCAGGCCGCGCCCGGAATCGCCCCGGCGAGGTGCCGCCCGGCCTCGAAGCGGACGGCGCGGTCGCCGCGGCGGTGCATCACGAGCGTGGGCACGCGCAGGCGCCCGAGTTCCGCGCGCAGGTCGGCGTCGCGCAGGCCGGCGAGGATCGTCTCGAAGCCGCCCGGCGAGACCGCGTGGCGCACCAGGCGGGCCCACCAGGCACGCAGCGCCGGGTCGTCCTGCGCGCTCGGCGCGAAGGTGTCCAGGCCTACGGGGCCGCCCCAGCCGGCGACGAGGCGCTTCAGCCAGGTGTCGTAGGCGGCCGCGGGCAAGGCCCACGGGTAGTCGGGCGCCGCCGTGCCCCGGGCCAGCGAGCCGAACAGGCACAGGCCACCGACGCGCCCGGGGCGATCGAGCGCCAGCCGCATGGCACCGAGCCCGCCCTCCGACGAACCGAACAGCCAGGCGCTGCGCACGCCCGCGTCGTCGAGGACGGCCTCGACATCCTCGGCCAGCGCGGCGGGCGTGCTGCGGGCGCGCAGGCGCTCGGACAGGCCGATGCCGCGCCGGTCGAACAGGATGACGCGAAAGCGCTGCGCCAACGCCTCCACGAACGCGCGCAGCGGCGGGTGCTCGAGCGCGAGTTCGATGTGGCACACGAAGCCGGGGCTGACGACGAGCGTGCGCTCGCCCGATCCGAGCGCCGTCCAGGCGATCGCCCGCGCGGCGCTCCCGGCAAAGCGCACGGCGGGCCGTTCGACACGGTGCGACTGGACCCGCCGCAAGTCCTCGGTCAGGTGCAGCCAGGCCGCCTCGGTGCGCTGGCCGGGACGAATGCCGAACTCCGCGCGCAGCGTCTGCGCGCAACGCGCGTACGCGGCCTCCACGCCTGCAGCGTGCCCCTGCGATGCGTGCAGTTGCATCAGCAGCACGTAGCTCGGCTCGCAGTACGGATCCAGCGCCAGCAGGTGCTCGACGAGCTCCAGCGCATCCCCGAACTGGCGGCGCCGCGCCAGCTCGTCGATCACGCGTTCGAGCAGGCGCGCGACGAGGTGCTCGTGTTCGAGCGATGCCGATGTCAACCAGTCGTCGAACGCGCCCGAGCCGAAGGCGACGCCCTCCAGCAGCGGACGGCGCGCGCCGGTGAGCCGGTGGCGCGCCTCGGCCAGCACGTGATCCGCCAGCGTCTGGGCGGTGACCGCGCGCCGCGCGAAGCGCGCGAAGCGCAGCACGTCGGACTCGACCGCGCCGGGCAGCAGCGACAGCGCCTGCGCGTCCGCGGCGAACAGCGCGCATCCCGTCGCCTCCTCGAGCGTGTACGCGAGCCGGCGCAGGCGCGTGCGGGCTTGCGCGGCGTCCGCGTCGGGCCACAGCAGCGCCGCCAGGTGCCCGCGCGGCACGGCCCCCGGGTGGAACGCGAGGTAGGCCAGCAGCGCGGCGCCGCGCTTGAGCGGCAGCGGCAGTTCGCGCCCGCGCGCCACCGCCGAAGGGACGCCGAGCAGCTGCAGCTCCAGCACGGAGGTGTCGCGGGCGTCGGGGCGGAGTCGCGCGGGCATGGTCGTGTTTATAGTCTCCTGCAGGGCCGCCGCCCAGGGACGCCCAAGGGACGCCCGGCGCCTATCGTTGCGCATCCGACCGCCCAAGGAGTCTCCCATGCGCGCACTGCTCTGCATCCTCTATGGCCTGGCCGCCTACCTGGCGTTCTCGGCCACCCTGCTCTGGTTCATCGGCTTCAGTGGCAACCTGGCGGTGGCCAAGTCCGTCGACGTCGGCGGCGCCGGCGCCCCGTGGCCGGCGGCGCTGGTCGCCGACGCGCTGCTCATCCTGCTGTTCGGCGTGCAGCACAGCGTGATGGCGCGCCGCGGCTTCAAGCAGTGGTGGACGGGCATCGTGCCGGAGATCGTCGAACGCAGCACCTACGTCGTCGCCAGCAGCCTCGCGCTGGCCGCCGTGATGGCGTTCTGGCAGCCGATCGCCGCCCCCGTGGCGTGGCGCGTCGACGGCCCGGCCGCCGGGCTGCTGTGGGCCGTGTTCGGCATCGGCTGGGCGACCGTCGCCATCAGCACGTTCCTGCTCGACCACTTCGAGCTGTTCGGCCTGCGCCAGGCCTTCTCGGCACTGGGCGGGCGCCCCGCGCCGGCGACGGCGGAATTGCGCATGCCGCTGTTCTACCGCCACGTCCGCCATCCGCTGTACCTGGGCTTCCTGGTCACCTTCTGGTCGGTGCCGGTGATGACGGCCGGGCACCTGCTGTTCTCGACGGGCATGAGCGCCTACATCCTGGTGGGCATCGCGTTCGAGGAGCGCGACCTGGTGCAGCAGTTCGGCGAGCGATACCACGCTTATCGCCGGCAGGTGGGAATGCTGTTGCCGCGCCTGCCCGGCTCCGGTCGGGACCGTCGCGAGGGCCCCTCCGGCAACGGGCTGCGCTGAACGCGCCGCGCCCGGCCAAGCCGATCGAATCGAAACCGACCGTGAACTACTGACGATCCGGGCCCGGGGCGAGCCCGAGGGGGTATCTCCCGCGGCCGCCGGCGCGGGAACAATGGCGGCCACCGTTTCCACCCGACCGCCCCATGCGCCTGCGACACCTGCTGCTGCCCCTGCTCCTCGCCGCCTGCAGCCACAAGCCCCCGGCCACCGACTGGACGCCTGCCCGCTGGGGGATGATGCCCTCGGAAGTGCTGGGCGCCGTGCACGACACCGCCCCCGCGAGCGGCAGCCGGCTCGTCACCGGCGCCACCGCCAAGCTGCGCCTGGACGCCGCCGCCGTGGCCGGCACGACGCTGCCCGCGGATTTCTACTTCCTCGACGATCGCCTCGTGCAGGTGATGTTCAGCGACTCGCAGTACCACGACAACGCCGACAGCCGCAAGACGCTGGAACATCTCGCCGCGCAGCTGCGCAAGCAGTACGGCCCCGAGACGCTCGGCCAGGCGATGGACCCCGCCGCGGGCCTCTCGCACCAAGCGACCTGGGCGGCCGGCGACACGGAGATCATCCTGTCGGCCAGCCCGGTGACGGCGACGACGTCGACGGTGACCGTGATCTATCGGCGCAAGGCGGCCTGACGGATCGCGACGCGGCAACGCACGAACCGGCGCGCGCCAGTGGCCGCAGCACCCGGACGTCGCCGGCGGCGGGCGGCCCACTGCCGCGCAGCAATACCAGTACAAATCACCGAATCGACCGCCCGCAATCGATGCCGCCAGCGTCTTTCACCAGGACGGTGCGCATCGAACGCACCTGGCCGCATTTAAGACGCCGCCCTGGCCGAAGTAACTGGTATTGTTACTGGTCATTTACTGGTTTGTTCCGATGCGACCGGCGCGCAGCGGCCTGAATACTCCCCCCGGCATTCGCGGCGTCGCCCGCCGTTCCCCGTCTCGGGCGACGACTCGATCGCGCAATGTCCACCCTCCAAGGAGATCAGGCCATGAGCGAGAACGACTTTTCGAGGCACAGGAAGCTGGGTTGGCTCCGGATGTTGTCGGCGGCCGCCACGGTCGCCGGCGGTGCCACCTCGATGCCCGCGTTGGCGGCCGCGCCGGCCTGCCAGCCCTGGGCTGCCGGCACCGTCTATACCGCCGGCGACACGGCCACGGAGAACGGCAAGTCCTACAAGGCGAACTGGTGGACGCAGGGCGACGACCCGGCCACCCACAACGGCGGAGCCGGCAGCGGCCAGCCCTGGACGGTCGTGACCAGCTGCGGCCAAACGCCGCCGCCACCGCCACCGCCACCGCCACCGCCACCGCCGCCTCCGCCTCCGCCTCCGCCTCCGGCTCCGCCTCCGCCTCCGCCTCCGCCTCCGCCGCCTCCGCCGTCGGGCACCCATTCCCTGGTCGGCTACCTGCACGCGAGCTTCGCCAACGGGTCGGGCTACATCCGCATGGCCGACGTGAGCGACGCCTGGGATGTCATCGACCTGGCGTTCGCCGAGCCGAGCTCGGCCACCTCCGGCCAGGTGAACTTCACGCGCTGCCCGGTGAGCGAGTGCCCGAACGTCGAATCGGACGCCGACTTCCTGGCCGCCATCAAGGCCAGGCAGGCCAAGGGCAAGAAGGTGCTGATCTCGATCGGCGGCGCCAACGGCCAGGTCGAGCTGCAGTCCGCCGCCGCGACGACGGCCTTCGTCAACTCGGTCTCCGCGATCATCGACCGCTGGGGCCTCGATGGCCTGGACATCGACTTCGAAGGGCATTCGCTGCTGCTGAACCCCGGCGACAAGGACGTGGCCAATCCGAGCACGCCCGTGGTGGCCAACCTCATCAGCGCGCTCCGGCAGCTCAAGGCCAGGTACGGCAGCAAGTTCGTGCTGACCATGGCGCCGGAGACCTTCTTCGTGCAACTGGGCTACAGCTTCTACGGCGGCACCTGCCTGAGCTGCGACACGCGCGCCGGCGCCTACCTGCCGGTGATCTACGCGATGCGCAACGACCTGACGATGCTGCACGTGCAGGACTACAACTCGGGGCCGATCACCGGGCTGGACAACCAGTACCACTTCATGGGCGCGGCCGACTTCCACGTCGCCATGACGGACATGCTGCTCAAGGGCTTTCCCGTGGCCGGCACGACCTTCCAGTTCCCGGCGCTGCGGCCCGACCAGGTGGCCATCGGCCTGCCGGCCAGCAACGAGGCCGGCGGCGGGTTCACCAGCGAGCCGGACGTGCAGGCGGCGCTCAACTGCCTGACCCAGCGCCTGCAGTGCGGCAGCTACGTTCCGCGCGCGCCTTCGCTCGCCCTGCGGGGCCTGATGGCGTGGTCGATCAACTGGGATCGCTACAACAGCTACCAGTTCTCGACGCCGAACCGGGCCTTCCTGGACGCCTTGCCGAAGCCGTGACCGGCGTGCGGGCGTGCGCCACCCGCGCACGCCCCGCTTGCGTGCCCTGCGGTGGCCGGGTCGCCGACGGCCCCCCGCCGTCCCGGCGAAAATGCAGGCCGTGAGCCCGCCGTCGATCCGCCCCGAGCCCTTCGTTCCGCCACTGCGCGACGGCGTCGCCGCCAGCCGCGTCGGCGTCGGCGACGGGCGCTTCCCGCACGTCCTCGCGTTCCTCGAAGCGCGCTTCCCGGCCGTCGCCGACTGGCCCGCGCGGCTCGCGCGCGGCGACGTGCTCGACGCGCGCGGCAACGCGCTGGCGGCCGGCGCACGCTGCGCCGGCGGCGACCTGCTGTGGTACTGGCGCGATCCGCCGCCGGAGCCGCACGTGCCGTTCGAGCTCGACATCCTGCATCGCGACGAGCACCTGGTCGTCGTCGACAAGCCGCACTTCCTGCCCGCCATCCCGGCCGGGCGCCACCTGCGGGAGACGGCGCTCGTGCGGCTGCGCGCGGCGCTCGGCATCGCCACGCTCGCGCCCATCCACCGCCTGGACCGCGAGACGGCCGGCGTGCTCGTCTTCTGCGTGCGGCCGCAGGACCGCGCCGCCTATCACGCGCTGTTGCGCGATCGCGTCGTGCACAAGGCCTACGAGGCGATCGCGCCGTGGCGCCCGGACCTGGCGCTGCCGCTGGTCGCGCGCCACCGCCTCGAGCAGCCCGCGCGCGAAGGCTTCATGCAGGTGCGCGTCGTGCCCGGCGAGCCGAACTCGGAGGTGCGCATCGCGCTCGCGGAGCGCCTGGGCGCCGGCCACGCGCTCTACCGGCTCGAGCCGCGCACCGGCCGCACCCACCAGCTGCGCGTGCAGATGAACGCCCTGGGCCTGCCCATCGTCGGCGACCGCATCTACCCGGCGCTGTGGCCCGAGGCGCCGCCGGGCGCGGCACCCGACTGGAGCCGCCCGCTGCAGCTGCTGGCGCGCGAGATCGCGTTCACCGACCCGGTGACGGGCCAGGCGCGCCGCTTCACGAGCCGGCGCGCGCTGGCGCTCACAGCAGGTCTTCCTGGATGAACGGCGAGAACAGCCACACCTCGAGCAGCGTGCCCAGCGAGATCTCCGGCTCGGCGCCATAGACCTTCTCGCCGTCGGGCTGGTCGTCCACCCACTGCACGTCGCGCCCCGACGCGCCGCCCAGCCGCATGCGGTAGGTGCCGGCCGAACGCAGGTCGTCCACCAGCAGCGAGACGTCGGCGGCCAGCTCGCCCGATTCCACGAACAGGCCCAGCTCGGTGTTGGCGCGCGACGATCGGAAGTCGAGGTTCATCGAGCCGACGACCGTCGTGTGGAAGTCGATCATCATCATCTTGGCGTGCAGGCGTCCGGTGGAGGTGCCCAGCATCGCGCCGAAGGAATCGTCGAAGGTGGTGTCCATGTGCAGGATGCGCGGGCTCACCTCGTAGATGCGCATGCCCGCCTGCAGCATGCGGCGGCGGTAGCCCGCGTAGGCGGCGCTCACGAAGGGCTCGTCGTTGGAGGCCATCGTGTTGGTGACCAGCGTGACCGCCACGCCGCGCCGGCGCACCGCGTCCAGGCCGTCCAGCGCCATCTTGCCCGGCACGAAGTACGGCGACGCGAGCAGCACCTGGTCCTGCGCGCGCTCGATGGCGCCGTTCAGGTGCGAGATCACCGTCGTCGGGTCCCGGCCCGAGGCCGCCTCGCCGCTGACCTTGTCGGGGCTGTCGGCCACCACCTCGATGCGACCGCGCAGCATCTTCAGCGGCGGGTGCGCCATGTCCTGGCTCAGCGGGCCGTAGTTCAGGAAGTCGCGCGCGCCCGGCATGATGGGGCCGAACAGCTTGTCGGCCGCCGCCGTGAGGCGCTCGAACTCCTCGCGCCGGGCCTCGGCCTTCGGCTCGTCCGGCTCCAGCGCGTCCAGCGTGTACACGTGGCGGCTGTTCCAGTAGCGGTCGAAGGTGGCGGCCAGCTCGGGCACGGCGTCGCCGGCCACCAGCAGGTCGAAGTCGATGAAGTTGCCGCGCGGGCTGCGGAAGAAGTATTCGTCGGCGATGTTGCGCCCGCCCGCGATCGCGAACAGGCCGTCCGCGATCATCAGCTTGTTGTGCATGCGATGGTTCAGGCGCGCCAGGTCGAGCAGCGACAGGCCCCAGCGCGTCACGTTCAGCGCCCGCCCCGCCGGGAACGGGTTGAACAGGCGGATCTGCACGTTGGGCCACGCGGCCAGGCCTTGCAGCAGGCGGTCGTTGGCGGCGGTGTAGAGGTCGTCGACCAGGATGCGCACGCGCACGCCGCGCTGGGCGGCGTCGCGCACGGCCCGCAGGAAGGCGCGGCCGGTGAGGTCGTCGGCGATCAGGTAGTACTGGATGTCGAGGCTGTGGCGGGCCTGGCGGATCAGCGCCAGGCGCGCATCCATCGCGAACGAGCTGAAGGCCAGCGGCCGGAACGCCGAGCCCTCGCCCGGCGCCATGCCGGGCGGCGCGAGCGCGGCGAGCGGGCTGTCGGCCTCGGCCGGCAGGGCCTGGCTGGGCGTCTTCTGCAGGTCGGCCAGCGAGGCGCAGCCCTGCAGCGCGAGCGCGAGCCCCGCGAGCGCCAGCGCGCGCACCCACGCCCTCACGCGGCCTCGCGCGCGAGAGGCAGACGATGGAGCGAGGCGAAACGGCATGGCGGGCGGACGGCGGCGGCAGCAACATGCGGATGACGTTGCCCGGCAATGATAGGCGGCCGCGTCGCCCCGGCGCCGTCAATGCGATTCGCCGCCGCGTCAGAATCGGCCATCTTCATCCAACGAGAGTCCGACATGGATCTGCAGCTCAAAGGCAAGCGCGCCCTGGTCACCGGCGGCAGCAAGGGAATCGGCAAGGCCGTCGCGCGGGCGCTGCTGCTGGAAGGCGCGGACGTCGCGCTGCTCGCGCGCCACGAGCAGACGCTGCTGGACGCTGTCGCCGAGCTGGCCCTGCAGACGGGCGGCGAGGTGATCGCCGTCGTCGCCGACACCACCCGCGACGACCAGGTGCGCCAGGCCGTGGCGACCGCGGCGAAGCAGCTGGGCGGGCCGATCGACATCCTCGTCAACGCCGCCGCCGAGGTGGCCGGCTACGCCAGCCCGCCCAAGCTGGAGGAGATCGCCGCCGACGCCTTCCACCGCGAGATGGACACCAAGGTGATGGGCTACGTGCGCTGCGCGCGCGAGGTCGTGCCGGGCATGCGCGCGGCCGGCTGGGGGCGCATCGTCAACGTCAGCGGGCTGGCCGCGCGCCAGAGCGGCAGCGCGGTGGGCTCGATGCGCAACATCGCGGTGGCCGCGCTCACCAAGAACATGGCCGACGAGCTGGGGCCGTCCGGCATCCAGGCGACGGTGGTGCACCCGGGCGTGACGCGCACGGAGCGCACGGCGGCGCTGGTCGCCGAGAAGGCGGCGGCATCCGGCCGCAGCGTCGCCGAGGTCGAGCGCGAGATGGCGCAGGGCAACAGCATCCACCACCTGGTCGACGCCCGCGAGGTGGCCGACGTCGTCGTCTTCCTGTGCTCGCCGCGCTCGCGCGCCATCAACGGCGACGCCATCGCCGTGGGCGGCGGCGCGCCGCGCGCCATCCACTACTGACCGCGCGGTTCCGGGGACGCGGCCTTGAAGCTGAAGAACGCCGACACGCTGTTCCTGCGCCTGTTCGTGCTGCTGCTGGCGGCGTTCACGATCAGCTCGTGGCTGGCGTTCGAGGTGTTCCGGGCCACCGCGCCGCCGCCACCGTGGCACGACGCCGCGCCCGGGCTCCCGTCGATGCACCCGCTGCCTGACAGCGCCACGCCCCCGGTGCTGCCGCCCGACGGCCGCTGGCCCGAGCGGCCGCACCGGCACGGGCCGCCGTGGCTGTCGATCGGGCTCGACGCGGCGATCAAGTTCATCACCGTGGCCCTGGCCGCGTGGGTGGCGGCGCGTGCGCTGTCGCAGCCGATGCGCCGGCTGTCGGACGCCGCGCGGCGGCTCGGGCAGACCGTCTCGCCGAGCGCCGGCGTCGGCATCGCCGTCGCCCCGCCGCAACTGGACGAGGAGCGCGGCACGCGCGAGGTGCGCGAGACGGCGCGCGTGTTCAACGAGCTGTCGCGCCAGCTCAAGAGCGACTTCGACACCCAGCGCCTGATGCTGGCCACGGTCTCGCACGACCTGCGCACGCCGCTGACGCGCCTGCGCTTGCGCCTGTCCGAGCTGGAGGCGCATCCCGCGGCGCGCAGCGCCATCGACGACGTGCGCCAGATGGACGAGCTGATCGAGGGCCTGCTGGCGCTGTTCCGCCCACCCGCGGCCGCCGCGCCGGGCGGGCCGGGACGCATCGACGCATTCGCGCTGGTGCAGGCCATCGTCGACGACCTTCCGCCGGGCGGACCCGAGGTCGCCCTCAGCGGCAGTCCGGCCGCGACGCCCTGTCCGCCGGCCGCCTTTCGCCGCATGGTGGAGAACCTGGTCGAGAACGCGATCCGGCATGGCGGCGGCCAGGGCACGGTGGATGTCGAGGTGACGCGCGGGCTGAGCCACGTCTGCGTGATCGTGATGGACCGCGGCCCGGGGCTCAGCGCCGAGCAGCGCGCCAACGCCGGCACGCCGTTCCTGCGCTGGGGCGGCCCGGAGGCCGACGGCGGCCGCCGTGCCGGCCTGGGGCTGGGGCTCTACATCACGCGGGCGCTCGCCGAACGCGCGGGCGGACGGCTGGAACTGGCCGCGCGTCCGGGCGGCGGCCTGTGCGCCACCTTGCACCTGCCGCTGTCGAGCTGAGGCAGGTCTTGCCTTGCTTTCAGGGCGCGCCGACCAGCCCGTCGACCGCGCCGGGGCCGGTCCGGGACGGATCCTGCCGGCCGGTGCCGCCGGGATCCGGCCTGGCGGACCGGCCGCTGCCGTCGCCCAGCAGCGACTCGTGCTCGGTCGCCTCGCTGGCGGCACCGTCGCCGCCGGCCGTCGCATCCAGCTCGACGCTGGATTGCGTCTGCTCCGGCTCGTTGCGCTGCAATTCGCCGATGCGGCCGCCCGCGTTGAAATTGGGGATCGCGTTGGGGTCTTGCTTGATGTCCATGGCCGTCCTCTCGCGCGGCACGCGGCCGCGATCCCTCCCCGAGGCAACCGGTGTTCCTCCGTGGGCCGGCGTCCGGGCGTCGTTTCGTCGCCCCAGGTTGCAGTTCGGGCCGGCGGCGGCGCCGATCGTCGCAAGCCGGTTCCCGGCGCGGCGCGATAGTCGGACAGTGCATCCATCGGAACACGCCACGTGATTCCGAACCGCACAACCCCAGGAGCCCGCCATGACCCGCACCGTCCACGCCATCGCCTTCGCTCTCGCCACCTTCACCACGCTCGGCACCGTCGCCGGCGCGAACGGCCTGGCCAGCAAGCAGTACGCGGCCGGCCAGCGCGCGGCCCAGGCGTACGAGCTGACGCACCTGGCGCCGCAGCGCGTGGAAGTGGTCGGGCAGCGCGCCGTGCAGCGCGTCGTGATCGTCGGACATCGCGACGCCTGACCGCCCCGCGCCACGCGCACGACCCCTCCTCCTGCTCCAAGAGGCCTCGCCGTGCGCGAGGCCTTTTGCATTGGGACGGATCGAGAATGGCCGCGGACCCGGAGGGGTCTGGCCTCCCCTGAGTTCGCGCCACTTCCCCGGAGACCGACGAGCTGGTGATCGCGGACGAAGGACAGGCCTGACCTCGATCATCGGCGGGGGATCGGGGTCAGGCCTGTCCTCGGATCGCGGCGACGTCATCGCCCTGATCGGCTCGATGGGCGCGATCCGCGGAAAGGCCAGACCCCTTCGGCGATGCGCCACGCCGCGGCGACGACCGCCCTCGGCCGCTTGCGAGGTCCGGGCGGCAGCGGCCGGAGGGGTCTGGCCTTTCCTGAGTTCGCGCCACGTCCTCGGAGACCGAGGACCTGGTGATCGCGAACGAAGGACAGGCCTGACCTCGATCAGCGGCCAGGGATCGTCGATAGGTGTGGCGGTATCGGGCCGACGGTCCGTCGGGCGGATCGGCAACTGGCGCCGGCATCCGGGCCGATCGTCGCAAGCCGCTGGGAGGCCGGGGTGGAAAGGAAGACAGTCCATCCATCGGAACACGAATGCGGTTCCGGACCGATCAACCAGACCCCAGGAGCCCGCCATGACCAAGACCCTCGTCCGCACCGCCGCCTTCGCCCTCGCCGCCCTCACCACGCTGGGCACCGTGGCCGCCGCCAACGGCATCGCCACGAAGCAGTATTCGGCCGCCACGCGCGCCGCCGAAGCCGCCGACGGCACGACGCACCTCGCGCTGCAGCGCGTGGTGGTCGTGGCGCGCCGCGTCAAGGCCTGAAGGAACGCGCGCAACGCGCGCACCCCATCGCTCCATTCGAGGCCTCGCCGTGCGCGAGGCCTTTTTTCGTTCACAGGTTCTTAGTTCTTCAGCCGATAACCGGTCTTGAAGATCCACGCCACGGCCGCCATCGAGACCGCCAGGAAGCCCAGCGTCATCGCCAGGCTCAGGCCCACGCTGACGTCGCCCGAGCCGTAGAACGACCAGCGGAAGCCCGAAATCAGGTAGACCACCGGGTTGAACAGCGCCACCGTCTGCCAGAACGGCGGCAGCATCGAGATCGAATAGAAGCTCCCGCCCAGGAAGGTGAGCGGCGTGACGATCAGCAGCGGGATCACCTGCAGCTTCTCGAAGCCGTCGGCCCAGATGCCGATGATGAAGCCCACCAGGCTGAACGTGACGGCGGTCAGCACGAGGAACACCAGCATCACGACGGGATGGTTGATCTGCAGCGGCACGAAGAGCCAGGACGTGGCCAGGATGATCACGCCCAGGATGATGGACTTCGACGCCGCCGCTCCCACGTAGGCGATGGTGATCTCCATCCAGGACACCGGCGCGGACAGCAGCTCGTAGATCGTGCCCGTGAACTTGGGAAAGTAGATGCCGAACGACGCGTTGGAGATGCTCTGCGTCAGCAGCGACAGCATGATCAGCCCCGGCACGATGAATGCGCCGTAGGGGACGCCGCCCACCGACTGCATGCGCGAGCCGATCGCGGCGCCGAACACCACGAAGTACAGCGACGTGGAGATGACCGGCGAGATGATGCTCTGCATCAGCGTGCGCCAGGTGCGCGCCATCTCGAAGCGGTAGATCGCACGCACCGCGTGCCAGTTGGCGCCGTTCATCGTGCCTCCCCGGCGGTGCGCGGCTGGCCGTCGAGCGGGGCCGTCCGGGCTGGCGGCGGCGCCGCCGCCGGCCGGGCGCCTCCCTCGACCAGGCTCACGAAGATCTCCTCGAGCGAGCTCTGCTTGGTCTGCAGGTCCGCGTACTGCAGGCCGGCGTCGTTGACGTGGCGGATGAAGTCGACGATGCCGCGCGACTCGTTGCGGGTGTCGTAGGTATAGGTCAGCTGGCGGCCGCCGGGCGACAGCGCCAGCTCGTACTCGCGCAGCGCCTCGGGCACGGCCTGCAGTGCCTGGGGCAGCATCAGCGTCACCTGCTTCTTGCCCAGCTTGCGCATCAGCTCGGTCTTGTCCTCGACCAGCAGCAGCTTGCCCTTGGCGATGACGCCGATGCGGTCGGCCATCTCCTCGGCCTCCTCGATGTAGTGCGTGGTCAGGATGATGGTGACGCCGGTGGCGCGCAGCTCGCGCACCAGCTGCCACATGTCGCGCCGCAGCTCCACGTCGACGCCCGCGGTGGGCTCGTCGAGGAACAGCACCTGCGGCTCGTGCGACAGCGCCTTGGCGATCATCACGCGCCGCTTCATGCCGCCCGACAGCGTGCGGATGCGGTTGTCCTTCTTGTCCCACAGCGACAGCGCCTTGAGCGTCTTCTCGATGTGCGCCGGGTCCGGCGCCTTGCCGAACAGGCCGCGGCTGAACGAGACCGTGTCCCACACCGTCTCGAAGGCATCGGTGGTGAGCTCCTGAGGCACCAGGCCGATGAGCGAGCGCGACAAGCGGTAGTCGTCGACGATGTCGTGGCCGTCCACCGTCACCTTGCCCGCGCTGGCGGTCACGATGCCGCACACGATGCTGATCAGCGTCGTCTTGCCCGCGCCGTTGGGGCCGAGCAGCGCGAGGATCTCGCCCTTGCGGATGTCGAGGTCGATGTCGTGGAGCGCCGTGAAGCCCGACGCGTAGGTCTTGGAGACGTTCTTGACGGAGAGGATGGACTGCATGGGGCGCGAGTATCCCGCGATCGCCGTCATCGTGCTGGCGCGTCCCCGATTCGCCATTCGAGCTCGCGGTGTTCGGACGCGCTGGCGATGCCCAGCTCGATCAGGGCCATCACGTCGAGCGCCTCTTCCGGCGGCACCGGGTTGGGCGCCTCGCCACGGATGGCGGCGCCCACGGCCGCGAAGTAGGCCTGGTGCGCGCCGCGTTCCAGCATGACCGGCGTCTCGACGGCGCGGCCGTCGTCCGCACGCGTGACGATCGCCGCGCGGCCAGGATCGACGCCCCAGTCGGCGCCCGCCGGCCAGGTGGGACGGACGCCGGCCTTGAGCGCGTCCTCCTGCGCGTCGAGCCCGTCCTTGGCGAAGCTGCCGCGCGTGCCGTGCAGGGTCCAGCGCGGCGCGCCGGCGCACGCCAGCATGCTGGCGTGCAGGTGCACGTGCAGGCGGTCGTAGCGCAGGCTGGCGTGGAACCAGTCGTCGGCCAGCGCGCCGTCGCGCACGAGCGCGCGCTCGAGCGCGATCGCGCGCGGGGGGCCGAACAGCTGCAGCGCCTGGTCGACCAGGTGCGGGCCGAGGTCGAACCACAGGCCTGCGCCCGGCCCGGCACTCTCGCGCCAGCGCTGGCGCACCTCGGGACGCCAGCGGTCGTGGCGCGACTCGACGTCGACGACGCGGCCGAGCACTCCCTCGGCCAGCAGCTTCTTCAAGGTGAGGAAGTCGCCGTCGTAGCGGCGGTTGTGGAACACCGACAGCAACCGGCCGCGCTCGCGCGCCAGCGCCACGAGCTCGCGCGCGTCGTCCAGCCGGACCGTGAACGGCTTGTCGACGACGACGTGGCGTCCGGCCAGCAGCGCGTCGCGCGCCAGCGGGTGGTGCGTGTCGTTGGGCGTGGCGATGACGACCAGGTCGATGTCGTCGCGCGCGACCAGCTCGGCCGGCGAGGCGTGCACCGCCACGCCGGGCCAGTCGGCGTGCACCTTGGCGGCGTCCGAGCTCGCGACGGCCGCGAGCTCGAGCGCGGGCACCGCCGCGATCAACGGCGCATGGAAGGTCTTGCCGGCGTAGCCGTAGCCGACGAGGCCGACGCGCAGTCGTCCGCCCGCCATCTCTTCACTTCGCTCCGGACATCAGCGCGAACAGCGCGCCCTGCGGGTCGCGGCCGAACAGGATCCAGTCGCCGCCGGGCACCGGCATCGGCTCGGTCGTGACCTTGCCGCCGTTGCTGCGCACCTTCGCGGCCGCCGCGTCGATGTCGGGGACGCGGAAGTAGAAGCGCCAGGCCGGCGCCGGCTGGTCGTCCTCCTTGGTCATCACCGCGCCGGCAGGCACGCCGTCGATCTCGAAGATCTGGTAGACGCCGCCGGCGCCCATGTCCATGGCTTCGCCCTTGGTCCAGCCGAACAGCGTCGCGTAGAACTTCCACACGGTCGCGCCGTCCGCAGCGCGCAGCTCGTGCCAGCCGGTCGTTCCCGCCGCGCCGGGCGCGGGCATGGGCGGCGGGTCGCTGCGCAGCGGCTTGAACAGCATGAAGGAAGCGCCTTGCGGATCGGCGACGACCGCGAAGCGGCCCACCTCGGGGATGTCGCTGGCCGGCCGCAGCACCTTGCCGCCGAGCTGCACCGCCTTCGCCTCGGCCGCGTCGACGTTGTCGACTGCCACGTAGCCCGACCACGCCGCCGGCGCGCCCATCGCCTTGAGCTCGGCCGGGGTCTCCATCATGCCGGCCACCTGCGCGTCACCCACCTTGAGCAGCGTGTACTGCATCCCGGGCATGCCGGAATCCTCGGCCTTCCAGCCGACGACGGCCGAATAGAACGTCGCCGCGGCGGGGACGTCGCCAGTCATCAGTTCATACCAGACGAAACGGGAAGCAGTCATCGCGAGCTCCTGTCGGTGAGGGGTTGGAGGCGGCGATTATGCGCGGCGACATGCGAAAACGCGCGTGATGCCGCTGCCGTCGCGCACGCGCGCCTGCGCACGGGCCGATGACAGTCCGGTGAATCGCCGGGTTGCCCCGTGCAAACCACGAGACGGTCGTCGCCACGTCCCCGGAACCGGGGATGGCACGACGCCCGTCACATACGCGTCACCGTATCGTCATCCGGCACGAAGACACTCCGCCGCGCACTCATAACGACTCCCACGAGGACGACATGCCACCGGCCAACCCCCATCGACTCACCGCCATCGCACGCAGCGCCACCGCGCTGCTCGCCGCGATCGCGGCCCCCACCTTCGCGTCCACCTCGGGCGTGGTCATCAGCCAGGTCTATGGCGGCAACGGCAATGCATTCGCCTCCGACTACGTCGAGCTGTTCAACGCCGGCGCCAGCGCCGTGGCGATCGACGGCTGGTCCATCCAGTACGGCAGCGCCACCGGCACGGGCAACTTCGCCAGCAACGGCGTGACCGCGCTCGCGGGTACCCTGCAGCCCGGCCAGCACTACCTCGTGCAGCTGGCCACCACGACGGGCACCGCCCTGCCGGCGGCCGATGCGACGGGCACCACCAACCTGTCGGGCAGCGCGGGCAAGGTCGTGCTCGCCAACGTGGCCACCGGCCTGGCGTGCAACGGGTCGTCGACGCCGTGCAGCGCCGCGCAACTGGCGCAGATCGTCGACCTCGTCGGCTACGGCGCCAGCGCCAACTACGCCGAAGGCAGCCCGGCCCCGGCGCCGTCGTCCACCACCGCGATCTTCCGCGCGAACGGCGGCTGCACCGACGCGAACAACAACGCGACCGACTTCGCGACCGGCACGCCCGCGCCGCGCAACGCACTCGTCGCGCCGGCGCCCTGCTCCGGCACCGCCCCGCCGCCCCCGCCGCCGCCGGCACCGGCCACGGCCGCCATCTTCCAGATCCAGGGCGCGGGCTCGACCAGCCCGTACGCCGGCCAGGTCGTGGCTACCACCGGCGTCGTCACCAAGGTGAACAACAACGGCTTCTTCATGCAGGATCTCGTCGGCGACGGCAACCCCGCCACGTCCGACGGCATCTTCGCGTTCACCGGCAGCACGCCGACGGTGGGCGTCGGCCAGATGGTGCAGGTCACCGCCACGGTGCAGGAATTCAACGTCGGCGCCGCCACGAACTCCGGCACCGCCGCCCACACCGTCACCGAACTCGGCAGCATCAGCAACGTCACGGTGACGGGCAGCGGCTACACCATCGCGCCGGTGCCGCTGCAGTTCCCGCTCGCCACGCAGGACGCGATGGAGCACTACGAAGGCATGCTGGTGACGATCAGCGGCCCGCTGACCGTGCAGCAGAACTACTTCCTCGGCCGCTTCGGCGAGCTGACCCTCGGTGCCGGCGGCCGGCTCTGGACGCCCACCAACGTCTACCGCCCCGGCGCGCAGGCGCAGGCGCTCGAGGCCGACAACATCCGCCGCACGATCCTGCTGGACGACGGCAGCAGCCTGCAGAACCCGAACCCGACGCCCTACCTCGCGCCGGACAACACGGTGCGCGCCGGCGACACGGCAGCCTCGGTCACCGGCGTCGTCGACTACGGCCTGACCACCTCGGCCAACACCGATGCGGGCGCCTACAAGATCCATCCGACGCAAGCGGTGACGTTCACGCGCGCCAACCCGCGCACGACGATGGCCGACGACGTCGGCGGCAACCTGCGCGTGGGCTCGGCCAACGTGGAGAACTTCTTCACCACGCTGGACGACGGCAGCAACAAGTGCCCGCCGTCGAACACGGCCAACGACTGCCGCGGCGCCAACAACGCCGCCGAGTTCACGCGCCAGCGCACCAAGGTCGTCGAGGAACTCGTCGGCCTGAACGCCGACGCCGTGGCGCTGATGGAGCTGCAGAACAACGGCGCCACCGCGATCCAGAACCTGGTCGATGCGCTCAACGCGCGCCTGGGCGCGG
This sequence comes from Vitreoscilla sp., assembly GCA_045810285.1. Lineage (GTDB taxonomy): Bacteria > Pseudomonadota > Gammaproteobacteria > Burkholderiales > Burkholderiaceae_C > Scleromatobacter. The sequence continues at coordinate 2,126 of JBJMWE010000242.1, read as the reverse complement.
CCGTGTACGCACGCGTGCCGTTCGCGCCCACGGGCGGCGGCACCGACGCCATCCAGGTGGGCATGATCTACAAGCCGTCGCGCCTGTCGCTGGTGGGTGCCGCACGCAGCGACACCGCCGCGATCAACAACCGCGCGCCGATGGCCCAGACCTTCGCGGCCCTCAACGGCGAGAAGTTCACGCTGATCGCCAACCACCTGAAGTCCAAGGGTTGCAGCGACTTCGCGGCCGGCCCCGGCGACGCCGATTCCGGTGACCTGCAGGGCTGCTTCAACGCCCGCCGCGTGCAGCAGGTCGATGAGCTGCGCAGCTTCGTGGCGCAGGTGCAATCGAGCAGCGGCGTGGCCGACACGCTGCTGGTGGGCGACTTCAACGCCTACGCCAAGGAGGACCCGATCGCCGACCTCACCGGCAACGGCTTCATCGACCAGATCGGGCGCTTCCTGGACGTGCCCGGCGCCAACTCGTACGGCTACTCGTACGTGTTCGACGGCAGCTCCGGCCGCCTCGACCACGCGATCGCCAACAACACGCTGTCGCCCAAGGTGACGGGCGCGACCGAGTGGCACATCAACGCCGACGAGCCGCTGGTGATCGACTACAACCAGGAGTTCAGGCAGCCCGCCTGCGCCACCTGCGGCCCGGACTACTACACGCCGACGCCGTACCGCGCCTCCGACCACGACCCGATCGCCATCGGCCTGAACCTGGTGCATGCCATCAGCGGCACGGCCGGCGCGGACGTCATCGTGGGCACCCCGGGCGACGACGTCATCACCGGCGGCGCCGGCGCCGACCGCCTGACGGGCAACGGCGGACGCGACGTGTTCGTCTACACGTCGATGCGCGACGCCGCCGACACCGTCACCGACTTCACGCCCGGCGACGACCGCCTGGACCTGTCCGCGCTGCTGGCCGGCATCGGCGCGACGCCGGCGACGGCCTGGGCCAACGGCGTGGTGACGCTGGCGGCCTCCGGCGACAACACGGTGGTGCTCGTCGACAGCGACGGCAAGTCCGGCCCGGCCGCCGGCCGGCCGCTGGTGACGCTGCTGAACGTGAGCCCCGCCGCCATCGATCCGCTGCGCGACCTCGGCCTGGGCACGCCCGCTGCCGTGACCGCCTCCGTCAAGGCGTCCGCCCGAACCGCCACGCTGCGCACCATGACCGCCGCGCGCACCACCAGGAAGTGAGAACCGCCATGAAGCCACTGATCCCCGCCGCGCTGTCGGCCCTCGCCCTCGCGCTCGCCGCCGGCCCCGCCGCCGCGCAGGTCGGCAACGGCAACTTCAACGGCCTGGATGGCTGGTCCACCGGTGGCGACGCCGCCGCCGTCGACGGCCACCTGGTGCTCACGTCGGCGTCCGCGTCGCAGCAGGACGACGCCGACGCCGGCCTGCCCGCCGGCGCACGCAACGTCTCGGGGCACGAGCCGCTCGTGGCCGGCGGCGGCCCCGGCAGCCTGGAGGAATTCCTCGGCGTCGCGCCGGGCGCCGCCGATCCGGATCCCGCGAACTTCGTCGTGGCCTACGAAGGCTCGGCGGCCTCGCAGAGCTTCTGGGCCCCGGCCGGCAGCGACCTGGCGTTCCAGTGGGACCTCGGCACGCTGGACACGCGCCACGACGCGAGCCTGGCCGATGTCGCCTTCATCGTGCTCGACGGCCAGGTGATCACGCTGGGCAGCACGCTGGCCGCGACGTCGCCGATCGCCGGGGGCGACTTCGCCACGCACACCGGATGGACGGGCTTCACCACCACCTTCGCCAGCGCGGGCACGCACACGCTGTCGTTCGGCGTGGTCGACGTCGGCGACTATGTGGACACGTCGGCGCTGTCGGTCAGCGACGTCGGCGTGGTGATCCCCAGCGTGCCGGAGCCGTCGTCGCTGGCCTTGCTGGCCGCGGGCCTGGGCCTGCTGGGCCTGCAGGCCCGACGTCGGCGGTAGCGCAGGTTGGCGTAGGGCGGGTTAGCCGAAGGCGTAACCCGCCGTTCGCCGGCGCGCTGGTCCGCCCTGTCTCTGCCTTCATCTCGCGCATGTCCGTACCCGAAGGCTTGTGGTCGGGCCGCGAACGGCGGGTTTGGCCTTCGGCTAACCCGCCCTACGGCTTCCACCCCTGTCAACCCCT
>JBJMWE010000241.1:0-18790 GCA_045810285.1 Vitreoscilla sp. | reverse complement strand
GGCGAAGCCGGGACCTGGCCGGCGGCGGTGGATCCTGCGACTGCGCGCAGGATGACGAGCCAGGGGGCCGAGCCTGCGGGCGGGCGCGTGCAGGTGCGCGTGACGCCCGCGGGTGCCCGCGCCGCAGCCCGCGCGATGCCGCGCCGCAGCCCGCGAACGGCGCGGTCCCCTCGTTCGTCATCCTGCGCGAAGCGAAGCGGAGTCGCAGGATCCACGCGGGCTGGGGGCGCCGTGGGGCGAAGCCGGGACCTGGCCGGCGGCGGTGGATCCTGCGACTGCGCGCAGGATGACGAGCGAGAGGGGCCGAGCCTGCGGGCGGGCGCGTGCAGTTGCCGGTGACCCTCGCACATGCCCGCACATGCCCGCACATGCCCGCGCATGCGCGCGCGCGCCTGCGCGTGCCCGCGCCTCAGCCCGCGAACGGCTCCGTGCGACGCATCAGCCAGTCCCTGGCCTCGCCCTCCACCAGCGGCAGCAGGCGCTCGCGCACGGTGGCGTGGTAGGCGTTGAGCCAGGCGACGTCGTTGCCCGACAGCATGCCCGGTTCGATGCAGCGGGTGTCGATCGGGCACAGCGTCAGCGTCTCGAACTCGAGGAAGTCGCCGAACTCGTTGGCGCCGATGGCGACGTTGGCCACCAGGTTCTCGATGCGGATGCCCCACTGGCCGGGGCGGTACAGGCCCGGCTCGATCGACGTGATCATGCCGGGCTCCATCGCCTGCGCCGGCTCGGTCATCGCCTTGCTGATGCTCTGCGGGCCCTCGTGCACGTTCAGGAAGTAGCCCACGCCGTGGCCCGTGCCGTGCCCGTAGTCGAGCTTGGCGGCCCACAGCGGCGCCCGTGCCAGCGCATCCAGCATCGGCGACAGCGTGCCCCGCGGAAAGCGTGCCTGGCTCAGCGCCAGCGTGCCCTGCAGCACGCGGGTGTAGTCCTGGCGGTGCTGCTGCGTGATGTGGCCCACGGGCCAGACGCGCGTGATGTCGGTGGTGCCGCCCACGTACTGGCCGCCCGAGTCGATCAGCAGCAGGCCGTCGCCCTCGATGACCGCGTGCGAATCGGGCGTGGCGCGGTAGTGCGGCATCGCGCCGTTGGCGTTCCAGCCCGCGATGACCGGGAAGCTCAGGCCGACGAAGCCCGGGCGCTTGCGACGCTCGCCCGACAGCTTCTCGTCGATGGTGATCTCGCTGATCGGGCCCAGCGGGCGGCCCGGCGCGGTGGCCTTGTCGAACCAGGCGTAGAACGCGCACATGGCCGCACCGTCCTGGGCCATCGCCTCGCGGACGAACGCGAGCTCCTCGACCGTCTTGCGGCTCTTGGCCAGCGTGCTCGGGTTGATCGCCTCGACGACGCGCACGCCGTCGGCCACCTGCTGGCGGAAGCCCAGCGTGATGCGGCGCGGGTCGACCAGGAGCACGGCGTCCTGGGGCAGCGCGGCCAGCGCCGGGCCGGCCGCGGCGTAGTCGGCCAGCTTCACGCCGTCGGCAGCGAGCGCGGCCTGCAGCGTGGCGTCGATCTTGCCGGCGCCGACGAAGAGCGTGGCGCCGTCCTGGGCGACCAGCAGGTGCGCCAGGAAGACCGGGTTGTAGTCGACGTCGGCGCCGCGCAGGTTGGTGATCCAGGCGATGTCGTCGACGGTGGAGACGAAGTGGTGCGTGGCGCCGAGCGCGGCCATCGCGGCGCGCACGTGGGCCAACTTGGCGGCGCGCGACTGCGCGGCGTGCGGCGCGGCGTGCTCGTAGACGCGGGCGGTGGGCAGCTGCGCCCGCTCGTCCCACGCGTCGTCCAGCAGGTCGGCATCGGTCAGGAGCTGGATGCCCGCGACGGCCAGGCGCTGTCGCAGTGCCTGCGAAGCCGCCAGGCCCAGCACGTCGCCGTCGACCGCGACCGTGCCGCCGGCGTGCACCTCGGTGGCGAGCCAGTCGAGGTGGTTGGGCGAGGTGCCGGTGGGGATCTTCACCAGCGCGATGCCGCTGCCCTGCAGCTCGGCTTCGGCCTGCGTCCAGTAGCGGCTGTCGGCGAACACGGCCGCCTTGTCGGCGGTGACGGCCAGCGTGCCCATCGAGCCGGTGAAGCCGGAGAAGTGCTGGCGGCCCTGCCAGCGCCCGGGCAGGTATTCGGACAGGTGCGGGTCGCTCGACGGCACCAGCACGGCGTCCACCCCCTGGCGGTGCATCACCTCGCGCAGTCGGGCGATGCGGGCGCGGGCGGGGGAGGTGCGGGTGTCCATGGCGTGTCTTTCGCGGATTTGCGGCGCGGCGGGCGGATGGCCGGCCGGGCAGGAGAGGGACGCCGGGCCGCGCCGGGTGGGGCGCGGGTGGCGACGAGCCGTTCGAAGACGCGATTTTAGGCGCTGCCCACCGTGGATCCCGGGCGTCTTTCCGCGTGAAAACCGACAGTTGTGCGTGCCGCGGAACGGTCGAGCAGGCGGTGTAGCATGGCTGCTCACGGGCACAACTGGATGTCGGGAATCGACTGCTTTGCAGCAAGGCTTCTGCCTGCCGACAGAACTCCCAGTGCCGCCCAACGTAGCCAGCACCGATGAAAAACCTTCTGCAGACATCTCTCTGGTTCGTGCTTTCGATGTACTGCAGCCAGACGCTGAGCCAGGGCACAGATCAAAGCGCACTCCAGGCGCAGAGAAATGAAGCCGGTGCGGCGATGATCGAGGGCTGCAGCGCGTATTTCGGTGCCAGCGGGCTCCGTGCCGCAGTGCGCAAGGCTGAAAGCGCTGGCACAGTCGGCCTGACCGAGGATGCGATGCGAAAGACGTTCGCGTCGGAGAATATGCGCGGCATGATCACCGGCGTCTGCAGTTGCATTCTCGCCCGGCCTCTCGCGCGGATGGATCAAGCCAGCACGCCCGCAGAATTGGAAGCCATCGTCGTTGAATCCACGACGCCCGAGGCGCTGCGCACCATCGCCGACGACAGTAAGGAGCGTTGCGCCTCGTTGGTCCAGTTCCCGGCGCTGATTCCCCCGCGGGAGCGTCCCGCGACGCAGGATTGGCAGCCAATCGGAACCTGGCAAGACACGGCGGCATACGTGGACGCCCTCTCAGTCAACCGCCTTGGTGGCGACAAGGTGCAGGCGTGGGTACGCGCTGTCTTCGCACAGCCGCGGAGGACATCCGATGGCGATGCCTACGCGTCGATCGAACTCCTGCAGAACTTCGACTGCGCAAAGGAAACGGTCCAAACCGTCAGCACGGCTGCCTTTTCCGACGCCGCCGGCAAGAACGTTGCGTATCGATTTGAGAAGGGGGACGTCCAAGCACGTTTTGACCCGGTGGGCACGGGATCGAGCCAGCGGGGGATGTTTGACTGGGCCTGCGCTACGTCAAAGCATCCTTAGCAGGCGACGAGCTCGCAGAATCTCGACGGTTGGTCGCCTTCCTGCGGTTGGCTCAAGTCTCCCGCGTCGATGACGGCCACCGGCTTGCGCAGGACCCACGCCACACGAAGTTCGAGGCGCACCCAAGGGTGAGCTCAGGCTCGGTGAATCAACCGGCGGATGAAGGCGTCGCAGGCTCGGCGGCCACCCGCCGCCGAGCGCTCCGGTCGAGGCGCTACTTGCGCGCCTCCAGCACCAGGTTGAACGGCGTCTCGGTGGCGCGGCGGAAGTGCTTGAAGCCGGCCTGGTGGAAGACGTGGGCCAGGCGCCGTTCGCCGGCCTGCGCACCCAGCCCGAGCTTGACTTCCTGCGACAGCGAATTGGGCGTGCAGATGCACGTCGAGGCCGCGTAGAACATGCGCCCGACCGGGTTGATGTTGTCGTCGAGCTCGTCGTTGGCGAACGGCTCGACCAGCAGCACCGTGCCGCCCGGCTTCAGCGCCTCGTGCGCGCGGTGCGCGGCGCCCACTGGGTCGCCCATGTCGTGCAGGCAGTCGAAGAAGCACACGAGGTCGAAGTCGCCGCCGGGGAATTCGCGCGCGGTCGACTTCTCGAACGTCACGCGGCCGCCCACACCGGCCTCCTCGGCACGCTGGCGTGCCTGGGCGATGGACTTGTCGTGGAAGTCGTAGCCGAGGAAGGTCGACTTCGGGAACGCCTGCGCCATGATCAGCGTCGAGGCGCCGTGGCCGCAGCCGATGTCGGCCACCTTGGCGCCTTTCTCGAGCTTGTCGACCACGCCGTCGAGCGCCGGCAGCCATTCGCTGACGAGGTGCGCGCGGTAGCCCGGCCGGAAGAAGCGCTCGGTGCCGGAGAACAGGCAGGGGTGGTGGTCGGCCCAGGACAGCGCGCCGTCGCCGCGCATCGCGGCGACCAGCTTGTCCTTGTCGAGGTACATGCTGGACAGCACGGACGCGCCGCCCGCCACGTATAACGGGGAAAACTCGATCGCCAGCGCCATCGCCTGCTCCTCGGGCAGTCGGAAGCGTCCCTGGTCGTGCTCGACGTAGCCGCTGGCTGCCTGGCCGCTGAGCCACTCGCACACCAGACGGGCGTTGCAGCCCGTGCGCTCGCCGAGTTGCTCGGGGGTGACGGGCTCGCCGTCGGCCATCGCCTTGTACAGGCCCAGTTCCTCGCCGAGGATCACGTTGGCCAGGATTGCCGCGCCGCCCATGTCGACCACGAGCCTGCCCATGAATTCGTTCAACTTGGCTTCGTCCATCGCTGTACCCTCCGCGGGCTGGTGGACAGCGTCGGCGCGAGGAGCCCGCGCATCGACCGGCGCGCGCACCGCCAGGTGCGCCCGGAATTATTCGCCCGCCGGGCCGCGCGGGTCAACGAGTAAGTCGACGCGGCCGACCCGCGTTCGTGGCCCCGGGACAAGTGCCACGCTATCGACGGCAGGCGACCGATGGTGCGGGCGTGCCGGATGCGACCGCAGGGTCTTCAGGCCAACGCACGCAGCACCGCGCGCACCGGGCTCGCGTCGGCGGTGGCGAGCTTGAGCGGCAGCGCGATCAGCTCGTAGTCGCCTTCGGGCACGGCGTCGAGCACCAGGTTCTCCAGCACGCGCAGGTCGCGGCGGCGCAGCACCTGGTGGCTGTCCAGCGTCTTGCTGCTGGCGGGGTCGACGCTGGCGGTGTCGATGCCCACCAGCGTCACGCCGAGGTCGGCCAGCGCCTCCACCGTGGCGGGGGCGAAGGCCGCGCAATCCGGGTCGAACCTGTCCAGCGGCGCTCGCGCGTACGTGCGCACCAGCACGCGCGCCGGCAGGGGCGCGGCGACGGGCGGCAGCGCGTGCGCGAGGTGGTGCATCTGCACCAGTGGGCCGGCGCCGATCGCGTGGATCACGCGGCACGGCCCGAGGAAGGGCTCCAGCGGCACGGCGCCGATGGGGGCGGCGTCGGCCTCGTAGTGCAGCGGCGCATCGGCGTGCGCGCCGGTGTGGGGCGACAGCGTGATCGCGCTGACGTTGACGGGGCAGCCGGGGCCGATGGTCGCGCCCCAGGCCTGCTGGTATCGGGTGTCGCCGGGGAACACGGGCGAGCGCGCGTCCACCGGTGGCGAGATGTCCCAGAGCTTGGTCATGGCGCGAGCTTACCGCGCGCGCCGCCAGACTCGGGCGCATCGACGTGCCCACGTCGTGGCACGCGGCGCGGCGGGGCGGCTGAACCGGGCCCGGTGCGTCAGTGGCCGGGCGTCGCGTCCGGCACGATGACGCCGGGCCAGAGCCGGTCGTCCTTCGCGGCGTACGTCGACCCGTCGTAGTGCAGCACGGTGCGCAGGCGGGGAGCGACGTGCCCGTCGACACGGCCGGTGAGCACGAGATCGGCGAAGCCATGCGTGACATGCGAATCCACCGCGATCGTGGTGACGGTGTTCTCGATGACCACGTCGTCCTGGCCGTCCATCCAGGCGCACGCCGGGCCGGCGACCCGGTGCCAGGAGCTCAGCTCGACGCTCGCGAGCACGGGGCGCAGCGATGCGCCGTCCTGCACGAACAGCGTCCGCAGCGGCCCGAAGCCGCCGTCCGGGCAGCTCGGGCCGTTGGCCGACGAGGACACGTCGACGCCGAATGCCCGCACGCCGGCTGCCAGGTCGTAGCGCGCGGTGTCGATGCGCAGGCTGCCTGGCGCCAGGGCCATCGCGGCGTCCGTCGGGATGCTGCCGACGAACGTGCTCCGGACCCGGCGGCCGCGCGGTTCGACCAGGGCCGCGATGAAGTTCACGGGATCGCCGATGTCGTCGCCGCCCTGGCCGTACGCGGCCGCCACGATCACGAGGGCCCGGTCGGTGGGCGAGGACTTGCAGGCTGCCGCGACGCGCATGTCCGCGCTGGTGCGCCCTTCGCGCCAGGGATGCGCCGCGAGCCACGCGTCGACGGAGGCGAGCACGGCGGGTGTACAGGGCGCATCTTCCGCGGGCAGCGCCGCCGGAGCCAGGGCCGCCAGCGCGAGCCCCAGGGCGACGGCGCGCGCTCGCCGGTTCATCGTTGGGGCGTGCCGACCTGTGCGGTCACCTGCGGCACGCACCAGCCGGCGCCGGCGGCGTAGCGCGAGCCGTCGTACACCAGCGTCGTGTGCTCCAGGCGCGGCGCGCCAGGGCCCGTCGTCGTGCGCGTCGCGCGCAGGTCGGCGAAGCCGTTCGTGCGATGCGCATCGAGCGCGATCTTCGCCGACGACGTCGCGGGCTCCGCGTCCGCCGTCTTGCGCCACGTCGTGAGCACGAAGCCGTCGAGCACCAGCCGCAGCTGCGCGCCGTCCGGCACGAACAGGCTGCGCGCGGCCGTGACGCCGTCGCGCACGAGCGTGCCGGCGACCGGCGCGGAGCTCACGTCGACGCCGATCGCGCGCACGCCGGGGGCCAGGTCGTAGGGCGCGGTGTCGATGCGCAGGCTGCCCTGCGCGACGCTCCAGCTCGCGTCCTCGCGCACCGCGCCCTGGAAGGCGGAGCGCACGGCCCTGGCCGACGTGTCGACGAGCGCGACGACCAGGTTCTTGTGCTGCTCCTTGTCCTGCGCATAGGCCGCGGCCACGATCAGCACGCGCTTGTCGAACGGCCAGGCCTTGCAGGCCGCGGCGACCCGCGCGTCGGCCGTCACGGCGCCCGCCGTCCAGGGGTGCTGCGCGAGCCAGGCCTCGACGGGTGCCAGGTCCTCGGGCGTGCAGTCGGGTCCGCCCATCGCGTGGACGGTCGACGCGAACGCCAGTGCCGCGAGCGCGCCGGCGGCGAGGGGGCGGCTAGGAGATGCCATCCGAGGCCGTCGCCTGCTTGACCGGCTCCGCCGGCACCACGTCCGGCGCGCTGGCGCGCACCACGGTCACGGTGCACAGCGATTCGGCCACCACCGTCGACGACACGCTGCCCAGGTAGCGCCGCAGCGCCGACACGCCGCGTGCGCCCATCACGATGTGGTCGACCTGGTTGCGCTTGGCGAAGTCCACCAGCGCGTCGGCCGGGTCGGGCGCCTCCAGCACGTGGAACGTGAGGCGGCCGTCCTCGAGGTTGAGCGACTTGCTGATCGGGCGCGCCCAGTGCTTCAGGCCCACCAGCTGCTTGACGTGCAGGCTCTTGCCCGTGTGGTCGGTCAGCGCGTCGGTGCCGATGCGCGCGATGCGCATCACGCTGACGCAGGCCAGGCGCGCGCCGGGCTCGGTCAGCACGATGCGGCGCACCGTCTCGCGCAGCTGGTCCAGCAGCTCGGGCGAGGCGTTGTCGACGTCGACCGCGGCCATGATGATGTTGCTGCGATTGAGCACCTCGGTGGCCGACGGCGCCGCGGCCTCCGCGGGCTCGGCGCCGAGCGCGAAGAACCAGCGCTTCAGCCGCGTCCACTGGCTCGAGCGCGCCATGCGCTCGGCGCGCCGCGTCAGCACGATCTGGTCGGGCTGCTGCAGGTCCAGGGCGAGCTGCGCGGCCGTCTGGTAGCGCTTGTCGGGCTGGACCTCGAGGCACTTCAGGATGACTTCCTGCAGCCACGGCGGGCAGTCCTTGCGCAGCGCGCGCGGCGGCACCGGGTCGATCCACAGGCGCTTGCGCAGGCCGCGCACCGACGTCGGCGCGCCGAACGGGCGCTCGCCGGTGGTGAAGTGGTACAGCATCACGCCGAGCGCGAACAGGTCGGAGCGCGGGTCGTTGCGGATGAACTGCACCTGCTCGGGCGACATGTAGGGTCCGGTGCCCATGGGCAGCGAGAACTCCTCTTCGAGCAGGTCGGGCAGGTGCTCGTGGCGCGACAGGCCGTAGTCCACCATCACGGCCGCGCCGTCGGGGCGGATCATGATGTTGCTGGGCTTCACGTCCAGGTGCACGACGTGCTGGCGATGCAGGTCGTGCAGCGCGTTGGCCACCTTGACGCCGATCTCGGCGATCTCGTCGAGCGCCAGCGGCGCTTCCTCGAGCCGCGGACGCAGCGTGTCGCCCGCGATGTGCTCCATCACGATGAAGGGCTGGCGCGTGAAGTCGCCGCGCGCGACGTACTTCGGCACGTGGTGGCCGGTGAGCGCCGGCATGATCATCTGCTCGACTTCGTAGCCGACGATGGTGGCCGGATCCTCGCCGCCCTTGATGCGCGGCACCTTCATGATCAGCGGCGGCTCGCCCTCCACCGGCGCGGGCTTGCCTTCGGCGTCGACGCGGCTCACGCGCCACATGCTGGCCATGCCGCCCTGGTGCAGCCGCTTCTCCAGCAGGAAGCCGTCGACGATCGCGCCGCGCTCCAGCGGAGGCGCCATGCCGCCGATGTCGTACTTCCACTCGCCGGAGCGCTTCATGCGGCTGCCCGCGCCCGAGTCGAAGGCGCCGCTGGAGCGCGCCGTCCCGGACAGGGCTGGCGGGGACTTCGGCCTCGGCTTGTCGTTCACTACACCCCCTCCGCGAGTCGCGCGGCCAGCCGCTCGGGCAGGCCCGCCGCGCGGATCTTGGCGGCGGCGCTCTCGTGGTCGTAGGGTACACGGTGATACGTGATCCGTTGCGCATCCGGCTCGAAGATCGCATAGCAGGCCGCGGGATTGCCGTCGCGCGGCTGGCCGGCGGAGCCGGGGATCACGAGCCACTGGCGGTAGCCGGGCAGGGGGATGGCGACCTCGGGCGTGGGCGAGAAGTCGCCCGCCTTGCCGGTGGCGCCCAGGTGGTACAGCCGCGGCTCGTGCACGTGGCCGCAGAAGGTGTAGTGGCAGGACGTGGCGTGGATGGAGCGCACCGCGTCGGCGCGGCCCTGCACGTATTCCCACTGGCTGGGCGCGAACGCGTTGGCGTGCACGTACAGCACGTCGTCGCGCTGCACCTGGAACGGCAGGGCGGCGAGGAAGTCGAGCTGGGCCGGGTCGAGCTGCGCCCGCGTCCAGTCGATGACCATGCGTGCCTCGGGGCGCATCTGGGGCGTGCTGCCGATCACGGCGGCCTCGTCGTGGTTGCCGCAGACGGCCACGGCGCCGGCCTCCACCATCTCGCGCACCTGGTCGACCACCCACGCGGGGTCGGCGCCATACCCGACGAAATCGCCCAGGAATGCCCATTCCGTGGCGCCTTGCGCGCGAGCGTGGGCGAAGACGGCCTCGACGGCTTCCCGGTTGGCGTGCAGGTCGGTCACGACCGCGATCTTGGTCATCTCTCGATTCATCTCTTTGCGGCGGCCATGTTGCCAGCACTCCCTGACAGCGCCCGTACGGGATTACGCAAGCCCACCCGCGTCCAAGGGGCGGTGGAAACCCCGCATCCGGTGACGCCTTGGTCCTGTCGCGCAGGAATTCACGGCGAGAATCCGCCTCGACCCGCGCCGCCGCGCCGCCGCGCATCCTTCCACTCCAGGCCACGAGAACCGACATGCACCGACACTTGCGCCTCCACCCGCTGACGTCCGCGATCGCCGCGGCCTTCCTCGCCGCCGCGGCCGTGCCGGCCGTCGCCAAGGCGCCCGCCAGCACGGGGGTCGTGCTGGGCGTGGACGGCAAGGTGTACGCGCATGCCAAGGTCTGCGTCGACCGCAACCACGATGCGCGCTGCGACGGCAACGAGCCGGCCGCGTTCTCCGGCGCGGACGGCGCCTTCCGCCTGCCGGGGCACGGCGCGCTGGTGGCCGAGGTCGGCAAGGGGGCGTTCCTGGTCGACACCGCCACGCACGCGAAGGTGGCCGTCACGCGGGCGCTGGTGCTGCGGGGTCCGGAAGTCGACGACACGGGGCCGCGCGCGGTCGGCCCGCTGTCGACCGAGCTGCAGGCCATCGTCGACGCCGCGGGCAAGGACGGTTCGCTGGCCGACGCCGAGCACCAGCTGCGCGCGCGCCTGGGCCTGCCCGAGACCGATGCCGGCACCACCGGCGCCGCCTCGATCGACCTGCTCGCGGGCCCGCGCCCGCAGCTCGTGGCCGAACAGGAGGCCGTGCTGCCGCGCATCGCCGCGGCCGTCGCCGACGCCGGCCGCAAGGACGACCTCGCCGCCGCGCTGGCGAGCCGGCTCGACCTCGACCGCATCTCGACGGTCGTCGTCATCTACGCCGAGAACCGCAGCTTCAACAACCTGTTCGCCAACTTTCCCGGTGCCACCGGCGTGCCGGCGGCGCGTGACGCGAAGAAGAAGGGCGCGCCCGCATTCGCGCCGCAGAAGGACCGCGACGGCAGCGTGCTGGCCAAGCTGCCGCCGGCCTGGGGCGGCCTCACCGCCGCCGGCCAGCCGGTGACGGTGACCCAGGCGCAGACCACCAACGTGTGGCCCAACGCGCCGTTCCAGATCGACGCGCCGGCGCCGGCCTGGGGCGCGCCCGCGCTGCCCAACACGATCGTCACGCGCGATCTCGTGCACCGCTTCTACGAGAACCAGATGCAGATCGACGGCGGCCTGAACGACAAGTTCGCCGCCTGGGGCGACTCCGGCGGCGTGGTGATGGGCTGGTTCGACGGCAGCCGCACGGCGATGTGGAAGGTGGCGCGCGAATACACGCTGGCCGACCGCTTCTTCCAGGGCGCGTTCGGCGGCTCGTACCTGAACCACCAGTACCTCGTCTGCGCCTGCCTGCCCGAGTACCCGAACGCCGACACCGCGCCCGCGCATCCGTCGATCGCCGTCCTCAAGACGGACGCGGCCGGCAAGTTCCTGCCGGAGCTCGCGCTGGCCGACAACTCGCCGGCCTCCGCGCTCACGGGGCCGCCGGTGTTCAGGAAGAGCGGCAACCTCACGCCCAAGGACTACCTGGGCGACGGCACGTTCCACAGCGTCAACACGATGCAGCCGCCGTACCAGCCCAGCTACAACCCGCCGGCACCCGACGACACGGCGGGCCAGTACGCCACGGCGGCCGAACCCACTACGCTGCCGCCGCAGACCCTCGCCACCATCGGCGACCTGCTCACCGGCAAGGGCGTTGCATGGACGTGGTATGCCGGCGGCTGGAACGCCGCGCTGGCCGACCGCACCAAGGTCTACGACGACGCCTCGGGCAACTTCCAGGCGCATCACCAGCCGTTCAACTACTACGCGGCCTTCGACCCGAAGTCGCATGCCGCCGAGCGCGCCGCGCACCTGAAGGACTACGACGACCTCGTGGCCGACGCGGCCGCCGGCAAGCTCCCGCCCGTCGTCTTCTACAAGCCCGTGGGCAGGAACAACGAGCACCCCGGCTACGCCAGCCTGGCCGAGGGCGACGCGCACCTGGCCGACACCATCGCCAGGCTGCAGGCCAGCCCGCAGTGGTCGCACATGCTCGTGGTGGTCACTTACGACGAGAACGGCGGCCAGTGGGACGAGGTCGCGCCGCCCCGGGGCGACCTGGTGGGACCGGGCACGCGCATCCCGGCGGTGATCGTGTCGCCGTTCGCGCGCCGCGGCTTCGTCGACCACACGGCCTACGACACCGGCTCCATCGTGCGCTTCATCACGCATCGCTGGTCGCTGCCGGTGCTGCCGGGGCTCAAGCTGCGCGACACGTCGCTGGAGGCCAACGGCCTGCCGGCGATGGGCGACCTCACCGCGGCGCTCGAGCTGCGCGCGCACTGACGCGCGGCGGACGCGCGAGGCTTTCCGTGATGCGGCGCGTACGTGCGACCGGCGTCGCGGCGCTGCTGGCCGGCGCCGCGCTGGCCGCGGCCGCGCCGGGTCCCGCCGCGCCGCAGCCGCGTGCGTACGGCGACCGCCCGAGCGTCGAGCAGCTGACGGCGCTCGGTCGCGCGATGTTCAGCGATCCCGGCCTGTCGGCCAGCGGACGCGTCTCGTGCGCCACCTGCCACGATCCCGTGGCGGCCTTCGGCCCGAGCGCGCGCACGCCCAGCCCGTTCCGCGACGACGAGCCCGGGCACGACGGCACGCGGGCGATCCCGTCGCTGCGCTACGCACAGTTCGCCGGGCGCTTCACCGAGCACACGACCGACGACGAGGAGACCCACGGCGCCGACGGCGGCCCCACCGGCGGCTTCACCTGGGACGGCCGCGCCGACACCGCGCGCGAGCAGGCGTTGCTGCCCTTGTTCGACGAGCGCGAGATGGCCAACGCCGATGCCGCGTCGCTGGCGCGCCGCGTGGCCGGCGCGCCGTACGCCGCGAGGTTCCGAGCCGCCTTCAGCCCGCCTCGCGGCGACGTCTTCTCCGATCCGCAGCGCGTCGTTGCCTGGACGGCGCTCGCGTTCGAGGTGTTCGAGCAGGCACCCGGGTTCGCGCCGTTCGACAGCCGCTACGACCGCTGGCTGGCGGGGCGCGCCACGCTCACCGCCGCCCAGCAGCGCGGCCTCGCGCTGTACCGCGATCCGCACAAGGGCAACTGCGACACGTGCCACCCCAGCCGGCGCGGCGCGAACGGCCGCGCACCGCTGTTTACCGACGCCGGCTTCATCGCGCTGGCCGTCCCGCGCCGCGCGGACCTGCCGCCGCTGGCCGCGGCGTCGACGTCGGCGTCGCAGCCCATGGCGTCGCTGGCGCGCGGCGACGCGGCGGATCTCGGCCTGTGCCGCTCGGGCCGCAGCGGCCTGGCTGCCGATGCCGGCCTGTGCGGGCGCTTCCGCACGCCTTCGCTGCGCAACGTGGCGCTGCGCGCGAGCTTCTTCCACAACGGCGCGCTGCACTCGCTGCGCGACGCCGTCGCGTTCTACGCCACGCGCGACACCGACCCCGCGCGCTGGTACGGCCGCAACGCCGATGGCAGCGTGCGCCGCTACGACGACCTGCCCGCGGATGCCGCGGCGCACGTGAACCGCGAGGTCCCGTTCGCACCGTTGCCCGACGGCCGCCCGCGCCTGGACGACCACGACATCGACGACATCGTCGCCTTCCTGCGCACGCTGACCGACGCGGACATGGAAACGCCGGCCGCGGGGGCGGCCGGCGTCGACGGGCGCCCGGCCCGGTGAAGGGCCAGGGGCTCAGCTGCCCGACGACGTCTTGATGACGCTGTTCGCGCCCGCGGCCACGAACTTGCCGCTCGCGAAGGTCACGGCGTCGAGCGCCGCGGCACCCGACGGATCGCGCAACGTCCAGTGCACGCCGTCCTCGCTGGTCTCGATGCCGTTGTCGCCGACGATCACGATCTCGCCGCCGGTGGAGGCCGCCACGGACCGCAGCGGGCCCGAGACCGCGGAGGTGGCGGGCTTGGTCCACGCCGAGCCGTCCTTGCTGGTGGTGATCAGGCCGTTGTCGCCGACCGCCACGAACATCGTGCCCGTCCACGCGACGCCGTGCAGGTTGATCGGCGCGCCGCCCACCACGACCACCTGGCCCGCGAGCCACGCGACGCTGTCGCCGCTGGCCGCGATGTAGCCCCTGTCGCCCACCGCCACGTACCGGCTGTTGCCGTAGGCGCCCGCGTTCAGCGTGCCGACGCTGGTGATGGTGGTGAGCGCCGACCACGACTTGCCGTCGGTGCTGCTGTACAAGTGGCCGCCTTCGCCGAGGCCGACCAGGCGATTGCCGGCGATCACGCCGTGCAGCGGCGTCGAGCCCGCGGGCAGCGCGCCCATCGTCCACGTCGTGCCGTCGGTGCTCCAGGCGGCGGCGCCATTGGACGTGGCATAGGGCGTCGCCGAGATCGAGCCGACCGCCACCATCGTGGTGTTGAGGTGGCCGATGGCGTATGCCTTGAAGTGGTCGGTCGGCACGTTCGACGTGAACAGCGGCACGGCCGCCCACGCGGCGCCGTCGGCGCTCGCGAGCGCGCCGCCCTGGTCGGACACGGCCACGAAGTGGCTGGCGGCGAAGTCGACGCCCAGCAGGTTGCCGATCGGCGACGTCGTCGCGTTCGTCCAGCTCTGGCCGGCGAGCGCGGCGACGGTGACGGTCAGCGTCACGGTCTGCGTCGTGGCGCCTGTCAGTGCGGCGGCAATAGTTACGGTCGTGTTTGCAGTGATCGAGCCCTTGGCCGGCGGGGTGTAAGTGATCGTTGTTCCGCTGGCCGCGCTGAGGGTGCCCGGGCCGCTGAGCGTCCACGTGGGCGTGTCGGTGCTTCCGGTCACCGCCGCCACGAGCGTGATCGCGGGGCCGCCCTGCACGGTGGTGGTGCTCGAAGGCGTCACGGTGATGGCGGGGCCGGGAGCGGGGGCCGGCGAAGGCGGCGGCGACTGCGGCGGCGAGGGCGAACCGCCGCCTCCGCCACCGCCGCAGGCTGCCAGCGCGAGCGGAAGGCAGGCGACGGCCGCATACAGTTTCATCCAGGAGTGATCGGAGCTCGACTCGGAGCCGGGAGCTTTGGACATGGCAGATCCTTCGTTATTCGGAGCCCGCGAACCGAGCTCTTCCGCGGGACGCTGATGGCATTCGCTGTGCCCGTCCGTGGCGGCTAGGGGTTAGTTCGGAGTCATCGCCACCTAGAATCGAGCGCCATGAGCGAGATCTACATCAGCACCGACGTCGAGACCGACGGCCCGATTCCCGGCCCGCACTCGATGCTGAGCCTGGGATCCGCCGCCTACACCGCGGACAAGCGCCTGCTGTCCACGTTCACGGCCAACTTCGAGACGCTGCCGGGTGCGTCCGCGCATCCCGCCACGGCGGCGTGGTGGGCGACGCAACCCGAGGCCTGGGCGGCGTGCCGCAGCGACCTCGAGGCGCCCGACGCCGTGATGACGCGTTACGTCGCATGGATCGAGGCGCTCGAAGGCAAGCCGGTGTTCGTCGCCTATCCCGCGGGCTTCGACTTCCTGTTCGTCTACTGGTACCTGATGCGCTTCGCGGGCCGCAGCCCGTTCAGCCACTCGGCCCTCGACATGAAGACCTTCGCGATGGCGCAGCTGCGTACCGACTACCGCGCGTCGACCAAGCAGCGCATGCCCCGGCACTGGTTCGACGACCTGCCGCACTCGCACGTGGCGCTGGACGACGCGATCGAGCAGGGCGCGCTGTTCTGCAACATGCTCAAGGACAACCGGCAGCCGCGTTGAGACGGCTCAGTCGCGCGAGCCCAGGAAAGGTGCCGGCGTGACGCCGTGCGCGCGCCGGAGCATCGCGATCCTCGCGAACGCGCGCACATGGACGGACGCGCACGCGAGCGCGGACGTCCGCGCGCAGGCGTCCCGCGAGATTTCAGCCGCTGATCGAGGTCAGGCCTGTCCTTCGTCCGCGATCACCGGGTCGTCGGTCTCCGAGGACGTGGCGCGAACTCAGGAAAGGCCAGACCCCTCCGGCCGCCGTGTGATGCCCGCGGCCGGAGGGGTCTGGCCTTTCCGCGGATCGCGCCCATCGAGCCGACCAAGGCGACGACGTCGCCGCGATCCGAGGACAGGCCTGACCCCGATCCCCCGCCGCTGATCGAGGCCTGCCCTTCGTCCGCGATCACCGGGAGCCCACTTGCCACGTCATCCGATCCTGCCCAGCAGCAGGTACTCCATCAGCGCCTTCTGAACATGCATGCGGTTCTCCGCCTCGTCCCACACCACCGACTGGGCGCCGTCGATCACCTCGGCAGTCACCTCCTCGCCGCGATGCGCGGGCAGGCAGTGCATGAACAGCGCGTCGGCCCTGGCGACGGCCATCATCCCGGAGTCGACGCGCCACTTCGCGAAGTCGACGAGGCGGCGCTCGTTCTCGGCCTCGTAGCCCATGCTCGTCCACACGTCGGTGGTGACGAGATCGGCGCCGCGGCAGGCGTCCAGCGGGTTGTCGAACAGCCTGACGCAGGCGCGGTTCTTCATGCCGGCCACGTCGAAGTCCAGCTCGTAGCCGCTGGGCGTGCTCACGTGCAGCGTGAAGCCGAGGATGTCCGCGGCCTGCGCCCAGGTGTTGGCCATGTTGTTGCCGTCGCCCACCCACGCCACCGTCTTGCCGGCGATGGCGCCGCGGTATTCGATGAAGGTGAACAGGTCGGCCACGATCTGGCAGGGATGGAACTCGTTGGTCAGGCCGTTGATGACCGGCACGCGCGAATGCGCCGCGAAGCGCTCGATCTTCGTCTGCTCGAACGTGCGGATCATCACGATGTCGACCATGCGGCTGATGACCCGCGCCGAATCCTCGATCGGCTCGGCGCGTCCCAGCTGGCTGTCGCCCGTGGTCAGGTTCACCACCGAGCCGCCCATCTGGTACATGCCCGCCTCGAAGCTGACGCGCGTGCGCGTGGAGGCCTTCTCGAAGATCATCGCCAGCGTGCGGTCCACCAGCGGCTGGTACTTCTCGTAGTTCTTGAAGCGCTTCTTGATCTCGCGGGTGCGCTCGAACAGGTACGCGTATTCCTCGGCCCGGAAGTCCTTGAACTGCAGGTAGTGCTTCATGAGGGTGTCGCCCGGTTTCATGCCTGTTCCGCGAGGAAGGTCTTGACCAGCGGCGCCAGCCGCGCGACCACCTCGTCAGCCTCGGCGACGGTGAAGATCAGCGGCGGCACGATGCGGATCACGCTGTCGGCCGTCACGCTCAGCAGCAGGCCCGCCTCGGCGGCCCGGGTGAGGATCACGCCGCACGGCCTGGCCAGCTCGACGCCGATCATCAGGCCCTCGCCGCGCACGTCGACCACGCCGGGCAGGTCGCCCAGTTCGCGCCGGAGCGCGCCGCGCAGGTGCTTGCCGACGACCTCGGCGTTGTTCATCAGGGCGTCGGCATCGATCACCTTGATCGTCTCGATGGCCGCGCGCATCGCGAGCGGGTTGCCGCCGAAGGTGCTGCCGTGGTTGCCGGGGCCGAACACGTCCTTCGCGCGCGGGCCCGCCAGCAGCGCGCCCACGGGCACGCCGGAGCCCAGGCCCTTGGCCAGGCTCATCACGTCGGGCTGGATGCCGGCCCACTGGTACGCGAACCACTTGCCGGTGCGCGCGACGCCGCACTGCACCTCGTCGAGCATCAGCAGCCAGCCGCGCTCGTCGCAGATCGCGCGCAGCTCGCGCAGGTACTCGTTGCGCGCCGGGTTGATGCCGCCTTCGCCCTGCACGGGCTCGAGCATCACGGCGACCACGTCGGGATTGGATTCCGCCTTCTCGCGCACCGCCGCCGCGTCGTTGAACGGGACGCGCACGAAGCCGTCGACCAGCGGGCCGAAGCCGGCCTGGATCTTCGGGTTGCCGGTGGCCGACAGCGTGGCCAGCGAGCGGCCGTGGAAGGCGCGCTCGCACACGATGATCTCGGGCCGGGCGACGCCCTTGTCGTGGCCGAACTTGCGCGCGATCTTGATCGCCGCCTCGTTGGCCTCCAGCCCGGTGGAGCAGAAGAACGCGGCCGACAGGCCCGAGCGCTCGCACAGCAGCGCCGCCAGGGTTTCCTGCAAGGGCACCTGGTAGTAGTTGGAGGTGTGGATCAGCTTGCCGGCCTGGTCGGCGATGGCCGCGACCAGTTGCGGATGCGCATGGCCCAGCGTGTTGACGGCGATGCCGCCGAGCGCGTCCAGGTACTCGCGGCCCTCCGTGTCCCAGACTCGGCTGCCTCGGCCGTGCGACAACGCGAACGGCAGGCGGCCGTAGGTGTTCATCACATGGGGCATGGCGGCGGCTTGGGTCATCTCGGATGGCTCCTGTCGGGTTCAAAGGGACGAATGGCCAGCAGTCGGGTGCAGAACGCTCCCGCGGATGCCGGCCAAGGGGAAAAACATTCTAAAGGCCGGCAGACTGCACGGGCATGAACCCGCCCCGTAACCCACAAGATTGGTGCGATGCAGCAGCGCAGGGCACAATACGAGGTTCCCCGCCTCACCGATCTCGATGAACCCGCCGGCTCAACCCCGTCAATTCTTCATCCAGGGCCAGACCCTGGACGGGCGTGCCTTCCGCCCGAGCGACTGGGCGGAGCGTCTGGCGGGCGCCATGTCGTGCTTTCGCCCCGGCGGCGCCAAGGGCGGCATCGGCTCGTTCATCGGCTACTCGCCGTATTGCGTGCCGCGCCTGATCGACAACGTGAAGAACGTGATCGTCGACGAGCGGCTGAAGGCCCTCGAGCCCATGGCCTGGGATTTCGTCATGAACTTCGCCCGCGACAACAAGCTGCCGGTGGTCGAGGGGACGCTGCGGGAGGATGGCAGCTTCCAGGCGACGCCGAAGGCGGCGCCTTAGGCGCGCAGGAAACGACGATGGCCGCGTCTCGACGCGGCCTTCGTCCTTTCGCAAGGGTGAGGTGGCGTTCGTCACCATCGTCGGCGTCGGCGTCAGCCCCCAGGCCGTCATCCTGCGCACAGTCGCAGGATCCAGCTCGGCACGAGGGCTTCGTTCTTTCGACGGTTGCAGGGAGGCCTTGGCCGGGGTGGATCCTGCGACTGCGCGCAGGATGACACGCGCGGCGAGCGCGATGACACGCGCGGCGAGCGCGATGACACGCGCGGCGAGCGTGATGACACGCGCGGAGGGCGCGATGACACGCGCGGAGGGCGCGATGACACGCGCGGAGGGCGCGATGACACGCGCGGAGAGCGCGATGACACGCGCGGAGGGCGCGATGACACGCCCGAGCGCGATGACATGCGCGGAGGACGTGACGACACGCGCGGAGGCGTCTTCGAGCGGCGACGGGGCGC
>JBJMWE010000240.1:0-4428 GCA_045810285.1 Vitreoscilla sp. | reverse complement strand
GCCCAGCGCGGCCGCGGCTTCGGGCGCGACGGGCGCCGGGCGGGCCAGCTGGCCCGGCCCGCTGCCGTCGGCGGCCAGGCGGCGGCGTTCCGCGATGCGCCGGCGCAGGCGCGCGATGCTCTCGCCCAGGCGCTCCACGTCGAACGGCTTGACGAGATAGTCGATGGCGCCCTGCTCGAACGCCGCGACGGCGTATTGCTCGTAGGCCGTGACGAAGACGATCTGCACGTCGGGGCCCATCAACCGCGCCGCCTCCACGCCGTTCATGCCGGGCATGTGCACGTCCAGGAAGACGACGTCGGGCTGCAGCTGCACCACGAGGTCGACCGCCTCGCGGCCGTTGCGCGCCTCGCCGGCGATCTCGAGCTCGGGCCACAGCTGCGCGAGGTGGTGCGCGAGGTGCGTGCGCAGCAGCGGTTCGTCGTCGACGATCAGCGCGCGCACGGCGCCGGGCGCGCCGGCGGAGCGCGGGCGGGCGGCGTCGTCGGGGAAATCGGAGTCGGTCATGAATGGGCGGGCGTGCTTCGCGTGGCGGGCACGTCGATCAGGATCTCGGCGAGCAGGCCGTGCGGCGCGACCTCGGTGAGCTCTAGGCGCGCGGCGCTGCCGTAGAACGCGGCGAGCCGCTCGCGCAGGTTGGCCAGGCCGGTGCCCGGCACCGCGGATTCGCCCATGCCCACGCCGTCGTCGCGCACCGCCAGGCGCACGGTGTCGCCCGCGCGCTGGATGCTCACCGCGATGCTGCCGCCGGTTTCGGACGGGTCGATGCCGTGGCGCACGGCGTTTTCCACCAGCGTGAGCAGCAGCATCGGCGGGCACGGGAAGCCCTGCAGCGCGGGGTCGCCTTCGACGGTGAAGCGCAGGCGGTCGGGCATGCGCAGGTGCATCAGTTCGAGGTAGCTGCGCACCAGCGTCGTCTCGCGGCCGAGGCGGGCGTCGCCGTCATCCAGGCGCGGCATCGTGGCCTTGAGGTAGGCGATCAGGCTGCGCAGCACCGCCGGCGCGCGTGGCGAGCCCGTCTCCACCAGTGCCTGCACGTTGGCCAGCGTGTTGAACAGGAAATGCGGCTCGACCTGCGCCGTGAGCACGGCCAGGCGCGCGTCGGCCGCGTGGCGTTCCAGCCGCGATCGCTGCAGCGCCAGCTCCAGGCCCATCGCCTTGGCTTCCGAATCGCGCTGGCGCTCGAGCGCGCCGAGGGCCAGCATGAGGCCGACGATGGTGCCGGTGCCCGAGATCAGGATGAAGCCCTGGATGCGGCCCTCGTGCTTGACGAGCGCGCTGAAGTCGCCGCCCGTGGCCAGCAGGTAGACGGCCAGCGTGGCCAGGATGGCGCCACACAGGACGGACACCGACTGCAGCACCCACGCCGGCACCCAGCGCTGGGTCGACGCCACCGCCGCGCTGCGTGCCAGCAGCGTCACGAAGCCCACGAACAGCGTGCGCCCCAGCAGCACGGTGAACGGCAGCTCGAAGATCGGGCTCATCACGATCGCCACGACCAGCGACGACGCGAGCGTCAGCCCGATCATGCGCGGCGTGAGCGCCCGCAGGAAGCGGCCCCAGCGCGAGCGCGGCGCGTCCTCGGCCTGGAGACCGGGCGGCGTGGCGGGCAAGGAAGAAGACATGGCTGCACGATAGCGCGCCCCGCCTGGCCCGGCCATGGGCGACGGCCCGCGGTGCGACGGACGACGGAAGCCGGGGGACGGGCGGCGGGCCGCCTGGTCCCCTTCTCAGAACCCCGCGCGCTGCATCGGCGCGGCCAACGCCACGCGCAGCGTCTCGGCGCAGTCGGCCAGGTGCAGGCGCGTGGCCTCGCCCAGGCCCGGCCGGCGGCGCGCCGCCTCGATGCGCGGCAGCAGGGCCGCGGCCTCGGCGCGCTGGGTGGAACGCATGTCGACGCGCACGCCGCCCGGCGTGCGCAGCAGCACGGCGGCCAGGTGGTTGACGTGGTCGCGCTGCAGCTCGCGCCGGCGCGCCGGGATGTCGCCCTTGCCGTCCGGGCCGAAGTTGGCGGCGTCCTGCCACAGCGAGCGCGTGATGCGCGCATAGACCTCGGCCGGCGTCAGCGCCTGCGACTGCGCGGCGCGGTCGAGCTTGGGCGCGCTGTCTTCCAGCCGCTGGGCCAGGCCGTCGCTCATCAGCGCGCTGAGCACCTGGCGCTGCAGGCCCAGCATCACCGCTTCCACCGGGTAGTCGGTGGGCACCGGGTCGCCGCCGGCGGTGGTGTCGCCGCGCTCGAGGAAGTCGGGCGCGAGGCGGCGCTGCAGGGCCGGCGAGATGCGGAACGCGTCGGCCGCCAGCACGCCATCGACCAGCGCGTCGAGCGCCGCGTGCTGCACGGTGGCGGGCACCGGCTCCATCGGGTCGCGGCCGGAGCCTGGGAAGTCGCGCAGCGTCGACACGCCGCCCAGCTGGCGCAGCAGCACGCCGGCCGAGCGCGTGGCGTCGCGCAGCGCGAAGGTGACGGAGCGGCGCAGCACGCCGTAGTCCTCGGTGGGCTTGAGCGTGCGCGTTTCCTGGCGCGCGAACAGGTCGCGCGCGATGGCGATGCGCTTCTTCGCGTAGGCCACCGGGTCGGCGCCGAGGTCGCCCTGCAGCGACGCCGGATCCACGCCGAGGAAGTTGTCCTCGTCGGTACCGTAGTCCAGCCCGGGCTCGGTGTTGCGACCCGCGATCTTCAGCAGCTCCGCCTTCTGCTGCGCCGGCGTGGCGTCGGCCGGCAGCGGCTTGTAGGCGTACTCGATGGCCCAGTAGTCGTACGGGCCCAGCGTGGAGTCGAACGCCTTGCCCGCCGGGTCGCCCGGACGCGGCAGGTTGATCGGCAGGTAGTCCATCACCGAGCCGCCGAGCGGGTGCGTCTTCGTGAACTCGGGGTTGTCGAGATCCTTCTCGCTGTTCATGCGCGAGGCGCGGAAGTTGTGCCGCAGGCCCAGCGTGTGGCCGACCTCGTGCATCGTCACGTCCTGCAGGTAGGCCTGGACATAGGCCTCGGCCTCGGGGCTGTCCGGGTCCAGCTCGCCGCGCGCGGCGAGCACGTCGAGCCCGTAGTCCGCCTGCTCGGCCTCGTACTGGCCGGCCGCGCAGGCGTCGCCGGACTGCACGTCGACGCCACGGCCCACCGCGTTCGCGGCGGTCGAAGGACGGGGCAGCTCCGCCGGCGGCGCCTGCAGCAGCGATGCGAACGCGGCCGCGCCGGCCGGGTCGAGCACCTGCGCGCGCACGTTGCGCAGGTCGCGCGAGGACAGGCTCTCGATGGAGATGGCCGCGTCGAGGATCTCGCCGGTGCGCGGATCGACGTGCGTCGGCCCGATCGCGCCATAGGTGGGCTCGGCGTTGACCGTCCAGCGCACGGAGGTGACGCCGACGTCCAGCGTGTCGAAGTTCGCGTCCTCGGGCTGCACCTTCACGACGATCGCGTCCTTGAAGCCGATGCGCTCGAAGGCCTTGTTCCACTCGAGGATGCCGCGCGTGATGGCGGCGCGGTACTTCACGGGAATGCTGCGGTCCAGCCAGTACGTGACGGGCTTGACCGGCTCGGACAGCGCCGCGGCCGGATCCTTCTTCTCGAGGCGCCAGTGGTTGACGAAGCGCTCGCGCGGCGAGCGCGCGAGGTCGTCGCTGAAGTCGGCCACGGTGGTGGTGAAGTAGCCCACGCGCGGGTCGGCCGGGCGGGTGGCCATCGGCTGCTCGGGCAGGCGCGCCAGCGAATAGTGCAGGCCCAGGAACAGGCTGCGCGCGTCGGGCACGAAGCTGGGCAGCGTGGGCTGCGGCGCGTTGGGCGGCGCACCCGGGAACGACGTGGCGATCGACTGCGTGAAGTAGTGCGCCGTGACGTCGAACATCACCTCGTCGGCCGAGCCGCGCACGTTGTCGAAGTACGAGTTGCGCGGATCGAAGCCGTAGCCCTGCCTGTACATCTGCTGCAGGTGGATCGCCATGCCCAGGGTGTCGACCAGGAACAGGTTGTTGGCCTCGACCAGCACCCCGTGCGAGCTGGCGTCGGCCTGGCTGGCCACCGTCGTGCTGCCCACCAGGCTGCTGGAATAGGCCGCCGCCACGGCGCGCGCCTCGGGCGTGCCGGCCTTGGCGCGGAAGGTCTCGTTGAGCGCGACCAGCTGCACGACGTTGTGGATCCTGCGGAACTCGACGATCTGCGGCGCCCCCCAGGCCGAGTACGAGCGCATCACCGTGCCGCCGAACACGCCGCCCTCGCCCAGGCCCTGCGAGATCTTGGGCGAGAAGAACATCGGCTTGTTGAAGTCCTCCGGGCGCAGCTCCAGCCAGACCTTGTCGTCTTTCTGCCATGTCGTGAGCAGGCCCTCGACCTTGCGGGCGCCCTGGGTGACCGTGGCGAACGCGGGCAGCGGCGGGCCGCCGGCGGCCGGACGCGCCGGGCTGCCGGGCCTGGCCGCCGGGGCACTGGCGCCG
>JBJMWE010000239.1:0-22745 GCA_045810285.1 Vitreoscilla sp. | reverse complement strand
CGTCGCGCCCGCGAGCCCCCGCGCGGCCGCGCCCGCGGCGGCCGCGTCGTCGCGCGACGGCGCCCCGGCACCGGCCACGTTCGCGGACGACCGCCACCAGCCGGTGGCCGACAAGGGCCGCGTGCTGCTGGTCGTGGAGGACGACGAGAAGTTCGCGGGCGTGCTCTACAACCTCGCGCACGAGATGCGCTACCGCTGCCTGGTGGCGTCCACCGCCAGCGAGGCGCTGGAGCTCGCCACGAGCTTCCTGCCCGACGCGATCCTGCTGGACGTGCGCCTGCCCGACGACTCCGGCCTGAGCGTGCTGCAGTTCCTCAAGGACGACCCGCGCACGCGCCACATCCCCGTGCACATCGTCGCCGGCGAGGATTTCTCCGAGATCGCGCTGCACATGGGCGCCATCGGCTTTGCGGTCAAGCCCACCACGCGCGACGAGCTGCGGCAGATCTTCCAGCGCCTGGAGGAAAAGGGGGCCAAGAAGGTCAAGCGCGTGCTGGTGGTGGAGGACGACGCGCGCCAGCGCGACAGCGTCGTGCACCTGATCAAGGAGGACGACATCGACATCGCCGCCGTGGCCACCGGCGCCGAGGCGCTCGAGCTGCTCGAGGACACGGTGTACGACTGCATGATCATCGACCTGAAGCTGCCGGACATGGACGGCAGCGAGCTGCTGGAACGCATGACGGTGGAGGACATCTGCTCGTTCCCGCCGGTGATCGTCTACACCGGCCGCAACCTCACGCGCGAGGAGGAGGCGCGG
The DNA here is from genome assembly GCA_045810285.1 of Vitreoscilla sp. Classification (GTDB taxonomy): domain Bacteria; phylum Pseudomonadota; class Gammaproteobacteria; order Burkholderiales; family Burkholderiaceae_C; genus Scleromatobacter. The sequence goes on along the minus strand of JBJMWE010000239.1, from coordinate 21,985 downwards.
CTCAACAAGTACTCGCGCTCCATCATCATCAAGGGCGCGCGCTCGCCGGAGCGCTTGCTCGACGAGGTCACGCTGTTCCTGCACACGGTCGAATCCAAGCTGTCGGCGGAGCGCCAGACGATGCTGCGCGCCGCGCGCAACCGCGAGAAGGTGTTCGAGGGCCGCAAGGTGCTGCTGGTCGACGACGACGTGCGCAACATCTTCGCGCTGGCCAGCGCGCTGGAGCAGAAGGGCCTGCAGGTCGAGATCGGCCGTAACGGCTTCGAGGCGCTGTCCAGGCTCTCCGAGATGCCCGACATCGACCTCGTGCTGATGGACATCATGATGCCCGGCATGGACGGCCTGGAGGCGACGCGGCGCATCCGCGCCAACCCGAAGCTCGCGCAGCTGCCGGTGATCGCCGTCACCGCCAAGGCGATGAAGGACGACCAGGAGCAGTGCCGTCGCGCCGGTGCCAACGACTACCTCGCCAAGCCGATCGACCTCGACCGCCTGTTCTCGCTGCTGCGCGTGTGGATGCCCAGCATCGAGCGCCTGTGACGACGCGCGGCGACGTCCTGGCCTCGCCCTTGCCTGTCCACCCCGTCGACCCCGGATCCTGATCGCGATGCCCCCGTCCGCCGATATCGAGATGCGCCTGTTGCTGGAAGCGGTGTACGCGAAGTACAGCCATGACTTCCGCGACTATTCCGGCGCGTCGCTCAAGCGGCGGGTGCAGCACGCGTTGCTGCAATTCGGCTGCGAGACGATCTCGCAGCTGCAGTCGAAGGTGCTGCACGACCCCGCGGTGTTCCAGCAGCTGCTGGAGATCCTCACGATCCCGTTCACGGAGATGTTCCGCGACCCGGGCTACTGGCTCGCGCTGCGCCAGCAGGTGGTGCCCCTGCTGCGCACGTATCCCTCGCTCAAGGTCTGGGTGGCCGGCTGCGCATCGGGCGAGGAGGTGTTCTCGCTGGCGATCCTGCTGCAGGAGGAGGGGCTGCTCGAACGCACCATCGTCTACGCCACCGACATCAACCCGGTGGTGCTGGAGAAGGCGCGCCAGGGCATCTTCCCGATCGCGTCGGTGCGCCAGCACACGGCCAACTACCAGTCGGCGGGCGGAAAGCGTGCGTTCTCCGACTACTACAGCGCGGCCTACAACGCGGCGCGCTTCGACCCCGACCTGATCCGCAACGTCACGTTCGCGGACCACAGCCTGGCCACCGACACGGTGTTCTCCGAGACGCACCTGATCTCGTGCCGCAACGTGCTGATCTACTTCAACAAGGCGCTCCAGGACCGCGCGCTGGGCCTGTTCCACGAGTCGCTGTGCCATCGCGGCTTCCTCGGGCTGGGCAGCAAGGAAAGCCTGGATTTCTCGCACTTCGTCGACAAGTTCGAGCCCGTCAGCCGGCGCGACCGCCTGTTCCGCAAGACATGATCTCCGATGCCGCCGCCGTCGATATCGCCGCCGCCCGCCGCATCGAGGCGGTGGTGATCGGCGCGTCCGCGGGCGGCTTCGAGGCGATCCTCGCCGTGCTGAAGGACCTGCCGCCCGCCTACCCGATGCCGCTGGTGGCCGTGCTGCACCTGCCGGACCACCACGAGAGCCGGCTGCCCGAGCTGTTCGGCCACCGCCTGGCGCTGCAGGTGCGCGAGGCACGCGACAAGGAACCGCTGGCGCCCGGCATCCTCTATGTCGCGCCTTCGGGCTACCACCTGCAGGTCGAGGCCGATCGCTCGTTCTCCTTCAGCTGCGAGGCGCGCGTGAGCTACGCGCGCCCGTCGATCGACGTGCTGTTCGAGACGGCGGCCGACGCCTACGGGCAAGCCCTCGCGGGCGTCCTGCTGACCGGCGCCAACTACGACGGCGCCGCGGGCCTGGCGGGCATGAAGGTTGCCGGTGCACTGACCATCGTCCAGGACCCGGCCTCCGCCGAGGTGCCGACGATGCCCGAGGCCGCGATCCGCCGCGCGCCGCCCGACCTGATCCTCCCACTCGCCGAGATCCGCTCCCTGCTTGCCCGGCTGGGAGAAAACCGATGACGATAGACCCTGGCATCAATCTCCTGATCGTCGACGATCTCCCCGAGAACCTGATGGCGCTGGAGGCGTCGATCCGCGACGACGGCTGGCGCATCCACCAGGCGTCGTCCGGCGATGAGGCGCTGGCGCTGCTGCTCGAACACGAGTTCGCGCTGGCCATCCTCGACGTGCAGATGCCGGGCATGAACGGCTTCGAGCTGGCGGAACTCATTCGCGGCATGGCGCGCACGAAGCACCTGCCCATCGTGTTCGTGAGCGCCGCGGGCAAGGAGCTCGATTACGCGTTCAAGGGCTACGAGAACGGCGCCGTCGATTTCCTCTACAAGCCGCTGGACGCCTACGCCGTCAAGAGCAAGGTGCAGGTGTTCGTCGACCTCTATCGCCAGCGCACCGAGCTGCGCCGCCAGCTCGCCGCGCTGGAGGAATCGCGCCGCCGCCAGCAGGCGCTGGTCGCGGAGCTGCAGACGGCTCAGGTCGACCTGAAGCACGCGCTGCAGATGCGCGACGAGTTCATGTCGATGGTGGTGCACGAGCTGCGCACGCCGCTGAGCGTGCTCGCGATGGAGGTGCGCGTGCGCCAGCACCAGGTGGCCGCGGGGAACACCACGTTCTTCTCGCCGGAGAACCTGTCGCGGATGTTCGAGCGCGACCAGCGCCAGGTGCGCAGCCTCACGCGGCTGATCGACGACATGCTGGACGTCTCGCAGATCCAGCACGGCAAGCTGTCCATCCGGCGCGGCAGCTGCGACCTGGCCGCGATGCTGCGGCGCGTGGTCGCCGAAGTGCAGGGCCAGCGCAGCGACGTGCCGATCACGCTCGGGATCGACGGGGCCGACGTGGTGGGCGAATGGGACGAGTTCCGCCTGGAGCAGGTCGTCGTCAACCTGCTCACCAACGCGCTGCGCTACGGCGCGGGCAAGCCGATCCGCGTGGAGCTGAGCCAGCTGCCCGGCGCGGCGACGGTGCGCGTCAGCGACCAGGGCGTGGGCATCGCGCCCGACGACAAGGCGCGCGTGTTCGAGCAGTTCGTGCGCGTGGGCGACCGCACGCGCACGCCGGGCCTCGGACTGGGGCTGTACATCACCAAGCAGCTGGTGGAAGCCCACGGCGGCACGATCAGCGTGGAAAGCGTGCTGGGCGAGGGGTCAACGTTCACCGTGGCGCTGCCCACGGCGGGCGGCGATGTGGCGTCGGCGCCGCAGGCGACGGCCAAGGCGGCCTGACGGGAGTCGCTCGTCGCTGTCGTCGCTGCCGTCGCTTCGCGCTGATCGGCGTTGCGCTTGCGACAGGGTGGGCAGGGGCTCCGCTCTTCGGCTTGCCGTGCGTCTGGATCCGGCCTGGACGGCCGGATCCACCGGGTTCCGTAGCTTCGACGTCTTCCGCGCGCTCGCCATCGGATCGCGCTCAACGTCGTCCAGGGCGGACCGGGGACTTCCACCCGCGTCGCGCCGGTCGCGCCTGCGATCGGAACCCCTGCCCACCCTGCCGCGCCGACGTGCCAGCCGATGGAGAAAAACATTCGCCATTTTTTAGGGGGCTTTTGGCATCGACGGGCCATCGAGGCCGCGTCGATGCCCGCGGCCTGCGCAGCCCCCTGCCGACGTGGCTTGACGCGAACCACGGGCCATGGTGCCGACGCTCCTTGTCGTGATCGACGAGGGCGCGGCGCCTGCAGCCAACCCGCCCTACCGGATGTGACGCCCAGCCGCGCAGCGCTGCTCCAAGCGCGCGACGCCGAAGGCGTCGCGTTCGTCGGTCACGAGAAGGAGCGCCGGCCTGCTGGCCCGTGATTCGCGTCAAGCACGTTGCCCTGCCGGAGCGCCGGCCGCGGGCATCGACGCGGCCTCGATGGCCCGTCGATGCCAAAAAACCCTAAAAAATGGCGAATGTTTTTCTCCATCCGCTGCTACGTCGGCGCGGCAGGGTGGGCAGGGGTTCCGATCGCAGGCGCGACCGGCGCGACGCGGGTGGAAGTCCCCGGTCCGCCCTGGACGAAGTTGAACGCGCTCAGGCGGCGAGCGCGAGGAGGGAGTCGAAGCCACGGAACCCGCTGAATCCGGCCGTCCAGGCCGGATTCCGACGCACGGCAAGCCGAAGAGCGGAGCCCCTGCCCACCCTGTCGCAAGCGCAACGCCGATCGGCGCGAAGCGACAACACCGACAACAGCAACGACAGCCTCAGGCAACCAGCACCGGCGCCAGCGTTTCCGCATTCGCCGCGTCGGCAGCCACTTCGGGTCCGTCCACCGGCACCCGCGGCAGTGCGTGGCGCACGTCGGCGAGGGTGTCGACCGCCAGCTGCAGCGCCTCCAGCATCGCATAGCGGCGGCGGTACATCGCGCGGCGCTTGGTGGGCACGTCCTCGATCGGACGCAGTGCCGTGGCCAGCGGAAGCGACCAGTTGCCGCCCGCGTCGCGCACGCCTTCGTGCTCGGCCCAGAACGCGCGGTAGTCGAAGCGCAGGCGCGAGTCGCGCAGGTTCCAGCGGCCCTTGACGTGGTTCTCCGGGTCGACGCCCTGCAGGCGCGCCGCGCCCCAGCGCCTGGCCAGCACGCGCAGCGCATGCACCAGCAGGTGCGGCGGGCGCATGCCGTGGGCGGCGTGGGTGGCGTCGCGGATGCGGTCCAGGCCCTCGTCCTTCAACGACGGCCCCTGCACGTTGCCCAACAGAAGGGTGCGCGCGTCGGTGAAGCCGAAGCCGATGCTGTAGAGCCGCGCGCCGTCGGCACCGACCAGCGCGACCTGCCACAGGCCCTCGTGGAAGCTCACGTCGTTGAGCGACAGCACGATGCGCGTCTGGTCGGCGAGTTCCAGCAGCGTGATGCCGTGCGTCAGCAGGCCGCGCACGTTGGCCTCGTCGCCGACGGAACCGCACACGGCGCGCAGGCTCGCGAGCGTGGTGCGCAGGCGCGCGCCGGCGCCCATGCGGCGGTCGATCAGGTGGCTCATCACCGGATAGAAGGCGCGGGGCTGGGCGCGGAACAGGGCCTCGCCCAGCGTCAGGCCGCCCAGCTCGCGCAGCAGGTGCGCGCGGGTGCGCCAGGTGAGGGCGAGGCGGCCGGCGTACTTGAGGCGCCGCTCGAGGTTCAGGTCGAACGCGTTGTCGAACATTCCGCGGGCGCCCGGCCAGGTCAAGGGGGCGGCTGCGGGGACGCCAGGGGCGTCCAGGGAAGTGAGGAGCATGAGAGATTTCTGCTGGCGAGCGAGTTGCCCGCTCATCGAGCGGCGAGTTTGGGCAGAGCAGCTATCGGATCGCTATCACCAATTGGTGTTATCGGATATGTTGCTCGTTTGTCTCTGCAAAATGTCGATTCCGCACATGTGAGCGCACGACAGCCGACCGACGCCAGCACGCAATGCGCCCAGGCGACAATCCCCAAGCCATGCGACTGCTCCTGATCGAAGACGACATCCACATCGCACGCGAGCTCCTGCTTCGCTGGCGCGACGGCGAACGCCTGGCGCTGCATGCGCCCACCCTGGCCGACGCCGACGCCGCGCTGGCCCAGGGCAGCTTCGACATCGTCCTGCTGGACCTCGGCCTGCCCGACGGCGACGGCATGGAATGGCTCACGGCCTACCGACGGCGGGACCCGCAGGGCGCCGTGCTGGTGATGACGGCGCGCGACCGCGTCGCCGACCGCGTCAAGGGCCTGCGCCTGGGCGCCGACGACTACCTCGTCAAGCCGTTCGCGCCCGAGGAGCTCGACGCCCGCATCGACGTGCTGGTGCGGCGCGCCAACGTCGCCCGCACCCAGGCCATCCGCTTCGGCCGCCTCGACCTGATCCAGGAAAGCTCCGAGGTGCTCCTGGACGGCAAGCGGCTGGACCTGTCGCCGCGCGAGTTCGAACTGCTGTTCATCCTGATGCGCGCCGCGCCGCGGCTCGTGCCCAAGCGGGCGCTCGTGGACGCGCTGTCCGAACGCAACCTCGAGCTGAACGACGCCGCCGCCGAACTCTACGTGTCGCGCCTGCGCAAGAAGCTGGATGGAACCGGTACCGGCATACGTACCCTGCGCGGCGTCGGCTACCAGCTGGCCATCGTGGCCCCGGGGCCGTCGGGCGCGTCGTCCCGCGGCGAGGTCGGCGCGTGACGCCAGGGCGTGCGACGCAGCCGATCCTGTACCGGCAGCTGACGCTGCGCCTGAGCATCCCGCTGCTCGTGATCGTGGCCGTCGTCGGTGCGATGGGCCTGTTCAGCGTCGGTGCGGAGACCTCCGCGGTCTTCGATCGCTGGCTGCTGGACGCGGCGGTGTCGCTGGCCGACCAGGTGCGCAGCACCGGCAGCGCCGGCGCCAATGCCGTCGACCTGCCGGAGGCCGCGCGCACGATGCTGGCCTACGACGAGATCGACCACACGTGGTTCAGCGTCGAGGATCGCGGCCGTGTGCTGGTGGGCAGCGCGAACATCCCCGCCAGCGGCGTCAACGCGGCGGCCTACCCGGAGGGCCGCGCCTACGACGCCGTCTACGAAGGCGCGCCGGTGCGCGTGGCCGCCGTCAAGGCGCCGTGCGGGGGCTGCGACCACGTGACGGTGCTGGTGGCCGAGACCACGCTCAAGCGCCAGCGCTCGAGCCGCGTCGTCCAATGGCTGCTGATGCCGCTGGCGCTCATGCTGGTGGTCACTTGCTCGGCGATCTACGTCGCGGTCAGCCGCACCACGCGGCCGCTCGAATCGCTGGCCGAGCAATGGAGCCGGCAGGCCCACGCGTCGCTGGAGCCGATCCCCGAGGGCGACCTGCCGTCCGAGCTGTCGCCGTTCGCCACCGCGCTGAACGACCTGCTCTCGCGCATCCGCGGCATCCTCGTGCGCGAACGCATGTTCGCCGCCGCGGCCGCGCACCAGCTGCGCACGCCGCTGACCGCCCTGCGCCTGGGCATGGCCCGCGCGCGCAACAGCCCCGACCTCGAGAGCGCGCGCGCCGTGCTGGACGAGCTCTCGCAGGTCACGGAGCACACGGGCCGGCTGGTGCAGCAGCTGATGCTGCTGGGCCGGCTCGACCCCGAAGGGCGCGGCGATCTCGACCGGGCCCCGGCCGACCTGCGCGACATCGCGCGCGACGTCTGCGGCCTGTTCGCGGAGGCCGCGCTCGACCAGCACGTCGACCTCGAGCTGCAGATGCCGTCCACGCGCGTCACGGTGACCGCGCAGGTGGAACTGCTGGCCGAGGCGCTGGCCAACCTCATCGACAACGCGATGAAGGCCGTGGGCCGCAAGGGCCGCGTGCTGGTGGCGGTGATCGAATCGCCGCCCGGGCTGCGCATCTGCGACAACGGCCCCGGCATCAAGCCGTCGGAGCGCCGGGTGATCTTCGAGCGCTACGCGCGCGGGTCGCGCCCGCGCTGGCAAGGCACCGGCCTGGGCCTGGCGATCGTGCACGACATCGCGGCGATGCACGGCGCCACGGTGAGCGTCAGCGATGGCGAGCTGGGCGGCGCGTGCTTCGCGATCGAGTTCCCCGCCGCGGGCGCGTGACGGGCATCCTGGCCGCCGCGAGACGCGTTGGCGCCAGGGACACTATTCGGGCTTGCGCCCGCGCACGGCCGTCGCACGGCCGCTGCTCGTGATGCTGCCGTCCGTGGCCGCGGGCAGGCGTTCACGCAGGCGCGCCTTCAGGACATCGGTGTTGCCGCCGGCCATCCCGGCCAGGCGCGGCCCGAAGACCGGGCCCTTGCGCGCGCAGGCCCACCAGGCGTCGAAGTCCGCGAAACGGCGCTGCACCGTGACCTGGGTGGTCTCGACGTCGACCAGGCCCGCGTCCGTCCACATCGTGCGCAGCGACTCCAGCGTCGCGGCCTCCGGATGCGGCGGTGACGGCGGCTCCTGGCCCAGCGCCGTCATCGCATCCTGCAGCGCGGCATACGGGAAGCCGCCACCGAGCAGGTCCCACGCATAGGCGCAGACGCCGCCGCCGGGGCGGATGACGCGCGCCATCTCGACGACGGCCTTCGGCGCGTCGGGCACGAAGAAGATGACCAGCGCGGACGCGACGGCGTCGAACGTGCCGTCGGCATACGGCAGCGCCATCGCGCTACCCGTGCGAAAGCCGATGTCGTGCCCGCCCGGGAGGCGCTGGCGAGCGAACGCGATCTGCGCCTCGGAAGGGTCGATGCCCTGCACCGACTTCGGCGCGCAGCGTTCGACCAGCAGCTCGGTGAACGCGCCGTTGCCGCAGCCCACGTCGAGCCAGCGCAGGCCCTTGGCGGGCGCCAGCCAGTCCAGGAAGGCGTTGCCGGCCAGCAGGCTCCAGCGGCCCATGAAGTCCTCGTAGGCCGCGCCATCGTCGAAGCGGATCTGTTCGCCTGCCATCGTCGACTCTCCAGGGGTGTGTCGTGCGAGTATCGCGCGGACGCCGCCGCCCGTGCCGGTCGGCCGGGCTTCGAACGAGGGCGGGGTGGTCGAGCGCGTGGCACCTCGTTTGCCATGGCCGGCCGAAAGAGGGCCGCCGCCGGGGCGCGCCCGTGCCGGGAACGCGCATGACCCTCCACCAGGCCGAGGCCTTCATCGTGATCGCCGCCATGCTCGCCCTGTTCATGAGCGGGCGGCTGCGCTTCGACCTCGTGTCCGCGCTCGCCCTCGTGGCGGCCGTCGTGCTGGGCGTGGTGCCCGGCTCGAAGGCGTTCTCGGGCTTCTCCAACCCCGTGATCATCATCATCGGCTCGGTGCTGGTGGTCAGCCGCGCGATCGCGTCGTCGAACGTGCTGGACGTGTGGATCGGCGCCTTGCTCGCGCGCGTGAAATCGCCGTCGCTGCAGATCGGCATCCTCACCGCGTCGGTGGGCTACCTGTCGGCCTTCATCAAGAACGTGGGCACGCTGGGCATCGTGATGCCGGTGGCGATCCAGGCGGCGCGGCGCTCGAACATGCCGCGCTCGGCCTACCTCATGCCGCTGGCCTTCGGCTCGCTGGTGGGCGGTACCATCACGAAGATCGGCACCTCGCCCAACCTGCTGATCTCCAGCGTGCGCCAGGAGGTCGGACTGCCGCCGTTCAAGCTGTTCGACTTCGTGCCGGTCGGCCTGCCGCTGGCGACGATCTCCATCGTCTTCCTGGCGATCGGCTGGCGCCTGATCCCGCGGCGCGAAGGGCAGAAGTCGGCCGAGGAGAGCTTCTCGATCGAGTCGTACTCCACCGAGCTGCGCATCCCGGCGACGCCGGCGCTGTCCGACCTCAGCGTGCGCTCGCTGGAGGAGCTGTCCGAGGGCGACGCCTCGGTCGCGGCGATCGTGCGCGAGGGCGGCCGACGCTACATCCCGGCCGAGGACTGGCGCATCTACCCCGGCGACGTGCTGGTGATGCTGGGCGACCCGACCGTCATCGACAAGCTCGTCGCGAAGACGGGCTACGAGATCGCCGGTTCCAAGGAGCTGGCCCAGCCGGAGCAGAAGACCGACGAGATGGAGGTGGTCGAGGTCGTCGTGCCGCGCGACTCGATGCTGGTGGGCCAGACCCCGGCCACGCTGAACCTGCGCCATCGCTTCGGCGTCAACCTGTTCGCGGTGCACCAGGCCAGCAAGGCCACCGTCAAGCGCCTGCGCTCGCACCGCTTCTCCGCCGGCGACGTGGTGCTGCTGCAGGGCTGGGGCAAGAAGCTGCAGGCCGCGGTGGAGGAACTCGGCGTGCTGCCGCTGGCCGACCGCAAGCTCACGCTGGGCCGCAAGGCCAGCGGCCTGATCCCGATCGCGCTGCTGGCCGTGGCGCTGGTGCTGGTGGGGCTGCGCTGGGTCGACGTCGAGGTGGCGTTCTTCGGCGCGGCCGCGCTCACGGTGCTGACGCGCCAGATCAACGCGAAGGAGGCCTACGACGCCGTCGAGTGGCCCGTGATCGTGATGCTGGGCTGCCTGATCCCGGTGGGCGAGGCGCTCAAGGACACCGGCGCCACCGCGTTGATCGCCCAGGGCCTGACGCATGCGGCCGGACAAGTGCCGGGCTTTGCGGCCGTCGGCCTGGTGGTGCTCACCGCGATGCTGCTGACGCCGCTGCTGCACCACGCCGCCGCGGTGCTGGTGCTGGGCCCCGTGGCCGCGGCCGTGGCGACCAACCTGGGCTACCGCGCGGATCCGTTCCTGATGGCGGTGGCGCTCGGCTGCGCCTGCGACTTCCTCACGCCCATCGGCCACCAGAACAACACCCTGGTGATGGGCCCGGGCGGCTACCGGTTCGGCGACTACTGGCGCCTCGGCCTGCCCTTGACGCTGATGGTGCTGCTCGTGGGCACGCCGCTGATCCTGGTTGCCTGGCCGTTGAAGTGAGCGCCGGCCCGTGCGCCTGCGCCCGGGCGCGACGCCGTCAGTTCGAGAGCGCCAGCGTGGCGCCGGTCTTCTCGGTGCGCTCGCCGGCCATCTCCCATTCGGGCATGCCGCCGCGGAACCAGTAGATGTGCTGGTAGCCGGCGGCGATCGCGGCGCGGCTGGCCTTGTAGGACTTCCAGCACTCGGGTCCGTTGCACTGGAACACGATCTTCTGTGTGCGATCGAGCCTGGCGAGCCCCGGGAAGTTGTCGGCCTTCGCGTCGAACGCCACGTCCTTCAGGCTCTTCTCGCCATAGGGCAGCCACAAGGCGCCGGGGATGTGCTTGTCGCGGTATTCGGACTCGATGCGCGTGTCGACCAGCACCGCGCCGCTGCCGACCAGCGCCTTGACGGTGTCGTGATCGACCACCGTGGCGCCGGGCAGCGACTTCGGCGTGAAGGTGCCCAGTTCGGCGACGCGCGTGTACGGCGCCAGGTCAGGGTGTGCGAAGACCGGCTTCAGTCCGCAGGTGGTGCCGTCGTTCTCGAACCAGCGCGCCAGCTTGCCGCGCGTCTCGGAGGGCAGCTTCTTGCGCACGGCCACCGAGTAGCCGCCGGGCACGGCGCTGGAGATCGCCAGCACCTTGGCGACGCCGGCGTGGTCGCGATCCCAGTTCTCCCAGTCGGCGCTGCGCACCATGGTGGCCTCGGAGCGGCCCAGCATCAGGGCGAACAGGCCTGCCTGCGGGTAGCGCTCGTAGTCGATGTGCTTCATGTCCTTGAAGCTCAGGCCGTTCGCATTGAGCAGCCCGCGCGCGAGGTACGTGTAGATCGAGTCCTGCTGCGGGAGGTAGATCTCCTTGCCGCGCAGCGCACCGACGGACGCGAGGTCGCTGCGGCCCACCAGCAGGTACTGTTCGTCGGAGTCGGTGGCGCCCACGAGCGCATAACCGTGGCCCAGCGCGGAGGCCGCGACCTGCGGCGGCGCGATGAAGATGTCGAAGCCGCCGCTGCGCGTTGCGCGCATCGCGTCGGTCATGTCGTCGGTGCTAGCCACGACGACCGTTTCCTTCAATACCCTGGACAGGTGAGCCTGCAACGCGTCGCGCGAGACCATCATCGCGTCCTTGCGATTGCTGGGTTCGGTAACGACCAGGGCGGTGACGTCGGCCAGCGCGTTCGCAGCGACCAGGAACGACAGCAGGAATGCAGTGAGATGCTTCACGATTTTCGACCTCTTGGCGGCGATGACGGAGTGGATTCCGCGCGCTGCGAAGACGCTCTCGTGCTCTTGGCCGGGGTCTTCTTCCCTCACTGCATGGCGCTGGCGCAGGGTAGGGGAGTTGCATACCCAGTGCTGTATCCAGACGAAACCTCGTTTGGACAAAGGCACCCCGGGACTAAACTCCCTGCCGAGCTGAATTCGTCCATCGCGCGGAACGGTCCGGTCCGCGGATGCAGATCTTGTCCATGCCAACCGGCCACCTTCAAGGAACCCGCATGACGAATCCTCCTGCCAACCGCCTGCGCCGCAGGCTCGTCGTCGCCGGCGGTGCCGGCCTCGCCACGTCGCTGCTGGGTCGCAGCGCCGGTGCGCAGGGCACGGGCGTCGAACTGCCGATCGCCAACGGGCATCGGGACCTCGTGGCGTTCCCGGAGAAGCGGCCCCTGATCGTGATCACCTCGCGACCGCCGCAACTCGAGACGCCGTTCTCCGTGTTCAACGAGGGCGTCATCACGCCCAACGACGCCTTCTTCGTGCGGTACCACAACGCCGGCATCCCGACCTCGATCGACGGTGCGAAGCACGTCGTCCGGATCGGCGGCAACGCGGTGGGCAAGCCCTTCGAGCTCACGGTGGCCGACCTGCGCACGCAGTTCAAGCCGCTGGAGCTCGTGGCCGTCAACCAGTGCTCGGGCAACGGCCGGGCGCTGTTCAACCCGCGCGTGACCGGCGGCCAGAGCACCAACGGGACGATGGGCAACGCGCGCTGGGTGGGCGTGCCGCTGAAGGACATCCTGGCACGCGCCGAGGTGAAGAACTCGGCCAGGCAGGTCACGTTCGACGGCCTGGACACGGCGCTGATGGGCGGCGGCGACTTCGTGAAGGCACTCGACATGAACGTCGCCGCCAACGGCGAGGTGATGGTCGCGTACCAGATGAACGGCGCCGACCTGCCGTTCCTCAACGGCTACCCGGTGCGGCTGGTCGTGCCGGGTTACTACGGCACCTACTGGGTCAAGCACCTGTCCGACATCCAGGTGATCGACCAGGCCTACGACGGCTTCTGGATGAAGCCGGCGTACCGGGTGCCCGACAACGCGTGCGCCTGCGTGGAACCGGGCACGGCGCCCGCCGCCACGCGCCCGATCGGCCGCTTCAACGTGCGCTCGTTCATCACGTCGCTGGACGACGGTGCGCGCGTTCCGGCGGGCAGGGCCTTGGGGGTGCGCGGCATCGCGTTCGACGGCGGCCAGGGCATCCGCGAGGTCGCCTGGAGTGCCGACGGCGGCCAGAGCTGGCGCGAGGCGACGCTGGGCGAGGACCTCGGGCGCTTCTCGTTTCGCGAGTTCACGTTCGGGTTCACGCCGCAGGCCGGCGTCCACGACCTGCGGGTGCGCGCCTTCAATCGAGCGGGCGAGAGCCAGCCGATGGAGGCCTTGTGGCAACCCTCGGGGTACATGCGCAACGTCGTCGAGTCGGTCAAGGTCCAGGCCAGCTGAAGGAGGCCCCATGAAGCACGCAACTCTTCTCGCGGCCGCCAGCGTCGCCGCCGTCCTCGCCTCGCCGCTCGCGGCCAAGGACATCCAGCTCCCGCCCGATGCCGTGCAGCTCAAGGCCAGCCCCTTGCCCGGCTATGCCAAGGCCCAGGCCAACTGCACGATGTGCCACTCGGCCGAGTACATGCGCATGCAGCCGCCCACCGCGGCGCGGCCATACTGGGACGCGATGGTGCATCGCATGAAGACCGTCTTCAAGGCGCCGGTCGCCGACGACGACATGCCCGAGATCGTCGACTACCTCACGCGGACCTACGGCAACGAGCAGCCGAAGTGACCTGGCGGCCCGGCTGCCGCGCGGTCTCGCGTCGGTGTGGGGGCGGCAGCCCGGTCGGCGTGCGACGGGCGCGATCACTGGAGCTGCCGCGAACGGCCGGCGAGGCGAGAATGCCTCCATGACTGCCGATGTGACGATGAACGAAGACAAGCCGCGCCGTATGCGCATCACCGCCGCGAGGGCCCTGCTGGCCGTCGCGGCGTCCGCCGCCTGTGCCGCCTGCGTGGCCCCGAACACCACCGTGCACCGCATCTCGGTGGACGTGCAGGCCCATCCGAAGGACTTGCGCGCCTGCGTCATCGAGGCCGTGCGCGGCGTCGACGGCGTGCCGGGCGTCAACCCGGCGCCGCAAGGCATCGAGGCGTCCGGCGTCTCGTTCCGCACCACGCTGCCCGAGGTCACCGGCGTGGTCGAGCGCGCGGGCGACGAGGTGCGCGTCAGCATCGAGGTGATGGCATTCGTGGAGCCCGCGAACTTCTGGGAGTTCGGCCAGTCGCGCACGAAGACGATCGCCGACGCGATCGGCGCGCGCTGCGGCGCGCTCTGACGATCGCGACACGCGCGGCGCGCCGTGCCGCCTTCGGCGATCGCGACGGCGTAGGGCGGGTTAGCCGCCAGGCGTAACCCGCCGTTCGGCGACGTGCTGGTCCGTCCGCGGCGTTCAATCCCACGTCTGTAGGCGGCCGGCGAACGGCGGGTTACGCCTGCGGCTAACCCGCCCTACGGTCGAAATTGGTCGGCATCATCGGCGGCGTGCCCTGCGCCGTTCGGCGACGTGCTGGTCCGTCCGCGGCGTTCAATGCCACGTCTGTAGGCGGCCGGCGAACGGCGGGTTACGCCTGCGGCTAACCCGCCCTACAGGTCGAAATTGGTCGGCATCATCACGACGTCGCGGATCGTCATCCCGCGTGGCCGCGTCAGCATGAACAGCACGACGTCGGCGACCTCCGCCGGCTCGAGCAGGCTGCCGGACGCGCGCGCCTCGCGCAGCTTGTCGGCGGGCCAGTCGGCGATCAGGCCGGTCATCACGGGCCCCGGCGAGATCGCGCCGACGCGGATGCCATGCTTGAACACCTGGCGCCGCGTGGTCTGCACGAAGCAGTTGACGGCCCACTTCGACGCCGCGTAGACGGGCTCCCACGGCGTGGGGAAGTGCGCGGCCAGCGAGCTGGTGACGACGATGTCGCCGGCGCCGCGCTCGATCATGTGCGGCAGCACGTCGTGCACGTTCTTCATCACCACGGCGACGTTGAGCTGCAGCAGGCGGTCGATCGCGCCGCTGTCCGCGTCGACGAGGTCGCCGCCGATGTACAGGCCGGCGTTGGCATGCAGGACGTCGATGCGGCCGGCCATCTCCAGCGCCCGTGGCACCAGCGACGCGCAGGCCGCCGGATCGAGGAGATCGAGTTGCAGCGGCAGCATCGCGTCGCCGTGCGGCGTGCACGCGGCGCGCAACGCGCCGGCGTCGCGGTCGACCATCACCACCCGGGCGCCCGCTGCCACGAGGGCCGACGCGCTCGCCAGGCCGATGCCCGAGGCCGCGCCGGTGACGACGGCGACCTGGCCCGCGAGGGAGGACGGGTTCATGCGTGTTCCTTGATGAAGAGGTCGCGGTCGGGCGCGAAGTTCGCGTGCAGCGGCAGCAGCGCGCCGCCGAGCGCGCCCGCGTCGGGGCCCACCGTGCCGGCCAGCAATTGCGGCGCGCTGACGCCTTCCCAGTTCGAGCGCCGCATCGCCGCGGACGTCGCCGCGATCAGCGCGTCGAGCAGCTCGCGCGGGATCGCGCCGTCGATGATCACGCCGTCGAGGTCCAGCAGGCAGACGGCGCCGTTGATCGCGTGCGCGATCGCGGTGGCGGCCTTGTCGATCCACGCGAGCGTCACGGCGCGCCACGGCGCCTGCAGCGGCTGCGGGCCGTCGAAGCCCGCATCCGGCAGCCCGGCGTCGCGCCACGCCTGTTCCAGCGTGTGCAGCGACGCCACGCTCAGCAGCTGCGGCGCGGGGCCGCGCGCCCCGGGCAGGCCCAGCGGCATCGAGCCGATCGCGCCGGCGTTGCCGGTCAGGCCGTTGCGCAGGTGGCTGTCGATCACGAGGCCGCCGCCGATGAAGGTGTCGACGAAGATGTAGAGGAAGCTGTGCATGCCGCGGCCGCGTCCGGCCACGAGCTCGGCGACGCAGGCCGCGGCGGTGTCCTTCATCGAGTGCACCGGCCAGTCGCACAGGTCGGCGATGGCGTCGCGCAGGTCCAGGCGGTTCCAGCGCTCCGCCATGGCGGGCGTCACGCCCAGCAGCGCCTGCCAGCTGCTCAGCGACAGCGGCGCCGCCAGGCCGACGCCCTGCAGGCGCAACCGCGCTTCGGGGCCCAGCTTGCGGCGCACCGCGCTGAAGCGCTGGCGCAGCTCGGCGAGCACCTCGTCGGGATCGGGGAAACGGTAGTCCAGCGACCAGCGCGCGCAGGGCTGGCCGCTGAAGTCGATCAGCAGCGTGTCCAGGCGCCGCCGGCCCACCTTGATGCCGATCGCGTAGGCGCCGTCCGGCGCCAGCGACAACGGCACCGAAGGCTGCCCCACCTTGCCGCGCACGGGCTCGCCCTTGCGCAGGTAGCCGTCGTCGATCAGGCTCTTGGTGATCATCGACACGGTCTGCGCCGTGAGGCCCGTGAGCCGCGCGATCTCGGCACCGGGCAGGGCGCCGTGCAGCCGGATCGCCTGCAGCACCACGCGTTCGTTGTACTGGCGCAGTCCGCCCTGGCTCGAGCCGCGCGGGCGCAGGTGCGCGCGTTCCGTGCGCGCGTGGGAGTCGTTCACGGCTTCCTTCAGTGGGCCAGGGCTTCGGCGGGCAGGTCCTCCGGCCGCAGGGCACCGGTCATGACGGCCACCGTGTCGCTCATGCCGATCTTCTTCGGGTCGAGCACGGTGGCGCGCTTGCCCAGCCGCGCCACGTGGATGCGGTCCGCCACCTCGAACACGTGCGGCATGTTGTGCGAGATCAGCACCACCGCGAGCCCGCGATCGCGCACGCGGCGGATCAGCTCGAGCACCATGCCGCCTTCCTTGACCCCGAGCGCCGCGGTGGGCTCGTCCATGATGACGACGTGCTTGGCGAACGCCGCTGCGCGCGCCACTGCCACGCACTGCCGCTGGCCGCCCGACAGCGTCTCGAGCGCCTGCGACATCGAGCGGATGCCCACCTTCAGTTCCGCCAGGCGCGCGATGCTCTCCTCGATCATGCGGCGCTTGTCCAGCATGCGCAGCACGCTGCCGCGCCAGCCGGGGCGGCGCATCTCGCGGCCCAGGAACAGGTTCTCGGCGATGCTCATCGCGGGGGCGACGGCCAGGTCCTGGTAGACCGTCTCGATGCCCGCGCGCCGCGCCTCGAT
Organism: Vitreoscilla sp.; assembly: GCA_045810285.1. GTDB lineage: Bacteria > Pseudomonadota > Gammaproteobacteria > Burkholderiales > Burkholderiaceae_C > Scleromatobacter. Next base: position 5,289 of record JBJMWE010000239.1, on the reverse strand, counting down.
CGGGCTGCGGAAGCGGGTGGCGACGCCATCCAGCTCGATCTCGCCCGAGTCCGGGATGGTGGCGCCGGACAAGGCCTTGATCAGCGACGACTTGCCCGCCCCGTTGTCGCCGATGACGGCCAGGATCTCGCCCGATCGCAGCTCGAAGTCCGAGCCGTCGAGCGCCACGACCTGGCCGTAGCGCTTGACGAGCGCCGTGGCCTTCATGACCACGCGCGGTTGGGTTGTTGCGTTCATGTTCAGCGTCCCCCGCGGCGCGAGAGTTGATCGGCCGTGACGGCCAGGATGACCAGCACGCCGGTGACCAGCACCTGGTAGATGGACGACACGCCCATCAGCGTCAGGCCGTTGCGGAACACGCCCACCACCAGCGCGCCCACCAGCGAGCCGATGACCACGCCGCGGCCGCCGAACAGGCTGGTGCCGCCCAGCACGACCGCCGTGATGGCGTCGAGGTTGTCGGTCTGCCCCGCGTTCGGATCGCCCACGCCCGTGCGCGCCACGCTCAGCACCGAGGCGACGCCGTACAACGCGCCGGCCACGACATAGACGATCAGCAGCACGCGTTGCGTGGCGATGCCCACCAGCCGGGTGGCCTCGGGGTTGTTGCCCACCGCGTAGACATGGCGGCCCGCGGCCGTCTCGCGCAGCATGAACCAGGCGAGCGCATACAGCGCCAGCATGACCACGGTGCCCCACGCGAACTGCGTCGTGCCGATGCCGAAGGTATCGCCGAGCGCCGTCATCATCGGCGGCAGGTCGGTGACCGTCTGCGCGCCCGAGTACAGCTGCGTGGCGGCGAACGCGATGTTCATCGTGCCCAGCGTGACGATGAACGACGGCAGGCGGATGCGCGTGACCAGCAGCCCGTTGACCAGCCCGAACAGCGTGGTCACGCCCACGCCGCACAGGATGGCCAGCAGCGGCGGCAGGCCGTTGACGGCCGCGAAGCGCGTCATCACGATGCCGCCGAGCGCCATCAGCATGCCGCACGACAGGTCGATGCCGCCGGTCAGGATCACCAGCGTCTGCCCGATGGCGATCACGCCGACCACGGCCACCTGCTGCAGGATTAGCGAGAAGTTGGCGCCGGACAGGAAGTGGTCGCTCTGCGTGGCGAAGAACACGCAGGCGAGCACCAGCGCGATCACGGGGCCCAGGACCGCCACGCTCAGGCCCGCGGGCCAATGGGGTCCCGGCGCGTTCGGCTTGCCCGCGGCCGTCGCCTCTGAAGTGCTCGCTGTCGTCATTGGGAGTCCTCCATGCTGCGCATTCCGGGGCGAGCGCCTTCGGGCGGCCGTACGGCGCTCATCACTTGCCCCAGCACAGGGATTCGCCGACCTTGGAGTCCTTGCTCTCGACGCCCGGCATGGGCTTGTCGGCGATCAGCGTGACGCCCGTGTCGGTGTAGCCGCTGACCTTGGTGCCCTTGGCGGCGTAGTCGACGCCGGCGGCCACGCCGAGCGCGGCCATCTTCAGCGGGTACTGCTGCGACGTGGCGGCGATGACGCCGGCCTTGACGTTGCGGATGCCCGCGCAGCCGCCGTCCACCGACACGATGACCACGCCCTTTTCCTTGCCCGCGCGCTTGAGCGCCGTGTAGGCACCCGCGGCGGCCGGCTCGTTGATCGTGTAGACGAGGTTGACGTCGGGGTTCTTCTGCAGGCAGTTCTCCATGGCCGTCTGGCCCTTGGCCTGGTCGCCGTAGCTGTCGGCCGAGCAGACGATCTCGGCGGACTTGCCGAGCTCGTTGACCTTGGCGTCCGGCGCGGCCAGGCCGAAGCCCTTCATGAAGCCGTTGTGGCGCTGCGCGCCCACCGGGTGGCCGGGGAACAGGTCCAGCGTGACGATCTTCGCCGGCTTGCCGCCGAGCGCGGCCTTCGCGTACTCGCCGATCAGCACGCCGGCCTTGTAGTTGTCGGTGGCGAACAGCGCGTCGGTGGCGTCCTGCGGGTCGGTCGGGCTGTCGAGCGCGATCACCATCACGCCCTTGGCGCGGGCCTTCTGGATCGCCGGCACGATGGCCTTCGAATCGTTGGCGGTGATCAGGATCGTCTTCGCGCCGGCGGTCATCATGTTCTCGATGGCCGTGACCTGGGCCGCGTTGTCGCCGTCCTGCTTGCCGGCCGCGGTCACCAGCTTGGCGCCGCGTTCCTTGGCCATCTGCGTCGCGCCTTCCTTCATCTTCACGAAGAACGGGTTGGTGTCGGTCTTCGTGATCAGTCCGATCACGGGCTGGTCGGCCGACACGGCGAAGGGGCTGGCCGTGGCGAGGACGGTGGCCGCGAGCAGGGACGAGGCGAGCTTGTTCATGTTGTCTCCGGTGGTTGGATGAAGAGCCGCTTCTGGCGTCGGCATGGGATGTGCGCATCGTAAGAACCCTGGATAAATAAATCAAGCGGACTGATTAATGGAAAACCCAGGGTTGATCGGCGCAGCGGATTGGCGATGCCCGGCAGTGGGCCGGGGCGACAATCGCGCCATGCTTCTTCGCCTCCACCACGCCGCCATCATCTGCTCCGACTACGAGGCCTCGAAGCGCTTCTACACGCAGGTGCTGGGCCTGCGGGTGATCGCGGAGCACTTCCGTGCGGCGCGGCGCTCGTGGAAGCTGGACCTCGGCCTGCCCGACGGCTCGCAGGTGGAGCTGTTCAGCTTCGAGGGCGCGCCGCCGCGCCCGTCGTACCCCGAGGCGCGCGGCCTGCGCCACCTCGCGTTCGCGGTGGCCGACGTGGCCGCCGCGAAGACGCAGCTCGAGTCGCACGGCGTGGCCGTGGAGGACATCCGCGTCGACGAGTACACCGGCCGCCGCTTCACCTTCTTCGCCGACCCCGACGACCTGCCGCTCGAGGTCTACGAGGACTGAAGCCGCGGCGGCGGGCACTTGCGCCGGCCGGATCGCGGTCCTATACTGAACTTAATGGTTCAGTATTCATCCCGTCTCGACGCCTCGTTCGCCGCGCTGTCCGACGCCACCCGCCGCGGCGTGCTGGAGCAGCTGTGGCACGAGGACGCTTCCATCACGGCGCTGGCCGAGCGCTTCCACATGACCCTGACGGGGATGAAGAAGCACGTCGGCGTCCTCGAGCAGGCCGGGCTCGTCAGCACCGAGAAGGTGGGACGCGTGCGCACCTGCCGGCTGGGCGTGCGGGGGCTGGACGAGGAATGGGCCTGGATCGAGCGCTACCGGCGCGTCTGGGACGAGCGCTTCGACGAGCTGGACAAGGTCGTCGCGGAACTGAAACTCAAGGAGGACAGCCATGGTCGAAGGAAGTGAACCCGGTGCGACGAGGAACCCCACGACCGTGCAGCGCACGGATCTCGCGGTGATCGTGAAGCGGACGTTCGATGCCCCTGCGCGCATCGTCTTCGAGGCCTGGACGCGGCCCGAGCTCTTCAAGCGCTGGTGGGTGCCGAAGTCGATCGGCCTGAAGCTGTTGTCCCTCGAGCAGGACGTGCGGGTGGGCGGCGGCTACCGCCTCGTGTTCGACCTCGGCGACTCGAGGACCCTGGCCTTCTTCGGCAAGTACGTCGAAGTGACGCCGCCGTCGCGCCTGGCCTGGACGAACGAGGAGAGCGAGGACGGCGCCATCAGCACCGTGACCTTCGAGGAGAAGGACGGCAGGACGCACCTGACCTTCACCGAGGCCTACGCGACCCGCGAAGCCCTCGATCGCAATTTCGGGGCCTCGGACAGCATGCCCGAGCAGTTCGGGCAGCTCGACGCGCTGCTCGCGACGCTGGGCTGATCAGAAGTCTGCGCGGCAGAAGGCGCCTGCTGCCGCGCAGACTCCCTATCCCCGCACGAACTCGCGCCGCAAGAGGCCGAGCTGCACGAGGTCGCGCCGCTCGCCCAGCCAGTAGCCGGCCTCGCGCAGCAGTCCTTCTTCGACAAAGCCCAGCTTCTTCAGCAGCGCGAGCGAGGGCAGGTTGTCGGGGTGCACCTGGGCCTCGATGCGGTCGACGTCCATCGTGTCGAAGGCCCAGGCGTAGATGGCGCGCAGCGCCTCCGTCATGTAGCCCTGGCCCTGCGCGTGGCGCGCGAGCTCGTAGCCGGTGAGGCAGCTGCGCCAGCCGCGGTTCCAGCGGAAGACGCCGCAGGTGCCCAGCAGGGCGCTGCCGCGCGCCGCGTTCGCATGCACGATGCCCCAGCGCACGCCCGGGCTGGGCAGCGTGCGCATGTTGGCGAAGCCGGCGATGACCTTCTCGGCGGCCTCGAGGTCGGCCAGCGGGTCCGTGCCGAACCACTTCATCGCCTCGCGGTCGCCGTGGATGGCGAGCAGGGCGGGCGCATCGCTGGCGACGATCTCTCGCAGCTGCAGCCGCGCGGTCGACAGCGACGGGAACGCGGCGTCCGGCGCGAACCCGGGCGTGTCCGCACCGCGCGCGGTGTCGCGCGAGGCGCCGGTGGGCTTGGCGGCGGCCTTCATGCCGCCCCCAGGCGCCACAGCGAGGTCACTTCGCGGCTGCGTGCGGCGAACAGCGGGTCCGTCGGGTCGCCCGCCTTCGGATGCGTGGGCCGCGTGTCGTGGCGCGCCACCATGCGCAGGCCGGCGGCGGCGATCCAGCCGAGCATCTTGTCGCGCGTGCGCAGGCCCAGGTGCTCGGCCAGATCCGACATCACGAGCCAGCCTTCGCCGCCCGGCGCGAGGTGCGCGGCCAGGCCGGCGAGGAAGGCGCGCAGCATCGCGCTGTCCGGGTCGTAGACGGCGCGCTCGATGGCGGCGTTCGGCGCGGTCGGCACCCACGGCGGGTTGCACACGACCAGCGGCGCGCGGCCCTCGGGGAACATGTCGGCCTGGACGACGCGCACCTGCGTCGCGACGCCGAGGCGGGCGAGGTTGTCGGCGGCGCAGGCGATCGCGCGTGGGTCCAGGTCGGTGGCCACGACCTGGCGCACGCCGCGGCGCGCCAGCAGCGCGGCGATCACGCCGGTGCCGGTGCCGATGTCGAACGCGAGCGTTTCGGCGCCCTTGGGCAGCGGCGCCTGCGCGATGAGGTCGAGGTACTCGCCGCGCAGGGGCGAGAACACGCCGAAGTGCGGGTGGATGCGGCCGCGCAACGCAGGCACCTCCACGCCCTTCTTGCGCCACTCGTGCGCGCCGACGAGGCCTTGCAGCTCGCGCAGCGACGCGATGGCCGGCGAGCCGTCGGGCGCGCCCCAGGCTTCGTCGACGGCGGCGCGCACGTCCGGCGCGCGGCGCAGCGCGATCGAGTGGTCGGCCTCGAACTGCAGCAGGACGCGGCCCAGCAGCGCCGCGCGGCGCGCCTGCGTCGCACGATGGCGCG